>JAWPML010000001.1:3900000-4200000 GCA_033344915.1 Acidimicrobiales bacterium
AGCTCGCCCGCGAGAAGGGCCTCGATCCGGTGATCGGTCGGAGCCGTGAGGCCGAGCGGGTCATGCAGATCCTGTCGCGGCGCACGAAGAACAACCCGGTGCTCGTCGGCGAGCCCGGCGTCGGCAAGACCGCCATCGTCGAGGGCCTCGCCCAGTCGATCGCGGCGGACGACGTGCCCGAGACACTGCACAACAAGCAGCTCTACACGCTCGATCTCGGCGCCCTCGTCGCCGGCTCGCGCTACCGCGGTGACTTCGAGGAGCGCCTCAAGAAGGTGCTCAAGGAGATCAAGACCCGCGGCGACATCATCCTGTTCATCGACGAGATCCACACCCTCGTCGGTGCCGGTGCGGCCGAGGGCGCGATCGACGCTGCGTCGATCCTCAAGCCGATGCTCGCCCGCGGTGAGCTCCAGACCATCGGTGCCACCACGCTTGACGAGTACCGCAAGCACCTCGAGAAGGACGCCGCGCTCGAGCGTCGCTTCCAGAAGGTGGTCGTGGACGAGCCGACCGTGCCCCACACGATCGAGATCCTGAAGGGTCTGCGCGACCGCTACGAGACCCACCACCGGGTCACCATCACCGATCAGGCGCTCGTGGCCGCGGCCAACCTGGCCGATCGCTACATCTCGGACCGCCACCTGCCGGACAAGGCCATCGACCTGATCGACGAGGCCGGCTCCCGTCTGCGCATCAAGCGCATGGAGACGCCGCCGGAATACAAGGAGCTCGAAGCCGAGCTCGCGGACGTCGTCCGTTCGAAGAAGGACGCCGTCGAGAGCCAGCAGTTCGAGGAAGCCGGCCGTCTCCGTGACAAGGAGAAGGAACTCCTCGCCCGCCGTGAATCCCTCGAGGGCGAAGCCAAGGCGTCCGGCGTCGACCTGTTCGACGAGGTCGACGAAGAGGCCATCGCCGAGGTGCTGTCCCTTTGGACCGGCATCCCGGTCTACAAGCTCACCGAAGAGGAGACCGAGAAGCTCCTGCGCATGGAGGAAGAGCTCCACAAGCGGGTCATCGGTCAAGAAGACGCGATCAAGGCCGTGTCCCAGGCGATCCGCCGGACGCGGGCCGGTCTCAAGGACCCCAAGCGACCCAGCGGGTCGTTCATCTTCCTGGGCCCCTCGGGCGTGGGCAAGACCGAACTCGCCAAGACCCTCGCCGAGTTCCTCTTCGGCGACGAGTCGTCACTCATCAGCCTCGACATGTCGGAATACATGGAGAAGCACACCGTGAGTCGCCTGGTCGGCTCGCCCCCCGGCTACGTCGGCTACGAAGAGGGCGGTCAGCTCACCGAGAAGGTGCGGCGCAAGCCGTTCTCCGTCGTGCTCTTCGACGAGGTCGAGAAGGCCCACCCCGATGTCTTCAACACGCTGCTGCAGATCCTCGAAGAGGGCCGACTCACCGACTCGCAGGGTCGCTCGGTCGACTTCCGCAACACCGTGCTGATCATGACCTCCAACCTCGGCACCGCCGATCTCCGCAAGGCACAGATCGGCTTCGGCTCAGGCGACGAGGCCGTCAGCTACGAGAAGATGAAGGAGAAGGTCAACGACGCGCTGAAGCAGCACTTCCGCCCGGAGTTCCTGAACCGCATCGACGACACGATCGTGTTCCACGAGCTGAGCCAGCCCGAGGTCCGCCAGATCGTCGACCTCATGGTCAGCCGCACCGCGGTGCAGCTCGGCGGGCAGGGGATGGGCCTCGAGCTCACCGACGCCGCCAAGGACCATCTCGCGGCGAAGGGCTACGACCCGACCCTCGGTGCCCGTCCGCTGCGCCGGGCGCTCCAGCGCCTCGTCGAGGATCCGCTGTCGGAGAAGCTCCTCTACAAGGAGTTCCGCGCCGGTGAGATCATCATCGTCGACGTCGAGCCCGATCCCGAGACGGACAACGAGCTGATGGTCGTCTTCCGGGCCATCGAGGGCTTCGAGCCCCCCGAGCCCGAACTCGAGGACATCCTCGAAGGCGGCAGCGAAACCGTCTAGTCGCGTCCCGTTGAGACGCCGGGGTCAGAGTCCCGTCCCACCTTTGCGCGCTGTCGATTCGTCGTGTCGTCGTCCGTCGAGGGTCGGAGGCGGGCCGGATTTGTGCCGTGGCCTCCGCGCTCGCGTTCTGGCGTCTAGCGTCGGACCGATGCGTCGGGTTCGTGTGCTGCTCCTCGGGATGCTCGTCCTCCTGGCCGGTGCCTGCAAGGTCGACACCACCATCGACATCCATGTCGAGCCGGATGGGTCGGGCACCGTCACGGTCACCGTCGTTGCCGATCCGGCCGCCGTCGCCGCGCTGGCCGACGACCCCACCGAGCTCGTGTTCGACGATCTCACGGACGCGGGCTGGACCATCGAGGGCCCGACGGTCGACGCCACCGGTGCGATGGACTTCAGCGCCGCGAAGCGGTTCGAGAACGCCGAGGACCTGCACGGCGTGCTCAGCGAGTTCATACGCGCCGACCGCGACGACATCACCTTCGTCGACATCGTCCTCGAGAAGACCCACAACTTCGATCGCATCGGGCTCGCGCCGGCCAAGACGCACTACGACGTCGAGGGGACGCTCAACCCGAACCCCTCACCCGACGCGTTCGTGGACGACTTCCTGCCGGCCGATCTCGACCTGAGCAATCGCGGCGCGGAGCTCGCCGAGGAACGCGGCGACGACAGCACGATCACGGTGCGGGTGCGACTGCCCGGCAGCGAGTCCACCGAGTCCGGCGAGGTCGACGGCGAGGCCGTGGTCTGGGAGGCGACGTTCGGAACCGCCGAGCTCGTGCCGATCGACGCGTCGTCGACGGTCGAGGACATCCTTCCCCGCGTCTGGGCCCTCGTGGCGCTGCTCGCCGGTCTGTTCCTGATCGGGATCCTGCTCGCCCGGCTCGGCGCCTTCGCCCTGGCCACGATCCGCACGCCCAAGGGCCGGCGTCGTCGTGACGTGCGCCGCCGCCAGCACCGGGCCGAGACGCGAGCCGAGGAGGCGAACCGGCCCCGCCGGCGCATGCTGCGGCTCCTCATCGTGGACGTCCACGGCGTGCTCGTCCGCCCCACCGACCCGGTCGAAGGATTGCTGATCCCGCTGATCACAGGGGAGCAGCCCGACGCGGACGCCGATCAGGTGCGGGAGCTGCACCGGAAGCTGATCCTCGGCCGGATCTCGGTGGAGGAGTTCTGGGCCGACGTCGGGCTCGGGCCGGTCGCGGAGGAGTTGGAGACGCGCTACCTGTCGTCGTTCCGGCTGGTTCCGGGGCTGCACCCGTTCCTCGACCGCATGCGTTCGAGCCGGCTACCGGTGGCCGCCATCGGCAACCAGCCGCGCGCCTGGGGTGACCGGCTGCGCCGCATGGCCGCGCTCGACGACGCCGTTGCGTCCTGGATGGTCAGCGGTGAGATCGGTTCCGCCCTGCCCGAGCCGGCGCTGTTCGAGGCCACGCGACGACGCATGTCCGTCGATCTGTTCGACTGCTTCTACCTGTCGAACGTGCCGGCCCATCTCGATGCGGCGAACGAGCTCGGCATGGCGACCGGCCTGTTCGTGGCCGGAACCGAGCCGGCGCCGGAGAGCGAGCACACGCTGGTTCGCGGGTTCGAGGACCTGCTGCGGAGCCGCGGCAGTTGATCGTCGGGTTCGGGCGGCTGACTGTCACACCCGGGTCGTAGGGTCCTCCCATGGCCCGCACCCGCACCGTCCACCGCTGCACGTCGTGTGGCACCGCCGCGCCGAAGTGGGCCGGCCGCTGCGATGGGTGCGGCGAGTGGAACACGCTGGTCGAGGAACTCGACGTACGCGAGGCGCCGCTGGCGGTGACCGGGCCGTCCGCCCTCGCACAACCGATCGCGGAGGTGGCGGACGAGTCTTCCCACATCCGCTCCACCGGTTTGGCGGAGGTCGACCGCGTCCTCGGAGGCGGTCTCGTGCCCGGATCGGTGACTCTGGTGGGCGGCGAGCCCGGCATCGGGAAGTCCACCCTGCTCCTCCAACTCGCCGGTGCGGTGGCGGAATCGGGCCAGCGGGCGCTCTACGTGTCCGGCGAGGAGTCGGCATCGCAGGTGCGGGGGCGGGCCGATCGGCTGGGCGCGCTCCACGACGAGCTGTGGCTGGTGGGCGAGACCGTGCTTCCCCATGTGCTCGCTCAGCTCGACGAGGTGAAGCCGGAGATCGTCGTCATCGACTCGGTGCAGACCCTCGTGAACCCCGAGCTCTCGTCGGCGCCGGGCTCGGTCGCCCAGGTGCGCGAGTGCGCCCACCAGCTGGTGCAGGAGGCGAAGCGGCGCGGCATCGCGATGCTGCTCGTCGGACACGTCACGAAGGAGGGCACGCTCGCCGGCCCCCGCGTGCTGGAGCACGTCGTCGACACGGTCCTCGAGTTCGATGGTGATCGCCAACACGGTCTCCGGCTGCTGCGGGCGTCGAAACACCGCTTCGGTCCCACGAGCGAGGTCGGCTTGCTCCAGATGGACGAAATGGGGCTTGCCCCGGTCGATGATCCGAGCGGCCTGTTCCTCGCCGATCGGGTCACCGGTGTGTCGGGTTCCGCCGTCGTGCCCACGGTCGACGGCAACCGACCGCTGCTCGTCGAGGTGCAGGCCCTGGTGGCGCCGTCACAGCTCGCGACACCACGACGCAGCGCGCAGGGGCTCGATCCGGGCCGCCTCGCGATGCTGCTCGCCGTACTCGAACGGCGGGTCGGCCTGCCGGTCTCGAGCGCGGAGGTCTATGCCCTCGCCGTGGGCGGTGCCCGCATTCTCGACCCGGGCGCCGACGCGGGCGTCGCGCTGGCGGTTGCGTCGTCGCTCACGGGCAACGCGCTCGATGATGATCTGGTCGTCGTCGGCGAGGTCGGCCTCGGTGGCGAGTTGCGCCACGTGAGCCACATCAACCGGCGCCTCGGCGAGGCCGCACGCATGGGGTTCCGGCGAGCGATCGTGCCCCACGCCACCGGCGAGGCGCCGGAGGGGCTCACCGTGCTGCGGGCACCGACGCTTTCGGCCGCTGTGCAACTCGCCGACGTCGGTCCGAGCTGACGGACCTCAGCGGGAGCGGATCGAGAGCTGTTCGCGGTTCGTGATGGTGTAGCGGCGGTCGCTCTGTTCGAGCCAACCGAGCTTGACGAACGAGGCGATGGCCTTGTTCACCCGTTCACGGCTGGCGCCGACCATGCCGGCCAACTCCTCCTGCGTGATCGGCAGGATGAACTCGTCGTCCTCGCCGGCCAGCTCGAGCAGTCGCTTGGCGGTCCGGCCGGTGACGTCGAGAAAGACGCTGTCGGCGAGTGTCTCGTCCATCGAGCGGAGCCGCATGGCGAGGAGCTTCACGACGCTCCAGAGTTCGGCCGGCTCCTGTTCGTACAGGTCGCGGACCGGCCCGTAGGGGATCGAGATCACCGACGAGGGTTCCAGCGCCCGGGCCTCCGCCGATCGCCCGAGTCCGTCGAAGAGGGGCATCTCACCGAAAAGGTCACCCGCCTCCATGAGCGCGACGACCGACTCGCGACCGTCGATCGACTTGTTCGCGATCGCGATGCGACCCGAGGTGACGATGTAGATCTGATCGGGTTCCTGGCCCTCGGTGAACAGCACGTCGCCGCGGCGAAGGACCTGCTCGTCGGCGGTAGCGGCGATCTCGGACAGTTGCGCCTCACCGACCTCGGCGAAGAGCAGGGTGGCGCGAAGTGTGCTGGTGTCAGGCATGGGCGGCCACCAGACTAGGCAGGTGAACTCACCCCGTGCAGCCTGGCGACTCCGATGAGTGACGAAGAGACGGGTTCCGTGTGGACGATCGTCGTCGCGGCCGGATCGGCCAGCCGCTTCGGCGCGCCGAAGCAGTTCCTCGACCTCGCCGGGTCCCGCGTGGTCGATCGGTCGGTGCGGACCGCATCCCGTCACAGTGACGGCGTGGTGGTGGTGACGCCGGCCGAGCCCGTCCC
The DNA here is from genome assembly GCA_033344915.1 of Acidimicrobiales bacterium. Classification (NCBI taxonomy): domain Bacteria; kingdom Bacillati; phylum Actinomycetota; class Acidimicrobiia; order Acidimicrobiales; species Acidimicrobiales bacterium. The sequence continues at coordinate 3,905,921 of JAWPML010000001.1, forward strand.
GGGTGTCGCGCCCGTGGTCGTACCGGACGGTCATGTCGTGCGGGAGGTGCTGGGCGCCGCGTCGCGGGCGGGCTCCGTGCGACGCGGTCTGGCCGCCGTGCCGGCCGACGCCGCCGTCATCCTCGTCCACGACGCGGCCCGACCGCTGGCAACGGATCGTCTCTACGAGCAGGTGATCGCGGCCGTGCGCAACGGCGCCGACGCCGTGACCCCGGCGGTGCCGATCACCGACACGCTCCGGCGCCGCAGCGGCGGCACGGTCGACCGCGACGACCTGGTGGCCGTCCAGACCCCGCAGGGATTTCGGGCCGCGGTGCTGCGGGCGGCCCACGACGATGGCGTCGAAGCGACGGACGATGTGACCGTGGTGGAGGCTGCAGGGGGTACCGTCGCTCTGGTCGACGGCGACACCCGCAACATCAAACTCACCACGCCGCTGGATCTCGACGTGGCGACCCGATTCCTCGAGCAGGACGATCCTGCACGAGAGGAGCACGAGTGAGCGACGAGATTCCCTTCCGGGTCGGTCAGGCGTTCGACGTCCACGCGTACAGCGACGACCCCGAGCGCACCCTGGTGCTCGGCGGTGTGCGCTTCGACGATGAACGCGGTCTCGTCGGCCACAGCGACGCCGATGTGGTCGCCCACGCGTGCACCGACGCGCTGCTGGGGGCGGCCGGACTCGGGGACATCGGCCAGATGTTCCCCGACACCGACCCCGCACTGGCCGGAGCTGACAGCATCGAGCTGCTGCGCCGGGCGGCCGACGCGGTGCGGGCCGGCGGCTGGCGGCCCGGCAATGTCGACTGTTCCGTGGTGCTCGACCGACCGAAGCTCGCACCGGTCAAGGCGGAGATGGAGGCGAACCTCTCCGCCGCCGTGGGTGCCCCGGTCTCGGTGACGGGACGCCGGAGCGAGGGTGTCGGGGCACTCGGTCGCGGCGAGGGAATCGTCGCGTGGGCCGTGGCGCTGGTGGCGCGATGAGCCGCGGTTCGGGCAAGACACCCAAGGGCGGCCCTCGCGGACCGAAAGGCGGCGGAGGTCGGGGGAAGGGGCAACCCCGCAACCCCCGTCAGAAGAGTGGTGGTCGCGGCGGTCCGCCCCGAGGCCGTGGGCGTGACGGCCAGCGGGGGACGACGCCACTGCGTGAAGGCGATGGCGGTCGCAGCAAGGGCGGGTCGCTCGGTGGAGACCAGGTCGAGGGGCGTCATGCCGTGCGTGAGCTTCTGCTCGCGGGGACCCGCCGCACCCGTGAAGTCGTGCTCGCCGGCGACCTCGACCCCGCGCCGATTCTCGACGAGATCATCGACTTGGCAGACGAGGCGAAGGTCACGATCACGGAGATGAGCCGGGCGAAGTTCGAGTCGATGACCCGCACGGAGGGAAGCCAGGGTGTGATGGCGGTGGCGCAGCCGCTGCGTCCGACGGAACTGGAGGACCTGCTCCGCCCGGACTTCGACGGCACGCCCCCGTTCCTGCTGCTGCTCGACAGCATCACGGACCCCGGCAACCTCGGTGCCATCCTCCGCACCGCCGAATGCGCGGGCGTGACCGGGATCGTCCTGCCCCGCCATCGGGCGGCGCACATCACGCCGACCGTCGCCAAGGCGGCCGCGGGAGCGATCGAGCATCTCCGCATGGCGCTCGTGGGCGGCCTGCCGGCCGCGATGACCACGATGCGCAAGCACGGGATCTGGACGGTCGGGCTCGACGCCGGCGGCGAACGGTCGATCCACGATCTTCCCGTCGCCTCGGAGCCGGTCGGACTCGTGCTCGGCGCCGAGGGCCCCGGCCTGTCCCGCCTCGTGCGGGAGCGCTGCGACACCGTGGTGTCCATCCCGATGGCGGGTGTCCTCGACAGCCTGAACGTCAGCGCAGCGGCTGCCGTCGCCTGCTACGAGGTCGCCCGGCTGCGTTCGGCCTGACCGGCGAAGCGGCTCGAGAGCCCGCGACAGGAGTCGAACCTGCGACCTGCTGTTTACAAGACAGCTGCTCTACCAACTGAGCTACACGGGCGTCGCTGACAGCGTAGGGCGCGCCCGGCGCCACCGAGGGCCTCGTTTCTGCAAGGCTGGGGGAATGCAGCTCACGGAGGCCGAACAGGCGATCCTCGATTTCGAACGTTCGTGGTGGACCGAGCCGGGTCCGAAGGATGAAGCCATCCACGAGCAGCTCGAGATCTCGGCGACGCGGTACTACGAGTTGCTGAACGAGCTCATCGATCGGCCCGAAGCCGAGTCGCACGATCCGTTGGTCGTGCGCCGGTTGCGGCGTATGCGGGACCGGCGCCGCCGATCCCGTGCTGAACAGGTCGGCGCAAGCAGCGAGGAGCACAGCTGATGACTGCACCAGGGCGCTATGCCGCCTCAGACGGATCGTTCGCGAAGTCGGCTGGTGGCGCTGCCGCTCGCGGTGGCGTGTTGATCGTGATCGCACTCGTGATCGGGTTCGCGCTGCTCCAGTGGGGCTTCGACGGCGGCGATTCCGATGCCGCGCTGCCGGGCGGGGACGGCGACGGGTCGGCCGATGACGGCGGCACGGACGACGGTTCGACCGACGACGGCACTGCCGATGACGGCACCACGGACGACGGGTCGACCGACGAGGCGACCGACGACGGAGGCACCGACGGCACGGGCACCGATGACGGCACCACGGACGACGGCACGACCGACGACACCGCCTCCGATGACGCGGTGTCCATCGATCCGCCCTCGGATGTGATCGTGGCCGTCCTGAACGGCAGCGGTGTCGGCGGGTTGGCCGCCGAGCGTGGCGGTGTGCTCGGCGTGGTCGGCTATGTGTGGACCGCCGGCAACGCAGCGACGTTCGAGGTCTCGGACAGCCGCGTCTACTTCACCGAGGGTTACGCAGACGAGGCCAAGCAGGTCGCCGAGGCGTTGTCGGGTACCGCAGCGGTGCTCGAGCAGGCCCCGGCCGACCCTACGACGCTCGCCAGCGAGAGCAGCGCGGCCGACGTCGCCGCGGCCGACATCATCGTCGTGCTCGGCACCGACGAGCAGCTCCGCTGACCCTCCTCCATCCCCTTGAAGGCAACCGACGCGATGGATGAGTCGCTCGATCCGTTCGGGTGGGCGCCCGCCCGCGCCGGCCTGTTCCTGGACTTCGACGGGGTGTTGGCCGACATCGCCGCCGAACCCGAGGCGGCCGTCATCCGGCCCGGCGTCGCTGATCTGCTGGTCGAGCTGAGCGATCGGCTGGGTCGCGTGGCCGTGATCTCGGGCCGCCCGGTCGCCTACCTGGCGCCGATGGTGCCGACCGAGATCGACGTCGTCGGTCTGTACGGTCTCGAGTGGCGCCGCGCCGGCGTGCCCGGCACGCTCCCCGAGGCCGAGCCCTATCGTGCCGCGGTGCAGGAACTCGTCGACGCGGCCTCGGCGTCGTTCGGCGCCGAGGTGGTCGAGCCGAAAGGCCTGTCGCTCACCATCCACTACCGCAGCGACCCCGCCGTGGCGCCGCGGATGCGGGACTGGGTGGTCGAACAGGGCGAACGCACCGGCATGGAGCACCGTCCGGCCAAGCAGTCCTTCGAGCTGCACCCGCCGGTCGAGCGGGACAAGGGCACGGCGCTCGTCGAGCTCGCGGCGGGTCTCGATCCGGTGGCGTACGTCGGCGACGACCTCGGGGATCTGCCGGCGTTCGACGGTCTCGACGAGCTCGCGGCCAAGGATGTGACGACGCTGCGGGTGGCCGTCGACTCGGCCGAGGCCCCGCCGATCCTGCGCCGTCGCGCCGATCTCGTGGTCGACGGTCCGGCGGGAGCGGAGGCGTTCCTCCGCCGGCTCCTCGCGGTGGCGGCGGACGGGGCCGATCGTTCGAGATGAGACGGGGCTCTGACCCCGGCGTCTCAACTCGGGCGGGACGAGTCGGCGGCCGCGAGTTGTTCGGCGAGCCAGTCGGCGGGGGTTCGGGCTTCGGCGCGGCGTAGCAACTCGGTGGCCCGCGCCGCGCGAGTGGATGCGTCGAGATCGAGCGCGTCGGCCAGCGCGGCCGCCTGATCGGCGATGTCGAAGGGATTCACCGTACGAACCGCGCCGTCGAGCTGGTCGTGGACCCCGGCCTCGCGGCTGAGCACGACCGTGCCGTCGCGCTCGTTGACGAGCGGGCCCTCCATCGCCACGAGGTTCAACCCGTCACGGATCGGGTTCACGAGGAGCACGTCGTAGCGACGGAGATGAGCCACGGACTTCGGGAAGTCATCGCTGAGGTCGAGCTCGATCGGGGTCCAGCCATCGGTCTGCCAGCGCCGGTTGATCACGTCGGCGAGCGCCTCGACCTCGGATCGATACGCGAGGTACTCGGGAAGCCCCTCCCGGCTCGGATAGCCGAGGGCTCGGAAGACGACGGTCTCGCGGAGGTCCGGACGGTCGACCAACATCTGGTCGAAGGCGCGAAAGCCCCGCAGCATGTTCTTGGAGAGCTCGATGCGATCGACGCGCACGATCAGCCGGCGCTCGCCGATCGCTTCGTCGAGGCTCGCGAACTCGGCCTCACATCGCTCGCTCGAGGCTGCGGCCCGGATGTCGTCCGGATCCGGCGCGAGGGGAGAGACGAACGTGGTCGGTTCCCGGCCGATGGTCGCGAGGCAGCAGGCGCGGAAGTCCGCCGCCCAGCGCTCCGAGTGGAAGCCGCAGGCGTCGTGGGCGGCCATGCCGTCGAGCAACTCGGACGCGAGATCGTCGGGAAGCATCCGCATCTGGAGCGGCGGTGCGAACGGCGTGTGGGAGAAGTGGACGAGGCGGAGGTCGGGGCGGCGCGACTTCACGAGCGGCGCCAGCAGGGCGAGGTGGTAGTCCTGCACGAGCACGACGGCTCCCTGCGGTGTCTCGTCCACCACAACGTCGGCGAACTCGGCGTTGTAGCGCCGATAGGCGTCCCACGCCTCGCGGAAGCCGGCGTCCACGATGGGCCGGCGGCTGGCGTCGTGCAGTGCGTGGTAGAGGAACCAGAGCATCGCGTTGCACACGACGTCGTAGGACAGCGCCATCACGTCGGGATCGATGGCGAGCGTGCGCACCCGGAGCCCGTCGGCTTCGATCACGCCCTCGGCCGCAGCCGCCCGGTCGGCATCGCTGAGCGCCGCCGCGATCCAGATCGCGTCCGTGCCGGCGACGAGGGGCGCGAGTCCGGACACGAGGCCACCGCCGCCGCGGGTGGCGACGAGCCGACCGCCGTCGTCCTGGAACGACAACGGCCCGCGGTTCGAGACGAGCACAACCGGAGCGGGCACGAGTCCGACGCTAGTGACCGAGAAAGTATTGGGGTCTGACCCCAGAAAGTATTGGGGTGGTACACCCGGGTGGTGCGCGTGCTCGTGTGTGCCGACAAGTTCCGCGGAACGGTGACGGCCCGCGAGGTCGGGGATGCAGTCGCGGTCGGTGCCCCAGAGCTCGATGTCGTGGTGCAACCGCTCGCCGACGGCGGGGAAGGCACCCTCGAGGCGTTCGGGGGAGCGAACCGGACCACCACGGTGACCGGACCGCTGGGAACTCCGGTCGATGCGGACTGGTCCCTGCGGGGCGGACGGGCGGTCATCGAGATGGCCCGGGCCTCGGGCCTGCTGCTCGCCGGGGGCCCGGAGGCGAACGATCCGATGGAGGCGTCGACGATCGGCACCGGGCAGCTGATCGCCTCCGCCGCGGAGGCGGGCGCGGAGGAGATCCTCGTCGGCCTCGGCGGGAGCGCGACGACCGACGGCGGGCTCGGCGCGCTGCGGGCCATGGCGCCGTTGGCGCGCTATCGCGGGATCCGCCTCGAGGTCGCGTGCGACGTGCGGACGACCTTCGTCGACGCGGCCGCGGTCTTCGGCCCACAGAAGGGAGCCACGCCGAGTCAGGTGAAGCTCCTCGGCCGACGGCTCGAGCGGCTCGCCCAGGTCTACGCCGACGAGCACGGCGTGGACGTCCGCGAGCTCGAACGGGCGGGTGCCGCCGGTGGTCTCGCCGGCGGACTCGCGGCGGCGGGTGCGACCCTGCACGACGGGTTCTCGTTGATCGCGGACGCGGTGGAGCTCTACGACCAGATCGAGTCGGCCGACCTCGTCGTCACCGGTGAAGGCAGGCTCGACGAGAGCTCGTTCGCCGGGAAGGTCGTCGGCGGTGTCGCCTCGCTGGCGGCCGCGGCCGGCGTGCCCGTGATCGCGGTGGTCGGGCAGTCGGCCCTGACCGATCCGCCCATTCCGGTCATCGATCTGACCGAGCGTTTCGGCGAGCGGGCGATGGCCGACACCGCGGCGACGATCGCCGAGGCGGCCGCGTCGTTCAGCGACGGCCCTTGGCGCTGAGCACCCAGCCCACGACGCCGACGACGATCACGATCATCAGGCCGAATTTCACGATGCCGATCAGTGAGGTCAGGACCCATTGCACCAGCGAGATGGCGCCGAACAGGGCCAGACCGCCGATGACGAGCCGCGCCGGCATGGACAGGCCTCGTTGGCTCGGCGTGTTCTGCTGTCGTTCGAGCTCCACGTCCCCAGCGTAGGTCAGTCGCCGGGGGCGATCTCGGCGGGACCGTTGCGCAGGGTGATGATGGCGTCCGCGATGTTCAGGAGTTGATCGCCGGTGTCGCCGTTGCGGGCCAGTGCGGCGTCGACCGCCTCACGCGCGGCCGGGGCCGTCGCACCGCTCAGGGATACGACCAATTCGGCCAGACGGGCATGCGCAGCGGCGCGGGATTCGACGGACATCCATGACCTCGGAGACGGATCGGCGGGGAAGGACCCGCCACGGGCGACACCGCGATGTCATCGGATCCCGACGCATCGATCTGTACCTGGTTGGTGAATTCCTTTATATCCGATAAGTTTGGTCGGGATTTAAGGAGCCGCACATGAGTGTCACCGTTCGAGTCCCCACCACCCTTCGCACCCTGACCGCCGGCGAGGCCGAGATCTCCGTCAAGGGCGACACCGTCGCCGAGGTGCTCGAGAGCCTCGAAGGCGCACACCCGGGCTTCAAGGAGCGCATCCTCGACGACGACGGCTCCCTGCGTCGTTTCGTGAACGTGTTCGTCAGCGACGACGACGTCCGTTTCCTGGACGGTCTCGGCACCACCGTGCCCGCCGGGGAGACGCTCAGCATCGTTCCGGCGGTCGCCGGCGGCTGATCCCGCGATTTCCCGAACGGGTTCGGTCCGTTCGGTTGCGAAATCCGCGCTCTCCGGGTTGAATTAGCAGTCGCGGCACGAGAGTGCCAGCGCTGTTCTGCACCGATCTTTCCGGAGGAATGATGGCCAAGACGATTCAGTTCGACGAGCAGGCCCGCCGTGGCCTCGAGGCGGGCATGAACCAGCTCGCCGACGCCGTACGCGTCACGCTCGGTCCGAAGGGCCGCAACGTGGTGCTCGAGAAGAAGTGGGGCGCCCCCACGATCACCAACGATGGTGTGTCCATCGCGAAGGAGATCGAGCTCGAGGACCCCTACGAGCGCATCGGTGCCGAGCTCGTGAAGGAGGTCGCCAAGAAGACCGACGACGTCGCCGGTGACGGCACCACGACCGCCACCGTGCTCGCGTGGTCGATGGTCCGCGAGGGCCTGCGCAACGTGGCTGCCGGTGCCAACCCGATGTCCGTCAAGCGGGGCATCGAGACGGCGGTCGAGATCGCGGTCCAGTCGATCCGCGACAGCGCGCAGGACGTGTCCGAGAACAAGGACCAGATCGCCAACGTGGCGTCCATCTCGTCGGCCGATCCGGAGATCGGCGCGACGATTGCCGAGGCGATCGACAAGGTCGGCAAGGACGGCGTGATCACCGTCGAAGAGGGCCAGACCTTCGGCCTCGACCTCGACTTCGTCGAGGGCATGCGCTTCGACAAGGGCTACATCTCGCCCTACTCGGTCACTGACGCCGAGCGCATGGAAGCCGTCCTGGAGAACCCCTACATCCTCCTCGTCGGTTCGAAGATCACGGCCGTGCGCGATCTCGTGCCGGTGCTCGAGAAGGTCATGCAGTCGAGCCGACCGCTCCTCATCGTCGCCGAGGACGTCGAGGGCGAGGCCCTCGCGACGCTCGTCGTCAACAAGATCCGCGGCACCTTCACGTCCGTCTCGGTCAAGGCGCCGGGGTTCGGTGAACGCCGCAAGGCCATGCTCCAGGACATCGCCATCCTCACCGGCGGCCAGGTCGTCAGCGAAGAGGTCGGCCTGAAGCTCGAGGGCGTCACCCTCGACATGCTGGGCGAAGCCCGCAAGGTGGTCGTCACCAAGGACGAGACCACGGTCATCGAGGGCGCGGGCGACCAGTCCGACGTCGCCGGCCGGATCAACCAGATCAAGGCCGAGATCGAGAACACCGACTCTGACTACGACCGCGAGAAGCTCCAGGAGCGCCTCGCCAAGCTGTCGGGCGGCGTGGCCGTCCTCAAGGTCGGCGCCGCCACCGAGGTGGAGCTCAAGGAGAAGAAGCACCGCATCGAAGATGCCGTGTCGACCACCAAGGCTGCGATCGAGGAAGGCGTCGTCGCCGGCGGCGGCACCACCCTGATCCGAGCCCAGGCCGCGGTCAACGCCGCACTCGACGGCATCGAGGACGCCGACGAGAAGGTCGGCGCTCGCATCGTCGCCAAGTCGCTCGAGGGTCCGCTCACGCAGATCGCCGTGAACGCCGGGCTCGAGGGAGGCGTGATCGTCGACAAGGTGCGCAACCTCTCCGGCAACGAAGGCCTCAACGCTGCGACCGGCGAGTACATGGACCTCGTCGAGGCCGGCATCATCGACGCCGCCAAGGTGACCCGATCGGCGCTGCAGAACGCCGGTTCGATCGCCGCGCTGTTCCTCACCACCGAGGCGGTCATCGCCGACGCCCCCGAAGAGGGTGGCGGCATGCCCGGCATGCCGGACATGGACTTCTGACCCCCCACCCCCAACCCCAACCCCGAGAATCTCTGGTCACCAAAGGGTCGCTCCGTCGACCCTTTCCTGACCAGAGATTGCAGTGGGAGTGAGAGAATTTCAGGCGAGTGAGAGGTTTCCAGGATTGAGAGAACGGGCCCGCTTCGGCGGGTCCGTTCCGCGTTCGCGCTCAGCGCCAGAGGTGGTCGACGAGGGGCTGGTCCTCGTCGTAGAGCCAGCATTCGGCGAAGCGCTCGCCCTCGATCCGGTAGCGCAGGACGCGGGTGAGCACATGGGACTCGTCGTCGCGGGTGAACCGTTCGGTCACGACGACGGTCGACGTGTCGTCGCCGACCATGATGTCGTCCACGGACAACAGTTCGCGGGTCGTGATCGTCGCGCCGGCCACGAGCGCGGCCACCGCGGCGTCCTTGCCGACATGGTCCCCGGAGAGCTGGTTCGCGCCGAAGTAGTGCAGGACGATGTCGTCGGCGTAGCTGTCGAGCAGGGACTCGAAATCGCCGCCGACCCAGGCGGCGCAGTAGCGCTCGGTGACGGCGCGGGCATCGGTCGAAGGCTCGGCCATGGTGCCGACCCTAGGGACCCACGTCCGGCCGAGTCGATGACGTCGCACGTAACTCGGTAGCGTGGCGACCCGATGCGCACCGGTCCCGAACTCCATGCCGCCTGCGAGGCACTCGCCCCGCTGTTGGGCACCTGGCGAGGCCCGGGAGAAGGCCACTACCCGACCATTCCCGACTTCTCGTACCTCGAGGAGCTGACGTTCGGGCATGTCGGCAAGCCGTTCCTCGCGATGACCCAGCGCACCCGGGATCCACAGTCCGACGCGCCGCTCCACACCGAGGTCGGCTACCTGCGCCCGCAGGCGAACCGCGTGATCGAGATGGTCCTGACCCAACCGACGGGCGTCGTCGAGATCCACACGGGATCGCTCGAGGAGACGGGCGCCGGCGTGGTCGTCGAGCTGCGCACCGAGCGGGTCGAGGGCACGCGCACCGCGAAGCCGATCAGTGAGGTCCGGCGCCGGATCGAGGTGGCCGGCCAGGAGCTGGTCACGGAGATGTGGATGGCAGCCATGGGCCAGCCGCTCACCCATCACCTGCGGGCGGAACTCACCCGCGACTGATTCAGTCGATCGCGGTCGGCTGCTCGGCGGCCAGCGCCGCGCCGATCGTGCGTAGCTGCTGGTTCGCGGCACCGAGGGTGACCTCGAGGTGCTTGTTCCACAGGGTGAACCGGTGCAGCGGATAGTCGACGTCCACGCCGATGCCACCGTGCATGTGCTGGGCGCCGTGGGCGACGAAGTGGGCACCCTCGGAGCCGAACCACTTGGCGATTCGCAGGTCCTCCCACGGGTCCTGCTCGTTGGCGATGCGCCACAGGGCCGACTGGGTCTGGAGCCGAAGCCCCTCGACCTGGATGAAGCAGTCGGCGAGTCGCTGGGTGACCGCCTGGAACGTGGCGATCGGCCGCCCGAACTGCTCGCGCTCGCTCGCGTAGCCGGCGGTCAGCCGGAGCTGACCCTCGACGACGCCGAGTTGGGTCGCGCAGACGAGCGCCAGATAGCGCGCCTCGAACCAGCGGACGGCCGATTCCCCTGTCGCCAGCAGGGTCGCCGGCGCACCGGCGAACGTCAGCTCGTGCACCGGCTCCTTGCGCGTCGACGTGCCCGTCTCGGCGGTGATGCCCGGCGCGGCCAGGTCGACGAGATAGAGCCCGACGCCGTCCGGACCGATCGCGTTCGCGACGGCGTGGGACGCGTGGGCCGCGAACTCGACCACGGACTTCGTGCCGGTGAGGTTCGCGTCGGCGTCGGCGGTGAGCCCCGGTTTGGCGAGGTCCTCACGGAGATGTTCGGCGACCGCGACGGTGAGCACGCGGGATCCGTCGCACACGCCCGGCAGCAGTTCTCCGGCGAGGGCGTCGTCGCCGAACTCGGCCACCGCCATCGCGGCGAGCGTCGTCGGCAGCATCGGCACCGGCGCGACATGGCGGCCGACCGCCTCGCACACGAGCCCGGCCTCGATGATGCCGAGCCCGCCACCCCCGTGGGCTTCCGGCAGGGCGATACCGGTCAGCCCGGCGTCGGCCAGCAGCGACCACTCTGCGGTGGCGAACCATTCGTCGCCACCTTCGATCTCCTTGAGTCGGTCGTGGTCGACCTTGTCGCCGAGGATCTGGTGGGCCAGATCGCTGACGGCCTGCTCTTGTTCGTCGAGATTGAAGTCCATCGTTCGCTCCTCGCTACTTCCGGCGCTTCTCGCGGGGGAGGGCCATCCCGGCCCAGCCGATGATGTCTCTCTGGAGTTCGTTCGTGCCGCCGCCGAAGGTGAGGATCCAGACGCCCCGGTAGAGCTCGTCGATCCGGCCGGCGAGGACCGCGCCCGGGGAGCCGGGACGGAGGGCACCGAGGGCCCCGAACAGCTCGGTGGCCTCCTTGTAGATGATGTGCATCGACTCCGAGCCCCAGACCTTGACGGACGAGGCCACCGCCGGGTTGAGGGCGCCCGTCTGCTGGTTGTAGGCGACCTTCCAATTCAGCAGGTCGAGGAACCGGACGCGCGCCCGCATCTCCGCAAGCTTCACCTGGACCCATTGCTGGTCGATCACCCGCCCGCCTTCGGGGTGCACCGTTTCGCTGCACCAGTCGATGATCTGGTTGACGGTGTTGGTGATGCCGCCCGCCGCGCAGAGCGACACGCGCTCCTGGTTGAGCTGGTTCGTGATCAGATTCCAGCCGCCGTTGACCTCGCCGACGACGGCCGTCTCCGGGACCCGCACGTCGTCGTAGAACGTCGCTGTCGTGTTCGTCGTGCCCATCGTGATGAAGGGCGTGATGGAGAACCCCGGATCGTCGGTCGGCACGAGGAAGATCGTGATGCCCTTGTGCGACGGCGCGTCCGGATCGGTGCGGGCCGCGAGCCAGATGTAGTCGGCGTCCCAGGCCAGCGAGGTGTAGAGCTTCTGCCCGTTGATCACCCACTCGTCGCCGTCCTTGACCGCCTTGGTCTGGAGCGAGGCCAGGTCCGACCCGGCACCCGGCTCCGAGTAGCCGATCGAGAAGAACATGTCGCCGGTGAGGATCTTCGGGAGGAACTCGTTCTTCTGTTCCTCGGTGCCGAAGTTGCGCAGCGTCGGCCCGACCGTGTTGGTCGTCAGGAAGGGAATCGGACAGCCGGCCTTCTGGGCCTCGTTGAAGAAGATGTAGTTCTCGACGGGGGAGTAGCCCTTGCCGCCGTACTCCTCCGGCCAGGCCACGCCGAGCCACCCGTCGGCGCCGATCTTGCGGATCAGTTCGCGATACGGCTCGTTCGCGCTCAGCTCGTCGTTGCGGATCGACGCCTTGACCTCGTCGGTCATCAGCGTCGTGAAGTAGTCGCGGAGTTCGGCTTGGAGCGCCTTCTGGTCCGTCGTCAGGTCGACATGCATGTCGAGACTGTCTCAGACCGCCCCGCGCCGGCGCCAGACGACGGCTCGGTCGGGTGCACCGCGGGGCGCTATGCCGTGACAGCGGCCGGTCGGCGCAGCGACGCGCCGACCTCGCGAACGGCGAAGACGACGAAGAACTGGAGCACCGAGAATCCGGCGATCGTCGCGCCGCCGGCGGTGTCGTGGTGGAAGCTGACGACGAGTCCGGTGACCACGGCGAGCGAGCCGAACGCGATCGAGGTGACCATGATCGCCGGCACCCGGCGGACCAGCAGTGACGCGGTGGCGGGTGGACCCACCAGGAGGCCGAAGACGAGGAGCGTGCCGATCGCCTGGAAGCTGGCGACGATGCTCAGCGCGAGGAGGGCGAGCAGCGCCGTCTGGGCGAGGGCGGGATGCATCCCCAGGGTCTGCGCCTTCGCCCGGTTGAAGGTGAGGGCGAGGAAGGGGCGGTGCAGGACCACCGACACCACGACGACGATGGCCGTTGCGATCGCCTGACCACGGATGTCCTCGTTGGTCACGCCGAGCACATCGCCGAACAACAGGGCGGTGACCTCGGTCGTGAACGAACGGGCCCGCGAGACGATCACGATGCCGAGGGCGAGCATCCCGACGAAGAGCAGCCCGATCGCCGTGTCCTCCCGTACGGTCGAGCGAGCGGAGACCACACTCACGAGGCCGCTCATGACGATCGCGGCGACGAACGCACCGATGATCGGGCTGAAGCCCCACAACACCGCGAGCGCGATCCCGGGTATGACGCCGTGGGCGAGCGCGTCGCCCAGGAACGCCAGTCCGCGCAACACGACCCACGTGCCGACGAGCGACGTGGCGACGACCGCGACGAGCCCACCGATCAGCGCCCGCTGCATGAAGGCGGGCTCGAAGGCGTCGGTGAAGAACTCGAGCATGTCGTGGAGGTCAGCTCCCGAGGGCGGCGGTGATGCGTTCCGCGTTGGTGCGGATCATTGCAACATAGGTCGCACCGTCGGAGTCGGCGTCGCCGAGCGACTCGGAGAAGAGCTCGACGACCTCGATGTCGCCCACCTCGTCGGCGAGCGTCTCGACGAGTTCGTTCGATGACGACGTGTCGGCGAAGATCGCGTCGACACCCTCGTGTTCGATGGTCTCGGCGAGCTCCGCGAGGGCACCGGCGCTGGCCCCGTCGGTGGTGGAACCGGCGGGGATGACGGTGCCGACGATTTCGAAGCCGTAGCGATCGGCGAAGTACCCGAACACCTCGTGGTTGGTCACCAGGATGCGGTCGCCGGCGGGAACGCCCTCGATCATCCCCTCGACCTCGGCGTCGAGTGCTTCGAGCTCGGCCACGTAGGCGGCCGCGCTGGCCTCGACGGCCTCGACGTCGAGCCCGTCGACGTTCTCGATCAGGAAGTCGGCAATGGCATCGGCGGCGAGGGCCATGCGCGCCGGGTCGGTGAAGAGGTGCGGGTCGACGCCCTCATGGTCGTGGTCGTCGTGGTCGTCGTGGTCGTCCTCGTCCTTGTGGTCGTCGTGGTCGCCGAACTCGATGGTCGGCACCGCGCTGATCGCGGCGAAGACGGCGACGCCGTCGGACTCGGCGCCGTCGATCACGTCGAGGAGTCCCTCCTCGAAGCCCGCGCCGTTGACGATCAACACGTTGGCCGAGCGGATCGTGTCGACCTGGCGCGCCGATGCCTGGAAGTCGTGGGGGTCGGCGCCCACCGGCATGATCGTGACGACATCGGCCGCGTCGCCCACGATTCGGGTGACGACGTCGCCGAGGATGTTGGTCGTGACGACGACGGTCGGCTGCCCGGTGGCGCCGGTGTCGGCGTCGTCGCCGCACGCAGCCCCCAGGAGGACGCACACGAGGAACGGGATGATGACGTGGGAAAAGCGGCGCACGAAGTCTCCAAGAATGGGAATGACTATCAGTTCGTCCGGCACCCTATCCGGGGGTGTCCGGGATCCCCAGTCAGAATGAGAATTGTTTTCATCAGATAAGGTTGCCCATCATGTCGGCTGCACTCGAGATCCGGGGCCTGGAGGTCCGCTACGGCGACATGGTTGCGTTGACCGACGTCGATGTGGATCTCCCGGCGGGCACATCGCTCGCCGTGATCGGGCCCAACGGATCGGGCAAGTCGACTCTGCTCAACGCGATCGCCGGGCTCGTCGCGCCCACGGCCGGCACGATCCGCTACGCGGGCACCGCACCGGCGCTCGTGCTCCAGGCGACCGAGGTCGACCGCAGTCTGCCGATCACGGTCGCCGACACGATCGGGCTCGCCCGCTATCCGGCGCTGGGCCTGCTTCGCCGCTTCCGCTCCGCCGACCGCGATGCGCTGGCCGATGCGATGCGCCGGCTCGCGATCGGGGACCTCGCGGCCCGCCAGCTCCACGACCTCTCCGGCGGTCAGCGTCAGCGGGTACTCGTCGCCCAGGGCATCGCTCAGCAATCCGACCTGCTGTTGCTCGACGAGCCGGTCACCGGCCTCGACGTCGTCTCCCGGGGGCTGATCCTCGACGTGATCCGCGATGAACTCGCCGAGCAACGGTCGGTCGTCGTCACCACCCACGACCTCGACGACGCCCGGATCTGCGATCAGGTGCTGCTCGTCGACAAGCACGCGATCGCGATCGGTTCGCCCGACGAGGTCCTCACCGAGGACAATCTCGTCCACGCGTTCGGCGGGCGGTTCATCCGGGTCGGCGATCGCTTGATCCTCGACGATCCGCACCATCATCATCAGCACTAGCACCAGCGACACGAGCACCATGTCCGACGACGACCTCGACAAGGAGATCACCGCTCTGCTCAAACGGGCGGAGCAGCGCTACACACGAGGCCGCCGCGCGCTCGTGGCGGCGTTGCGCGACGCGGGCCAGCCGGTGACGATCCACCAGATCCTGGACAAGGACGACGGCCTCGCCCAGTCGAGCGCCTACCGCAACCTCGTCGTTCTCGAGGAGGCCGGCGTCGTCACCCGCATCGTCACCAACGACGAGTTCGCCCGGTACGAGCTCGCCGAGCGTCTCACCGAGCACCACCATCACCTGATCTGCTCGTCGTGCGGCGACGTGATCGACTTCTCCCTCGCGGCGCGCACCGAGGCCAGCCTCGACCGGGCCCTGCACCGCGTCGCCGACGATGCCGGGTTCACCGTCGAGTCGCACCGCCTCGATCTCGTCGGTACCTGCGCCGGCTGCGACTGAATGCGGCTCGGCGCGGCCAGGACCGTCGAGCTCGAAGGCGCGTCGCACACGCTGCTGGTGCCGCTCGGGGCGACCGAGCAGCACGGCCCCCACCTGCCGCTCGACACCGACACCCGCATCGCGACGGCGATTGCCGAGGCCGTGGCCGAGCAACTCGACGGTGCGCTGGTCGGACCGGCGATCGCCATCGGCGCGTCGGGCGAGCACGCGGGGTTCGCCGGAACGCTGTCGGTCGGGACGCGGGTGCTCTCCGAGATGCTCATCGAGATCGTGCGGACGGCGGGCCCGGAGTTCGCCCGGATCGTGGTGATCAACGGCCATGGCGGCAACGCGTACGCGCTGCGGGCCGCGGCGGCGACGTGCGAGGCGGAGGGACGAAGCCTCGACGTGTGGTCGGTCCGCCTGCCCGGCGCCGACGCGCACGCCGGCCGCACCGAGACGTCGCTGCTGTTGCACCTCGCGCCGGAGCTCGTCCGCCTCGATGCCGCCGAAGCGGGCAACCCGGCGCCGCTGGCGGAGATCCTCCCGACGATGATGGACGGCGGTGTGAAAGAGGTGTCGCCCAACGGCGTGCTCGGCGATCCGACCGGGGCGTCGGCGGAGGACGGTGCCCGGCTCTTCGCGTCGCTGGTCGCCGACGCGGTCGCCCAAATCCGCGGTGGGTAGTCGCACCGGGGCGCGGATGATGCGACGCTTGCGTTCGTGAGCCGACCCGTTGCCCTCGTCACCGGCGCTGCCCGCGGCATGGGTGCCGCCACGGTGGACCGCCTCGTCGCTGATGGTTGGAGCGTCGTGGCCACCGACATCTGTGCCGACGTCGATGCGATCCCGTACGCGATGGGGAGTCGGGCCGAGCTCGAGGCGGTCGCGGCCGCCGGCGGTGACCACGTCACCGCCGTGGTTGCCGACGTGCGCGATCAGCAGGCGATGCGCGACGCGGTGCAGACCGCCGTCGATCTGCACGGGCGCCTCGACGCCGCCGTTGCCATAGCAGGTGTCTTCGCCGCCGGTCGACGCCTGTGGGAGGTGGAGGACGCCGAGTGGGACGCGATCGTCGACATCGACCTTCGCGGTGTCTTCCACACGGCCCGGGCCGCCGTCCCGGCGATCCTCGAGTCGCCGGAACCGTGGCGGGGACGCTTCGTCGGCGTGGCGTCCACCGCGGCGATGGTCGGTCTCCAGAACATGGCGCCCTACGTCGCCGCGAAGCACGGCGTCGTCGGGCTGGTCCGCTCGCTCGCGATCGACCTGGCCGGCACGGGCGTCACGGCGAATGCGGTGGCGCCGGGATCCACCCGGACCGCGATCCTCGAGGCGTCGGCGACCGCGTACGACACCGACATCGACGAGTTCGCCCAGCATCAGCGGCCGATCGAACGGCTCGTCGAGCCCGAGGAGATCGCCGGCGCCATCGCCTATCTCGTCTCCGAGTCGGCCGCCGCCGTGACCGGCGTCGTCCTGCCCGTCGACGGCGGTATGACGAGCACGATCTGAGCCGAGTACGTTCTGGCTTCACGCGAGGCACAGGGGAACGGACGATGAAGACGCGCGCTGCAGTGCTCTACGGGGTCGGCGAGGAATGGCAGGTCAAGGAGGTCGAACTCGACGGTCCGAAGACCGGGGAGGTGCTCGTCAAGAGCCACGCGGCCGGCCTGTGTCATTCCGACGAGCACCTGCTCACCGGCGACATGTTCTCGTCGGATCCGGAGAACTCGATCTTTCCCTGCATCGGCGGCCATGAGGGTTCCGGTGTCGTCATCGAGGTCGGCGACGGTGTCACGGACTTCGAGGTCGGCGACCATGTTGCCGTCTCGTTCGTGCCGGCCTGCGGCAAGTGCCGCTGGTGCGCGTCGGGCATGCAGAACCTCTGCGACCAGGGGATGGGGACGCTCGGCCGCGGCATGATCACCGACGGTCGCAGCGCCCACCACGACCCCGACGGCGAGGCGATCTACTGCATGGCGAAGCTCGGCACGTTCGCCGAGCACATGCTCCTGGGGCAGGACTCCCTGGTGAAGGTCGACAAGGACCTCGATCTCGTTCCCGTCGCGCTCGTCAGCTGCGGCGTCGCGACCGGCTACGGCTCGGCGGTCAACCGGGCCGAGGTGACGGCCGGCGACACGGTCGTGGTCGTGGGCTGTGGCGGCATCGGCAGCAACGCACTCCAGGGGGCGAAGCTGGCCGGCGCCAAGAACGTGGTCGCCGTGGACCCCGCCGAGTTCAAGCGGGAGAAGGCCAGCGAGTTCGGCGCCACCCACACCGCGTCGTCGATGGAGGAGGCGATGGAGCTCGTCGGCGGGCTGACCGCGGGGGTGATGGCCGACAAGGTGATCCTCTCACCCGGCGTCGTGACCGGCGACATGATCGCTCCGGCCCAGTTCCTCACCCGCAAGGGCGGCACGATCGTGGTCACCGGTCTTGCCCCGATGGCGCAGATGGACGTGCAGCTCAACCTCTTCGAGTTCGCCATGATGAACAAGGAGATCAAGGGGACCATCTACGGGTCGGACTCGCCCCGCCACGCGGTGCCGCGGCTGCTGTCGATGTATCAGGCCGGTCAGCTCAAACTCGACGAGTTGGTCACCCAGACTTACACCCTCGACCAGATCAACGAGGGCTATCAGGACATGCGCGACGACAAGAACATCCGCGGGGTCATCGTCTTCGACTGACCCGGGGAAGGCCGGTCAGCCCGGCCGGTCCGGCGCGGGACGACACAGCAGCGTGCTGCCCCCGATTGCCAGCAGCCGATCGTCGTCGGACCACACTTCGGACTGGACGCCGATCAGCCCGTCGTGGGCGACCGGGGCCGACCCCCAGCTGAGCAGCCACTCGGACGCGGGCTGGAGGAAGCGGCAGGACAGCTCGATCGTCGGGGCGAACCAGTCGAGCTCGCCGGTGTGTGGATAGCACGCGGGTCCCCATGCATCGAGGTCCGTGGCGATGAGCAGCCGACAGTCGTCGAGCCACCGGTCCGCGGTGGGCGTGTGATCCAGGAACCGATACCACGAGGCGGCCTCCGGTTCGCGCGGCTCGCGGTTCTCCCAGTCCTCGATCCATGTGGTCGGCCGGTAGTCGAGCCGGTGCCAGAACTCGTATGGCGACGGTTCCCCCGCTCGCCGGAGCAGCTCGATGAAGGTGTCGAGCCCGTCGGGCCCGGGCACCGCGGGCCGGGCGCGGGCGGCGTGGTGCGCCAAGCCGTCCTCGGTGTCCGTCCCCCACACCGTCGCCTCGAGCACGGCCCGGTCACCCTGGGTCAGCTCCACCCGCATGCACGTGGCGACGCGGGTCGTCCGCAGCGTGGTGACGGTCACCGTCAGCTCGTCGTCGCCGGCGACGGCGAGGAAGTTGGCGTTGATCGACGCGGGCCGGGCCCGGCCGCAGTGGGCCCCGGCGGCCCGGAGCGCGATCGACGCGATGTAGCCCCCCATCGGCCCCCAGATCGCCCACTCGGACGACGCGGTGGCGGCGTAGGTCGTGACCCCGTCGGCCGCGCGGCGATGATCGACGCGGGTGTCCTGGTCGAGATCGGCCATCACGGGAACGTAGCCTCACGGTGATGGCCGGCCCGCTCATTATCGACGTGACCCGTGGGGAACACATCGAGAGCCGCCACCGAGTCGACGTCGTCGCCGTGGATGCCGATGGCTCGATCGTGTGGTGGCGCGGCGACGGCCGCCGTCCGACGTTGCCGCGCTCCGCGATCAAGCCGGTGCAGGCCCTCCCGGTGGCTCGTGTGGAGGATGATCCCGTCCGGCTCGCGCTGGCGGCATCGAGCCACAACGGCGAGCCCGAGCACGTCGCGCCCCTCCGGGCGTGGCTCGCGGCGCTCGGGCTCGACGAGTCTGCCCTCCTCTGTGGCCCTCACCCGCCGATGCATCGCGCCAGCGCGGACCGCCTCGCGGCCGCAGGGGACACGCCGGGCCCGATCCACAGCGACTGCTCCGGCAAGCATGTCGGCTTCCTGGCGGTGTGCCTGGCCCACGGTCTCGACATCGCCGGCTACCTGGCCCCGGACCATCCCCTCCAACGGGACCATGTGTCTCCGGCGATTACCGCTCAGTGCGGTGTGGATCTCGGCGACCAGACCCCCGGGGTCGACGGCTGCGGCATCCCCGTCTGGACGATGCCGCTCGATCGGCTCGCCGCGGGCTGGGCGTCGCTTCCCGGCCACCCGGACGGGGCGAAGGTCATCGCGGCGATGGCGGCCCACCCCCATCTCGTCGCCGGGACGGATCGCCCCGGCACCCGGATGATCGAGACGGGCGGCGGACGAGTGGTCGCGAAGAGCGGCGCCGAGGGCGTCTACTGCGGGATCGACCGCGACAGCGGTGTTGCGATCGCGGTCAAGGCGCAGGACGGGGCCGGGCGCGCCGCGGCGATTGCCGGCGAATGGGCGCTGGCCGAGCTCGGCGCGCTCCCGGCTCCGGCGCCGACCCCGGTGACGAACTGGGCGGGCACCCACGTCGGCGAGATCCGGGTGGTGGCTTGACTGTCGCCGGGCGGCGGTCCACTGGTACGTTCTGGCCCGTTCACGCGCGTCACCTCCCCCGCAAAACCCCGAAGGGATCGTCATGAAGACCAGGGCAGCCATTCTCCGCGAAGTCGGCCAGGACTGGAGCGTCGAGGAGATCGAGCTCGATGATCCCAAGGAAGGCGAAATCCTCGTCAAGACCATGGCCGCGGGCATGTGCCACTCCGACGAGCACGCGCACGACGGCACCATGCCGGTGCCGCTGCCGATCGTCGGCGGCCACGAGGGAGCCGGTGAGGTCATCGCCCTCGGCCCCGGTGTGACCGAGTTCGAAGTCGGTGACCACATCTCCTGTTCGTTCATCCCGTCGTGTGGCAAGTGCACCTGGTGCGCCCAGGGCATGCAGAACCTCTGTGACCTCGGCATGCATCTGATGGAGCCGGGGATGATCGACGGCACCGTCCGCCACCACGACAAGGATGGCAACGACCTCACGCCTCTGCTCAAGCTCGGCACGTTCTCCGAACACATGGTCCTGAGCGTCGACTCGGCGATCAAGGTCCAAAAGGACGTCCCGCCCGGGCCCGCCGCCCTCGTGAGCTGTGGTGTCACGACCGGCTACGGCTCGGCCGTCAACCGGGCCGAGGTGGGAGCGGGCGACACCGTGGTCATCGTCGGCTGCGGTGGCCTCGGCCACGCGGCCATCCAGGGCGCGAAGGTCGCCGGCGCGAAGAACGTCGTCGCCGTCGACCCGTCCGAGTTCAAGCGCGAGTCCGCCGAGAGCTTCGGCGCCACCCACTCCGCCGCCTCGATGGAGGAGGCCATGGAGCTCGTGGGAGGCATGACCCTCGGCGTCATGGCCGACAGCGTGATCCTCACCCCGGGCGTGCTGACCGGCGACATGATCGCCCCGGCCCAGTTCCTCACCCGCAAGGGCGGCACGATCGTGGCCACCGCCGTCGCCAACGCGATGGACATGGACGTGCAGCTCAACCTCTTCGAGTTCGCCATGATGAACAAGGAGCTCAAGGGCTGCCTGTTCGGCTCCACGGCGCCGCGCAAGGAGATC
The DNA here is from genome assembly GCA_033344915.1 of Acidimicrobiales bacterium. NCBI lineage: Bacteria > Bacillati > Actinomycetota > Acidimicrobiia > Acidimicrobiales > Acidimicrobiales bacterium. Next base: position 3,926,967 of record JAWPML010000001.1, read on the forward strand.
CCGCACCTGCTGTCGATGTACCAGGCCGGTCAGCTCAAGCTCGACGAGATGATCACCAACACCTACACGCTCGATCAGGTCAACGAGGGTTACGCCGACATGCTCGCGAACAAGAACGTTCGCGGCGTGATCATGTTCGACTGACGGTCGACCGCTGCCGATGACTGCTCTCGACGATCCCGCGGTTCTCGACGCGCTCGATGCCGCGCTCGTCGGGCGGCGACGGGAGATCGAACTCCTGGTGGCCGCGCTCGCCGCGGATCGCCACGTCCTGTTGGAAGGGCCGCCCGGCACCGGCAAGTCGACGATGCTGCGCGAGGTCGCCGAAGCCTCGGGCACCGGATTCGTCTTCGTCGAGGGCAACGCGGAGCTCACACCGGCCCGGCTCGCGGGCCAGTTCGACCCGTCGCGGGTGCTCGAGGAGGGCTACGCGACGGACGTGTTCGTCGACGGACCCCTCGTCGAAGCGCTGCGAGCCGGTTCGCTGCTCTATGTCGAGGAGCTCAACCGCGTGCCCGAGGAGACGGTGAACCTCCTCATCTCGGTGATGTCCGAAGGCGAGCTCCATCTGCCGCGGATCGGCCGAATCCCGGCCGCGCCGGGCTTCCGCCTCGTCGCCGCGATGAACCCGTTCGACAATGTCGGCACCGCACGGGTGTCCAGCGCGGTGTACGACCGGATGTGTCGGATCGCGATGGGCTACCAGGCCCGCGACGACGAGTCCGGCATCGTCGAACGGCGCACGGATGCGACGGACGAGCGGCTTCGGCGCCGGGCCGTGCTCATCACGCGGGCCACCCGCAACCACGGCGATGTGCGCGTCGGCTCGTCGGTCCGCGGCGCGATCGATCTCGTCGAGGTGGCCGTCCGGCTGGCTCGGATCCGCGATCTCCCGGTGACCGATGCCGAACTGGGCCTGGACGCCGCGCTCGTCGCCCTGTCCGGTCGTATCCGCCTCCACGAGGGGGGCGACACCCAGGCCGAGGACGTCATCCGCGAGCTGTGGGCTCAGGTGCTTGCGACCGAAGTCCAACATGATCCCGACGACGAGGGAAAAGCCCCCGCCCCGTAGGGGGCGACTCGGGTGCACCACTCACGCTCGAAGGCGACGACGCCCAGCAGGCGCTCGCCGACGAGACCCGGCGCACGACGCCCCGGGAACAACTCCGACGCGACGAGGCGTTCGACGACGTGTCGCCTGAGGTCGGACAGATCGACGAGGGCGCGTTCGCCGACCTGATGGAGGACGACGCCGATCATGCGCTCGCCCTTCTGGCCCAGATGACCGGTGCGAGCGATCCGGTGCTCGCGGCCCTTGCCCGCCGGCTCGCCGGTCGGCTGTTGATCGACCTGGCGCGAACCGGCCCGCGTGACAGCCGCGGCATCGGGCGCATCGTCACGTCGTCGGCGGAGCGTGCGGATGGCGATGTCGATCTCGATGCGAGCCTCGACGCGCTCGTCCTCGCCCGCGCCGGATCGTCGGCCGTTCCCGCTGACGAGATGCGGGTGCGTCACTGGACGAAGCCGGCGATGGCGCTGTCGCTGCTCGTGGATCGAAGCGGCTCGATGAGCGGTGATCGTCTCGCCGTGGCTGCCGTTGCCGCGGCCGCCTGCTCGTGGCGGGCCCCGGCCGACTGGTCGGTCCTCGCCTTCGCCGACCGGCAGTTGGCGCTGAAGTCGCAGGATGACGGCCGGTCGGCGCCGTCCGTCGTCGGCGATCTGCTGCGCCTGCGGGGCCAGGGGACGACCGACCTCGACGCCGCCCTGCGCGCGTCGTCGCGCCAATTGGAACGATCTCGGGCCAAGCGCCGCGTCACCGTCCTGCTGTCGGACTGTCGAGCGACCGCGGGTGTGGACCCGGCGGCGGTCGCCCGTCGTCTCGACGAGCTCTGCATCGTCGCGCCGGCCGACGACGCCGACGATGCCGAGGCCTTCGCGCGCCAAGTCGGCGCGCGGTTCACGACGGTCACGGGAGCCTCCGAGATTCCCGCCGCGCTCGCTCGCGTGCTGTGACGCGCGAGCGCGATCGCGCGTATGGGGCGTTCGACTCATCGCGGTCGGGACCGCTTTCGGCGGTGGAGCGGGCTTGGGTACCCTCGGGCAGATGAGCAAAGCGGCCGAGCGGCGCATTCGGGCGTTCGGCGGCTATCAGCCCGGGCTCGACGGCATCCGCGGACTCGGCATGTTCGCGATGCTCGGCTACCACGCGGAGATGTCGTGGGCGGACGGCGCCTTCCTGTCGCTCTCCCAGTTCTTCACCCTCTCCGGCTTCCTCATCACGGCGATCCTTCTGGACAGCCGTCGGCGAACCGGCACGATCGATCTGCCGGACTTCTGGGCCCGGCGGTTTCGCCGCTTGGCCCCGGCCGCGTTCGTCGGGCTCGCCGGTGTGGCGGTCTTCGGCGCGACCGTCGCGACCCGCGACCAGGTCGAGGGTCTGGCGGGCGAGGTCCTCGGCGTCGTGGGCTATGTCGTCAACTGGGTCTTCGTGCGGACGGATCAGTCCTACACCGACCTGTTCGCGTCACCGTCGCCCGTCAACCACTATTGGTCGCTGGCCGTCGAGGAGCAGTTCTACCTCTTCATCCCGCTCGTTCTCTTCGGCCTCTTCCGCATCCGGGCCCACCCGCGAACCATCGGCCTGGTCGTCGCCGCCGCCGGAGTGCTCTCCACGGCGTGGATGTTTCGCCTGTACGACAACGGCATCGACCTGGACCGCCTCTACTACGGCACCGACACGCGGCTGGCCGAGGTCATGGTCGGTGCGCTGCTGGCCGTGATCCTCGACACCATCGGCATCGACTTCGCGGCGCAGTGGCGGCGAGTCGCCCAGGCCGCCGGCGTAGCGGCGTTCGGCGTGCTCGCCTGGCTCTGGGTCGACCTCCAGCTCACCGACTCGTTCACCTGGCAGGGCGCGTTCCAGCTCAATGCCGTCCTCACCGCGGTGATGATCGTCGCGATCGTCTCGAGCGACGGACCGCTCAGTCGCTTCTACGCGATCGCGCCCCTCGCGTGGCTCGGTCGCCTCAGCTACGGGGTCTACATCTTCCACTTCCCGATCTACCTGTGGCTCACCGAGGAACGCACGGGACTGTCGGACTGGCCCCTCTTCGCGCTCCGGGTCGTCGTGTCGATCAGTATTGCGGTCGTCTCCAAACGCTTCATCGAGGATCCGATCCGGCGCGGGGCGACCTTCGGACTGCCGACGTGGGCCCGGGTGGCCGCGTACCCCGTGATCGGGGCGGCCCTCGTCGGGATCGTCGCCCTCACCGCGAACACCGATGGCGAGGATCCGCTCGCGACCCTGCGCGACGACGGCGGGACCACGGTGGCGGTCGGCACGGAGGACGGCGTACTCGACATGCTCGTGATCCACGGCGACGAAGCGGCGGGCGAACTGACCCGGTTGGCGTCGACGGTCGACGACGATCCCGCCCTGCGGCTCACGGCCGTGCCGTTCACCTGCGTCCCCGCCGCGACCGACGCGTCGTGTACCGACTGGGTCGACACCTGGCCGACGGTCATCGAGGACGCGGATCCCGATGTGGTGATCTGGCTGGCCGACCGTTGGCCGGACGAGGTCGCAGCCGCGGTCCCGGCGGAGGCCGACGCAGCCGCCTGGATGGCTGCGGCGATCGACGAAGGGGTCGACGTGCTCGCCGCCGAGGGCGCCGCGGTCGTCCATGTCGCGCCGGGTGCCACGGTCGGCGAGCAGTTCGCGCGGGCAGTCCGTCCGTTCATGCAGGCGATGGATGATGTGCTCGCCTCGAACGACCATGCGTTCTCCGTGCTCAGCGGGGCGATGCCCGACCCGTCAGTCGTCACCGACGAGGACGCGTTCCTCGACGCCTCGGTCGATGCCATCCTCGACGCCGCCGCGCTGTACCAGCGTGCCGACCGGGCCGGGCAGGCTCGTGTCCTCGTCGTCGGCGACTCGCAGGCCCGATCGTTCGGTTACGGCCTCGAGCGCTGGGGCAACGAGGAGGACCTCTGGGTGTGGAACGTCGCGGTCAATGGGTGTGGCCTCGCCGACGAGGGCGTCGTGTACGGAAGCGGCTCGCCGCAACCATTGCGTGACGAGTGCCTCGCGGTGATCGGCGACCTCGAGCGCAGGATCGCGTCGTTCGAACCCGAGGTCGTGGTCGTCTTGAGCAGCGTCTGGGATCTCGGCGAACGCCGGCTCGACGAGTGGGCCGAGCCGCTGACGATCGGGTCCGCGGACTTCGATTCCTACCTCCTGCGTGAGTATCGACGGGCCGCAGAGGTCCTCGGCGCCGGCGGCGCGGAGGTGGTATGGATGCGCCCGCCGTGTCCCGGGGAGCGCGCCGGCGTCGGAAGCCTCGACGACGATTCGATCGACCTGCTCGACAGCAACGTGCTGACGCCGCTCGGGGAGGCGATGCCCGAGGTCCGCTTCTTCGATCTCGACGCCGTGCTGTGCCCCGACGGGGAATCGCTCGAAGAGGTCGAGGGCGTCGGGCTCCTGCGCGCGGACGGATTCCACTTCGGCGTCGAGAGTTCGATCTGGTTCGCAGAGAACTACGGTGACGTCATCCTGGGGTTGGAGGGATCGTGACGGACATCCTGACCGCAGCTCGTGAACGGGAGGCTGCGGGAGACGTCTCCGGAGCCATCGAGCTGCTCGTGGATGCACTCGCCGACGGCCCCGACCAGGCCCTCGAATCCGCACTCCTGGCACTTCGCCATCGCGCCTTCGCCTCCGTGGAGGATGGTCGCTCCGACCATGCGACATGGCCACCGCCGGTCGAGGACCACTTCCCGGGCGGCGGCGTGCCGGAGGTGGCCGCTGCGGATCTCGACGCCGAGCTGGTTCGTTCCGCCCTCCTGCACCACGGGTCGCTGTTGGTGAGAGGCCTCGTCGACGAGGCACGCGCCGCGTCCTTGCGGCGGGCGATCGACGCGGCGTTCGCCGGTGCTGCGATCCATCGCGACGACCCGCACGCCGAGGTCGGCGACGGTTTCGTCCCCTTCGAGCCCGAGCCGCGCTACCCCTTCGGCGTCTACGAGCGGGCGTTCGCGAACTTCGGAAGCGGGGTCCTCGGGGTCGATTCGCCCCGCGCCATGCACGAGATGATCGCGGCGCTGGAGGCGGCGGGCGTCCGTGGGTTGCTCCGCGACTATTTCGGCGAGCCGGCGGCGTTCTCGGTCAAGAAGACCACGCTGCGCCGCACGGAGCCGGACTCCCTCGCCGGTTGGCATCAGGACGGCGCCTTCCTGGGAACGCAGACGCGGGCGCTCAACATCTGGACGGCGCTGAGCCCGTGTGGCGTCGACGCGCCCGGTTTGGACGTGTTCCCAGATCGATTCGAGGAGCTCGTGCCGACCGGCGGCGACGAGATCTACGACTGGTCCGTCAGCAACGAGACCGCGAGTCGCTACGACCTGTCTCGCGTCGTTCGGCCGGCCTTCGACACGGGCGACGCCCTCCTGTTCGACCACATGACGCTGCATCGCACGGGTGTGGACCCGGCGATGACGCGGACGAGATACGCGATCGAGATGTGGTTCTTCGCGCCGTCGACCTACCCGACGGACCAGATCCCGATCCTCTTCTGAGGCGGGTCAGGCCCGGTCGGCCTGCGGCCCGCGGACCAGGCGGCCCGGGTACTCGCCCGTGAACTCGTCATCGACCACGGTGACCGCGCCGCGGCACACGGTGGCGCCGTAGCCCTCGGCCCGCTGGACGTAGCGCTTCGCGCCCGTCGGGAGATCGCCGACCAGGTGCGGGAGCTCGACGCCGAGCGCATCCATGTCGATGACGTTCACGTCGGCGCGGTACCCGGCCCGGAGCAGTCCGCGATCGCGCAATCCGTAGAGCTCGGCGGTCTGACGGGTCTGGCGATGGACGACCCACTCGAGCGGCATGTGTTCGCCCCGGATGCGGTCGCGCGCCCAGAACTGGAGCATGAAGGTCGGCATGCCGCCGTCGGCGATCGTGCCGCAGTGGGCACCCGCGTCGGCCAGGCCCATCCGGGTGTGGGGATGCTGGTGCAGCTCCCAGAGATGGTCGAGGTTGTGGTTCGAGTAGTTGAAGAGCGGGAAGTAGAGCAGGCCCCGCCCGTCGGCGGACATCAGCTGGTCGTAGGCGATCTCTTCGGGGGTCCGGGTGTCGGCGGCGGCGAGGGCCGCACAGGTGGCGGCGGGATCCGGCTCGTAGTCGGCCTCACCGGCGAACGGGTAGAGCTTGTCCCACGTGCGGGTGATGCTGGTGATGAAATCGCTCCAGACGGCCGGCGCCTCGGTGGTGAGAGCCGCCCGCACGTCGTCGCGGCGGAGCTCCTCCAGCCGCTCGGCTTCGGGGAGCTGCCCGATGAGTCCCCAGGTCGGGCAGAGCATGAACGGGTTCACCGTGGCCGACCAGGACTCGAGGATGCCGACCGGCCGGCCCGACACCTGGGCGAGCACGTTGAGACCGTCGGCCTGGGCCTCGTCGAGGAGACGGAGGTCCTCCTTCCAGAGGTCGGGTGCGTAGTCGGGTTGGTTGAGGTTGAACACCACCGGTTGGCCCGTGGTGTCCGCGACCGCGCGCATCCAGTCGAACGACTCGGGGACGTCCGCATGGTGGGTTGCCGTCTGGAACACGCCGTGACCGACCGCACGGATCGACCCGGCGATCGCCAGGAGCTCCTCGGGCGTCGCGAACGTGCCCGGGACGAGTTCGCCGTCGACCGACTTGTGCAGCGGCGTGCGCGACGTGGAGAACCCGAGGGCGCCCACCCGCAACGCTTCCTCGACGAGGCCCGCCATCCGCGCGATGTCGTCGGTGTTCGCGTCCTGCAACGCTCGCTCGCCCATCACGTAGGCGCGGAGCGCGCCATGCGGGATCTGGGCGCCGAGGTCCAGCACCCAGGACCGTGTCTGCAGATCGTCGAGGTATTCGGGGAACGTCTCCCATCCCCACTCGATGCCGTCCGTGAGGGCGGCGCCGGGGATGTCCTCGACGCCCTCCATCAGCTCGATCAGCCAGTCACGGCGATCGGGTTCGACCGGGGCGAATCCCACGCCACAGTTGCCCATCACGACGGACGTGACGCCGTGCCAGCCCGAGGGGGTGAGTTCGGGATCCCACGTGGCTTGGGCGTCGTAGTGGGTGTGGGTGTCGACGAAGCCCGGGGTCACGACGCGTCCATCGGCGTCGATCTCCCGGTGACCGCGGCCGACGTCGGAACCGACGTCGACGATCGTCTCGTCGTCGATGGCGATGTCGCCGGTCGTCGCGGGCGCGCCGGACCCGTCGATGATGCGGCCGTTTCGGATCACGAGATCGTGCATACGGAGAGCGTAGATCGAGCACACGGCTACCGTCCTGGCCATGGCCACGAACGTCGACCGTCTGCCGCCGCCGGGTATCCGGCTCGTGGCCGACCCGGGACTGCGCCGGGTGGGCGCCGGGCGGGTGCTGATCGGCGGGTCGCCGCTGCGGATCACCCGGTTGTCGGCCGCCGGCGCCGCCGTGGTCGACGCATGGCTCGAGGGAACCCCGCTGGCCGACGTGAAGTCGGCGCGCGGTCTGGCCCGCCGGTTGCTCGACGCGGGGATGCTCCACCCCGTCGTGGCTCCGGCACCGTCGCCGCCACCGGTGACCGTGGTCGTGCCGAGCTTCGAAGACGCCGATCAGCTCGACGCCTTGCTCGCCACGCTGACCGTCCCCGTCGTGGTGGTCGACGACGCGTCGAGCGACGCCGCCGCGATCGCCGCCGTGGCGGAGCGGCACGGCGCCACCCTCGTGCGCCGAACGGCAAACGGTGGGCCGGGTGCCGCCCGCATGAGCGGACTGGAGGAGGTCGACACGACGCTCGTGGCGTTCGTCGACACCGACGTCACGCTTCCTGACGACTGGTGGTCACGGCTCGCGCCCCATTTCGACGACCCCGCCGTGGTCGCCGTCGCGCCCCGGGTGCGAAGCCGCGACGGGACGACGCTGCGCGAGCGATACGAGCGGGCCCAGTCGCCCCTCGACATCGGCCCCACGCCCGCCGCGGTCGGACCGCGCCGGCGCCTCGCCTACGTGCCGACGGCCGTGTTCGCGGCGCGGGTCGATGCCGTGATCGACGTCGGTGGCTTCGATCCCGGGTTGCGGGTGGGGGAGGACGTCGACCTGGTGTGGCGTCTCGTGGCGCGCGGCGGCACCGTGCGGTACGACCCGGGGGTCGAGGTGGAGCACCGCCCGCGACCGTCCTGGCTCGCGATGGCCCGCCAACGGATGCACTACGGCTCGTCGGCGGTCGGGCTCACGAAGCGCCACGGTGCCGTTGTCGCCCCGGCCCGCTGCTCGAAGTGGAGCCTCATGGCGTGGCTCGCGGCGGTGTCGGGTCGGCCCGGCCTCGGCCTCGGTGTGGCCGCCGGGTCGTCGGCCGCGCTCGTCCGCAAGTTCGACGGCGTGCCCGACGCGCCGCGTGAGGCCACCCGGATCGCGGCGTGGGGCCACCTGCACTCGGGTCTCGGCCTCGGCCGTGCCGTCTCGCGTGTCTGGTGGCCGGTGCTGCTGCCCGTGGCGGCGTTGTCGCGACGCCGCCGAATCGGCGTGCTCACGGCGATGCTCGCCCCAGCGGTCGCCGACTGGATCGCCGGCGAACGCGCCGTCGACCCGGTCCGCGGCGTGGCCCTCAGAGTTGCGGACGACATGGCCTACGGGGTCGGTGTCTGGCGCGCCGGCCTGCAGGCGCACGACCTCCGGGCGCTGGTGCCCGAGCTGACCGAGTGGCCCGGCAGGCGGCCGGCGATCGAGAGCGATACGGTCGCCGGACCATGAGCACTCTCGTACCCGAACGTCTCCGGAAGCTCGTCGATCGCTGTCGCCGCGAGGTCGACGAGGGGCGCATTCCCGGCTGCCAGTTGGCGCTCGGGTTCGACGGCGAAATCGTCCTGTTCGAGGCGTTCGGCGATCTGACGACCGACCACCGCCTGTTGACGTATTCGGCCATCAAGCCGACCGTGAGCCTCACCGTGCTCGAACTCGCCGCCGAGGGGCTGCTCGACCTCGACGCGCCGGTCTCCGCCGTGCTCCCCAGCTTCGGCACGAACGGCAAGGAAGCCATCACGCTGTCCCAGGTGCTCCTCCATGCGGGCGGGTTCCCCCACGGCCCGATGGGCCCCGCGGAGTTCGCCGATCGTGCCGCCCGGCTCGCCCGTTACGGGCAGTGGCGTACGACGTGGGAACCGGGCACCCGGTTCGAATACCACGCGTCGGCCGCCCACTGGGTGCTCGCCGACTGCATCACCGAGGTCACGGGCCGCCACCACGCCGATGTCGTGACGGACCGGGTGATGACCCCGGCCGGATGTTCGCGGTGGCTCGCCATTCCCGCCGAGGACCAGGCGGACATCGTCGAGGTCGTGAGCGTCGGTGAGGCGCCGGACCTTGCCGATCTCGCTCGTCAGTTCGGCATCGAGGAGCTGCCGGTGACCGAGGTGACGGACGACGCCCTGCTGGCGTTCAACGACCCCGAGCTGCGCGCCGCGGGCCATCCCGGTGGCGGAGGTGTCACCTCGGCGGCGGAGATGGCGCAGTGGTACCAGGCGATCCTGCACGACGACGGCGAGATCCTCCGGCCCGAGGTGAAGGTCGACGCGCTGGAGACCATCCGCCAGACCCATGTCGACTGGATGGGCGTGTCGGCGAACCGCACCCACGCGTTCACGATCGCCGGTGACGACGGCCAGGCCCTCATGCGTGGGTACGGCCACGGCACCGGGCCGACCGCGTTCGGCCACGGCGGTGCGAAGGGCCAGCGCGGCTACGCCGACCCGTCGACCGGCATCTCGCTCGGCTTCATGACCCACGGCCTCGACCGCAACGACCTCGTCACCGCCAAGCGGTGCGCCGGGATCGTCTCGGCGGCGGGGATGGTCACCGTTCCCGTCGACTGACCCTTCGTGCCCCGGTTGCCCGGCGAGTCCGGACGCCTTGGTCAGATGCCTCGTGCTTCGAGGTACCTCGCGGCGACGGCGCGGCTCTCCGCGTCGTGCATCGCGGTGACGAGCTGGTCGGCGTCGCTCCAGGCGCCACCGGTCGGTACGAGCGCCTCGGCGGCGGCGTCCACCGCATCGAGCGTGGCGCGCAGGGTGTAGGCGGACTTCTCGGCGAGCAGGGCCGCGAGTTCCGCCACCTCGGTGTCGAGGTCGGCGTCGGCGACCATGCGATTCGCGATCCCTCGCACGTGGGCTTCCATCGCGGTGAACGGCCGGCAGGACAGGACGAGGTCCCGCGTCGCCGCGGGCCCGATCTCCCGGACGAGACGCGGGATGCCGCCCCACGTCAACGGAATGCCGAGGTCGACCTCGGGGATCACGAAGTTCGTCGACTCCGCCGCGACCCGGAGGTCACACGCCATGGCGAGCAGGACGGCGCCGCCGATGCAGTGGCCGTGGACGGATGCGATCGTGACCGCGCCCATCCGCTCGATCGCCTCCACCATCCTCCGGCCCGCCTCGGCGCCCTCGCGGGCGGGTCGGTCTCCGGCGTCGCCGAACCCGGCGAGATCGGCGCCTGCCGAGAACGCCCGTCCGGCCCCCGACACGATGACGACCCGCACGTCCGGACGATCGTCGAACCATCGCGCTGCGGCGGCGAGCTCGTCGAGACAGTGGGTGGACAGGGGATTGAGCTTGGCCGGCCGGTCGAGGGTCAACCGGCCGATCCGCCCGTCGGCGGAGGTGGTGAGCGTGTCGAAAGTCATGCGCGACGATGCCACGCTCATCGGAGGAGCGTGGCACCGAAGCATGCGACTGGCGAGTCGCGGCTCGCCACCACTGACCGTGGACCGGTCAGAGAACGGGGCCGCCCGTCGGTCAGGCGACCTGGATGGTGTTGGCGGCGGCGTGGTCGGCGTCGACGTCCACGTCGGCCGTCGTCGGCTCGAGGATCGAGAGGTCGCCGGTGATCGCTTCGACGCGGGCCCAGTCGGTCACGTCGGCGTCCTCGGTGAGGAACACGATCTGCTGTCCTTCGCTCGCTCGGACGAGCATCTCCAGCAGGGGCGCCTTGAGGTCGGCATCGAGACCGTTGAGCGAGTCGTCCAGCACGAGCGGCATGTTCTCGCCGGCCGGACCGATGCCGCGGACCTCTTCGAGGCGCAGCATGAGCGCATGGGCGAGGGCCGCGACCTCGTCGTTCTCCGGGTCGATCGGCAGGGGCCCGGCGCTCAGGGCGTCGACGTCCTTCAACCGGCGGGCCGCCTCGTCGATCTCGTCGCGATGCTCTTCGGCCCACTCGACGACGACGTCACCGGCCGTTTCGAACCAGGCAGCCATCGCCGTCTCGTGCTCGGTGTTGACCTCCATGAGGCGCTGCCGGGACGCCTGGCTGTCGAGCAGGCCGTTGACCCGCTGGAGGTGGAAGCCGAGATAGGACTGGGCGCCCGCCTCGGCCAGCGCGGCCTCCTCGGCCCGGCGGGCCCGTTCGCCTCGCTGGTTCTGCACGAACGAGAGCGCGGTGACCATGGCGGCGAGGATGACGAAGGCCATCGCCGCGGTCTGGCTGATCCACATGACCGAGGGCACGGCGAGGATCGCCGCGGCCACACCGCCGAAGAACGAGATGCGCCGGAACTTCTCGGCTCGAGCCTGCGCTTCCTCGAAGCGAGCGTGGCGTTCCTCGATGCGGGCGACCACGGCGGCGTCCTCGGGAGCCGAGCCGCTGGCGTCGGCTTCCTCGTCGAGCGCCGCCTGGGCGGCCTTCACGCGGTTGGCGAGACCCCAGAGTTCTTCGGGGTCGGCCGACGCGAGTCGGCGGATGATCTGGTCGTGGTGCGTGCTCGTCGTCAGGTCCGACGAGGTCAACCGCAGCTGACGCTTGGCCGCTCGGGTGTCGAGGCCCGCGACCGAGAGGAGATCGATCTGACCCTCGGCATCGGCGAACCGTGCGCTCACGTCGGCCGAGGCCTCCACGTCGATCACCCGGGCCCGGGCCCCGAAGGGCCGGAAGACCGCGAAGCGGTTGCCGTTGTCCGCCACGATCTCGGCGTGCACGCCGGCGCGGCTCGAGCTCAGCGAACCGATGAGCTCGGTGATGAGCCCCTCGCGCTCGAGCCGTCCCACACCGCCGATGACGGTGAGACGGGGGTGGAACTCCAACGAGAAGGTGTTCTCGTCGGCCTCAATGACAAGCCGGTCGAATCGCATGTGGTCCTTACGGCTCACTTCGGGCCCCACTTGAGCCGGAGGACCCAAATCCATAGGGCGAAGTGACCATGGTCCGCGAGTGCCCCGTGCGCCGCGCGCTCGGGGCTTCTCTGGGGGAACCAGGTTGGTGACGCCGTTGGGGCGTGGCATCATTGCCGACGCCTCACGCGTGCGTGAGCGTTGCTCCCTTAGCTCAGTCGGCAGAGCGTCTCCATGGTAAGGAGAAGGTCGTCAGTTCAATTCTGACAGGGAGCTCCACGGAACGGCCCGCCGCTCCGAGGGCGGCGACGTAGCTCAGTTGGTGAGAGCGCTCGACTCATAATCGAGAGGTCGACAGTTCGAATCTGTCCGTCGCTACGCGTTGTCTTCGCCGCCATGCGGCGGAACCCTGAAACCGTGTCTTCGCCGCCATGCGGCGGAACCCTGAAACCGTGTCTTCGCCGCCATGCGGCGGAACCCTGAAACCGTGTCTTCGCCGCCATGCGGCGGAACCCTGAAACCGTGTCTTCGCCGCCGCAGGGGCGAAACGACCAGCGTTCGACCAGAATGGAACCCATGTCGGCATCGTCACGCCTCCGGATCGTCACCGATCCGTCACGTAACGCCGACGGTGCCGGCGGGTCCAAACCCTCAGACGCCTCGATGGACGACCTCGTCCAGCGGGCGGTCGACGGCGAACGCGAGGCGTTCGACGAGATGGTGCGCCGAACCCATCGCGATGCGTACGGGTTGGCGCTCCGGCTCACGAGTGACGAGGAGGATGCGAGGGACGTGGTGCAGGACGCCTACCTCCGTGCCTATCGCGGCCTCGACCGCTTCCGGGGCGACGCCCAGTTCAGCACCTGGCTCTACCGCATCGTCGCGAACTGCGCCTCCACCGCCACCGGCAAGCGGGCCCGGCACCGCCACGAGGAGCTTCCCGACGAATCGTCCGTGGCCGAACTCCGACCCGACTTCGACCCGGCCATCCAGGCCGACGTCGCCGGGCTGCGCGACGAGCTGGACCAGGCGATCGGCGATCTGCCGCCCCGGCTGCGCGCCGTCGTCGTGTTGCGCGACGTCTACGACATGCCCCACGAGGACATCGCCGACGAACTCGGCATCTCCGTGAGCGCCGCCAAGGTGCGGTTGCACCGAGCCCGCCGTCGGCTGCGTGAACGGGTGTTCCCGCTCCCGGGAGAGGAACTCCATGCGATCTGATCATCCGTTCCCGCAGTGTCTCGAGCTGACCGAGGATCTCGCCGCGGGCGACGACGCCGTGCTGTCCGCGCACGCTCGTACCCACGTGGCCCAGTGCCTGCGCTGCCAGGCCGAGCTCGCCAATTTCCGCCGCCTGCGTCGTTCGATGCGGGCGCTGGCCGACGTTCCCGTGACGGTCGACCCCGCCCTCGAACACGACATCCTCGTCGCGCTCGATGCGATCGACGGGCGTCCGAGCCTGCGGGTGCCGGGATACGCGGCCGCGGCCGTGGGCGGCCTGGCCGCCGCCGCGGGTGTCATCGCCCTCGCGACGCGGGGTCGTCGTGGTGGTCGCCTCGCGGTCTGACGCACGCCGAACCCGGGGGACGGTATTCAGAGGGCCAGTGGTAACCTTGGCGGTCGCCGAGGGGCGTGGCTCAATTGGTAGAGCATCGGTCTCCAAAACCGAAGGTTGCAGGTTCAAGTCCTGTCGCCCCTGCAGAACCAACCAAGGATCTTCCTCATGTCGATGAACCGACAGCAGAAGCGCATGCTGCAGAAGCAGGGCGAGGTCGACGCCGACGGCTCGCCCGTTCGCACCCGTCGACAGCCCCAGCAGGCCGCGCCCCAGGAGCGCACGAGCCCGCTCCAGTTCCTGCGCGAGGTGCGCAACGAGCTGCGCAAGGTCGCCTGGCCGTCTCGTTCGGAGACCGTCAACTACTCGATCGTCGTCCTGGTCACCATCGTGGTGCTCGGTGCGATCATCTACGGCCTCGACTGGGTCTTCTCCACCCTCATCCTCGACCTGTTCGAGAACTGATCAACCATGACTGACGAGAACGAAGACATGAACGACGAGACCACGTCCGAAGACAGCATTTCCGAAGAGGCCGTCGTCGCCGAGGCCGAGGAGATCGTGGCCGAAGCGGCCGAGGATCTCGCCGACGGTGCGGGTGAGGACGAGGCGCCTCCGGCGAACACGCCGATCGGCGCCGGTCTGGCGAACGAGTGGACGGGCGGCACCGCCGACCCCGTCGCGTCCCCGGAAGCCGACGTGCTGCTCGACGAGGACGCCCTTCTCGCCGAGGACGACGTGGAGCCCTACGTCTCCCCCTACGACCGACCCGGCCGCTGGTTCGTGCTCCACACCCAGTCGGGCTACGAGAAGAAGGTCAAGCAGAACCTCGAGGCCCGCATCGCTTCGATGAACATGGAGGAGCGCATCTACGAGGTGGTCATCCCCACCCGTGAGATCCCCGAGTTCAAGAACGGCAAGAAGGTGATGACCGAGAAGAAGCTCTTCCCGGGCTACCTCCTGTGCCGCACCTCGCTCGACGACGACGCCTGGTACGTCATCCGCAACACCCCCGGGGTCACCGGCTTCGTGAACCAGGGCGGCAAGCCCTCGCCGATGCGGCGCAAGGACGTGGAGAGCTTCCTCGGGGTCGAAGCGGACCGCACGCAGGAACAGACCAAGCGCGCCAAGCCGATGTTCGAGTTCGAGATGGGCGAGTCGGTCCGCGTCAAGGAGGGTCCGTTCGCGGACTTCTCCGGCGAGATCATCGAGATCAACGAGGATCAGCTCCGCGTCAAGGTGCTCGTCAACATCTTCGGTCGCGAGACCCCGGTCGAACTCGAATTCGCCCAGGTCGGTCGGATCTAACCCGCGCGGGTTGTCGCTCGGGGCATCCGGCTCCAGACTGATACGTCCGCATTTCTTCGTAGGAACTCTCATGGCCAAGAAGCAGGTCGCTGCTGTCGTCAAGATCCAGATTCCGGCCGGTCAGGCTTCGCCTGCACCGCCCGTGGGCACCGCGCTCGGTCCGCACGGTGTCGCGATCATGGACTTCTGCAAGGACTACAACGCACGCACCGAGGACCAGCGCGGTCAGGTCGTGCCCGCCGAGATCACGATCTACGAGGACCGCTCGTTCTCGTTCATCCTGAAGACCCCGCCGACCGCCTTCCTCATCAAGAAGGCCGCCGGTCTCGATCTCGCCGCCAACCATCCCGGCCGCGAGACCGCCGGCTCGATCTCGGACGCCCAGGTGACCGAGATCGCCGAGATCAAGATGCCCGACCTCAACGCCAACGACCTCGACGCCGCCAAGCTCCAGGTCGCCGGCACCGCCCGTTCCATGGGCATCGAGGTCAACTGACCGAAGGTGAGACGCCGGGGTCAGAGCCCCGTCCCACCTTCACCGAACTCCGCAGCGAACGCCGCTGCCTGCTCGACCCGGATCACCTCGCCGGGCGGCAGTAACCAGAGGGAGCCGACATGGCGCAGAGCAAGCAGTACAAGGACAACGCCCAGAAGTTCGACCGAGATGCCCTGCACTCGGACGAGGAGGCCATCGGCATCCTCAAGACCTTCGGGACCAAGAAGTTCGACGAGACCGTGGACATCGTCATCCGCCTCGGGGTCGACCCCCGCAAGGCCGACCAGATGATCCGCTCGACCGTCGCCCTCCCGGCCGGTACCGGCAAGGACGTGCGCATCGCCGTCTTCGCCCAGGGTGAGGCCGCGCAGGCGGCCCGCGACGCCGGCGCCGACCATGTCGGTGGCGACGATCTCGCCGCCGAGGTCGAGAAGGGCATGACCGACTTCGACCTCGCGATCGCGACGCCGGACATGATGCCCACGGTCGGCAAGCTCGGTCGCGTGCTCGGTCCGCGTGGTCTCATGCCGAACCCGAAGACGGGCACCGTCACCCCCGACGTCGCCAAGGCGATCGGCGAGTTCAAGGGCGGCATGGTCGAGTACCGCACCGACCGCTTCGCCAACGTGCACGTGCCCATCGGCAAGGCGTCGTTCGACGAGGCCGCGCTGCTGCTCAACCTGCGGGCGCTCATGGGCGAGATCGAACGGGCCCGCCCCGCTTCCGCGAAGGGCAACTACGTCCGCAAGGTCGTCGTCAGCACCACGATGGGTCCCGGTGTGCGCATCGACCCGGCCCGCATCCAGCTCCAGCCGGCCTGAGGATTCCGACCGCCGGGCCTCTAGCCTGTCCGACACAACAGATCTTTCGTTCACCGAAGACATCCGGTGCGCTTCGTGGGAAGCACCAATGAGCCAGCCGGCTCGCCGGACGAGGAGAACCTCCTGAGTCCCACGGTCCTGCCGTGCGATGTCCGGGCGTTCACCGATTCGGTGGGCGCCCGATTTCATTTCAGCAAGAACGAATCCAGGAGGTGACGAACATGGGAGACCCGAGACCGGAGAAGGTTGCGGTCGTCGACGAGGTGAAGCAGAAGCTCGCCGAGTCCGACGGCGCGATGCTGACCGAGTACCGCGGCCTCGATGTGCGAGCCATTGCCGAACTACGGCGGGCCCTGCGCGATGCGGGAGGCGAGTACAAGATCTACAAGAACACGCTCGTCCGTCGCGCCGCGCAGGATGCGGGGCTCGAGATCGACGACCTGCTCACCGGCCCGACCGCCATCGCGTTCGTCGGCGAGAAGGCCGACGGGACTGCCGGTGACGTGGCGGCCGTGGCGAAGGCCCTCAAGGAGTTCGCCAAGACCAACGACGCGCTGGTGATCAAGGGCGGCGTGCTCGACGAGCAGCTGCTCAGCCCCGAGGATCTCAAAGCGCTGGCCGAACTGCCCTCGCGCGACGTGCTGCTGGCTCAGCTGGCCGGTGCGTTCCAGGCCCCCATGGCCAAGTTCGCCGGACTGCTCGCGGCCGTCCCGCGGGACTTCGCCTACGGGCTGCAGGCCCTCATCGAGAAGGGCGGCGGCCCCGACGCTGCCGCCGATGAGACGCCGCCGGACGCCGAGGCGTCCACCGAAGAACCTGCCGAGGCCGCCGCGGCCGAGGCACCCGCCGACGTGGAGGAATCCACCGACGCACCCGCAGAGGCCGAGGCCTCTGCCGATGAATCCGGCGAGGCCGATCAGGCCGAAGCCACCGACAACAACACACCGGCCGACGCGGCCGGCGACAACGAGGAGGCCTGATCATGGCAACCAAGGAAGAGATTCTCGACGCGATCGGCGCCATGAGCGTCCTCGAGCTGAGCGAACTGCTGTCGGACTTCGAGGAGAAGTTCGGCGTCACCGCCGCGGCCCCCGTGGCCGTTGCCGCTGCCCCCGGTGGCGGCGGTGGTGATGCTGCCCCGGAGGAGGAGAAGGACTCGTTCGACGTCGTTCTCACCGCCGCCGGCGACAAGAAGATCCAGGTCATCAAGGAGGTGCGCGGTCTGACGTCTCTCGGTCTCAAGGAGGCCAAGGAGCTCGTCGACGGTGCCCCCAAGCCGATCCTGGAAGGCGCTTCCAAGGAAGACGCGGAGAAGGCCAAGGAGGCCCTCGAGGCCGCCGGCGGCTCCGTCGAACTCCAGTAGCGCGCGGCGCTCCGGCGCCTCGAAAGACCACGAACCGCACCGACCACCGGGTCGGTGCGGTTCCGCGTTCCGCGACGAACGTCGTCCGTTAGGGTGCGCCCGTGGCCGACCCGCTCTCCCATGTCAACGTGCTCGCCGCCGACGATCGGTTGATCGTGACCTGGCGGGGCGGTGGTCCGGAGTTGTCGGTCTTCCTGTCCGACTCGCCCGACGACGCCGGCACCGACGTCCGAGCCCCCGACGCGCCGGGTCGGGCGGTGCTGCCCCGCGCCCCGCATCCGCAGTACGTGCACCTCTTCAGCCCCGACGACGGTTTCGTCGTCGCCGCGTCGCGACGCATCGAGCTGGAGGGCCCGGACAACTTCCGCGACATCGGTGGCTATCCCACGGTCGACGGCCGGTGGACCCGCTGGGGCCGCGTGTTCCGCAGCGACGGTCTGCACGGATTGACCGCCACGGATCACGGTGTCCTCGAACGCCTCGGGATCACGACGGTCTTCGACCTCCGTTCCGACGCCGAGGTCGAGCACGCCCCCGATCGACTTCCCGATCATGTCGACCATGTGCACATGCCCATGTCGAGCGATGTCGCCCAGCAGCGGTCGATGCTCGAGCGGATCGTCGACGGTGATCTGACGAAGTTCGACGAGGACGACATGGCTGCGGGCTACCTGCGCATGCTCGAGGGGTTCCCCGACTACATCGCGGCGATGGTGGCCGCGGTCGCGGACGGTCGGCCGATCCTCTTCCACTGCACCGCGGGCAAGGACCGCACCGGGATCACGGCGATGACCATGCTCGGTCTCGCCGGTGTGGCCGAGCCCTACATCCTCGACGACTACGAGATCTCCGCCCACTATCGGGCCCAGTCGTCGGAGGGCACGTCGTGGTTCGCCGACCAGATCCGACAGGCCGGCCTGGACCCGGACGACTTCCACGCCATGTGGGGCTCGCCCCGTCCGGCCATGCGCAAGACCCTCGACGGGCTGCGCGAGAAGTGGGGCGATCACGCGGCGTACGTGCGCAGTATCGGCGTGGACGAGGACGTCGCCGCCCGGGCCCGGGCCGCTCTGCGCAGCGGTGAATGAGCGGACGCGACCCGGCCGAACCAGATCACAGTCGGGTTACGTCCGCGCCGGGTTCCTTGACCTCGCGGCCGCCGTCCTTTACCGTTCGCGGACAAATCCGCCCGGCTCGACCGGCCCGGATCGTGCACCGCCCGAACAGGCCGGTGCCGCTTCTGGTTGCCCGAAAGTTGCTGGAGTAGCGCGGAACCACTAGCGTGCAAGGCAACGTGGTCGTCCTCGCGCCTGTGCCGAATCCCTGGATCTCGGTTCTCCGCGCCCGGACGACCAGTTGTCGTCCTCTTCCACGGCCAATTTTGGAGCCAAGGTGACTACACGCGCCGCTCATCGCGAACGCTATTCGTTCGGCAACCTCCCCGAGGTTCTCGAACTGCCCGATCTCATCGCTGTCCAGCGTGAGTCCTTCACATGGTTGCTCGACGAGGGTCTGGCTCAGACCTTCCGCGACATCAGCCCGATCAAGGACTTCACCGAGACGCTCCAGCTCGAGCTGGAGTTCGATCCCGACGACGAGGACCTGCGTCCGCCGCCGAAGTTCACGGTGGAGGAGTGCAAGGAAAAGGACATGACCTACAGCGCGCCGATCTTCGTGCGCGCTCGCTTCATGAACGCCAACACCGGCGAGATCAAGGAGCAGACGGTCTTCATGGGTGACTTCCCCATGATGACCGACAAGGGCACCTTCATCATCAACGGTACCGAGCGGGTCGTCGTGTCCCAGCTCGTGCGTTCGCCGGGTGTCATCTTCCAGCCGGGTGAGCGGTTCCGTCTGCGGAACCTGAGCAAGCACCAGCTCGTCACGGGCACCGTCCACCCGTACCGCGGTGAGTGGATCGAGTTCGACGTCGAGCAGAAGCCGGGCAAGGACGTCACCGCCGGCGCCCGCGTCGCCCGCAAGCGTCGGATCTCGCTGTTCACGCTCCTGCGCGCCCTCGGCTACGACGAGGAGAACGAGCCGGGCTTCCTCGACAAGTTCGTCGACTACTTCGACTTCCTCGAGGGTCAGTGGGAGAAGGACAAGGAGATCGCCCCGACCCAGGAAGAGGCGCTCCTCGAGATCTACAAGCGGGCCCGTCCGGGTGAGCCGCCCACGGTCGAGTCCGCCCGTGCCTACTTCCGCAACGCCTTCTTCGAGCCGCGGCGTTACGACCTCAGCCGGGTCGGTCGCTACAAGCTCAACCGCAAGCTCGGTCCCGAACTCGACTTTCTCCAGAAGCAGTTCAAGCTCGATCTCGAGCGTCCCGACGAGGACCAGTCGGTGCTGGCCCAGGCCGAGATGCTGGCCGCCACCACCTACCTGCTCAACCTCGCCAAGGGCGAGCCGGGCTATCGCCTCGACGACCAGGACCACTTCGCCAACCGCCGCATCCGCAGCGTCGGCGAGCTGATCCAGAACCAGGTCCGCATCGGTCTCAGCCGCATGGAGCGGGTCGTGCGCGAGCGCATGACCACCCAGGACGTCGAGGCCATCACCCCGCAGACGCTGATCAACATCCGTCCCGTGGTCGCCGCGATCAAGGAGTTCTTCGGAACCTCCCAGCTGTCGCAGTTCATGGACCAGGTCAACCCCCTGTCGGGTCTCACCCACCGTCGTCGTCTCTCGGCGCTCGGCCCGGGTGGTCTGTCCCGTGAGCGGGCCGGCTTCGAGGTGCGAGACGTTCACTTCTCGCACTACGGCCGCATGTGCCCGATCGAGACCCCGGAGGGTCCGAACATCGGTCTGATCGGTGGCCTGGCGTCCTTCGCCCGGGTCAACCCGTTCGGCTTCATCGAGACGCCCTACCGCGTGGTCAAGAAGGGTCGCGTCACCGACGAGATCGTCTACCTGACCGCCGACGAGGAAGAGGACTACGTCGTCGCCCAGGCCAACGCGCCGATCGACGCCAAGGGCAACTTCCTCAACGACCGGGTGCTGGTGCGCCGGTCGCCGCAGGCTGCGTCGCTGCAGGACCTTCGCCTCCAGCTCGAACAGGAAGTGTTCTTCGGTGCCACCACCGAGATCTCCTCGGTGCCGCCGGAGGAAGTCCAGATGATGGACGTCTCGCCGAAGCAGATCATCTCGGTCGCCACGGCGCTGATCCCCTTCCTCGAGCACGATGACGCCAACCGTGCGCTCATGGGCGCCAACATGCAGCGCCAGGCCGTGCCGCTGGTGCGAGCCGAGGCTCCCTACATCGGCACCGGCATCGAGGGCCGCTGCGCCACCGACGCCGCCGACATGGTGCTCGCCGAGGAGGACGGCACCGTCGTCGAACTCGACGGCGACCACATGGTCCTCGACTACAAGAACAAGGGTCAGACCACGATCCGGCTCAAGCGCTTCGAGCGGTCGAACCAGGACTCCTGCATCTCCCAGAAGCCCCGCGTGGCCGAGGGCGACAAGGTCAAGAAGGGCCAGCTCCTCGCCGACGGTCCGTCCACGGACAACGGCGAGCTGGCGCTCGGCAAGAACCTGCTCGTCGCCTTCATGCCGTGGGAGGGCTACAACTTCGAGGACGCGATCATCCTCTCGGAGCGGCTCGTGAAGGACGACGTGCTCACGTCGGTCCACATCCACGAGCACGAGATCGATGCCCGTGACACGAAGCTCGGCCCGGAGGAGATCACCCGGGACATCCCGAACCTGAGCGAGGAGATCCTCGCCGACCTCGACGAGCGCGGCATCATCCGCGTCGGCGCCGAAGTCGGCCCGGGCGACGTCCTCGTCGGCAAGGTCACGCCCAAGGGCGAGACCGAGCTCACGCCGGAGGAGCGCCTCCTGCGGGCGATCTTCGGGGAGAAGGCCCGTGAGGTGCGCGACACGTCGCTGAAGGTCCCCCACGGCGAGACCGGCAAGGTCATCGACGTCAAGGTCTTCAATCGCGACGACGCCCACGAGCTGCCCCCCGGGGTCAACCAGCTCGTGCGGGTCTACGTCGCCCAGAAGCGCAAGATCAGCGTCGGTGACAAGCTCGCCGGCCGCCACGGCAACAAGGGCGTCATCTCCAAGATCCTCCCGATCGAGGACATGCCGTTCAACGCCGACGGCCAGCAGGTCGACATCATCCTCAACCCGCTCGGCGTTCCGTCCCGCATGAACGTGGGCCAGGTGCTCGAGGCGCACCTCGGCTACGCGGCGCGCTGGGGCTGGGACATCGATGGTGAGAAGGTCGGCGACGAGCCGGTCCGGGGCACCGAGCGCAAGACGCGTCCGACCACGAAGCCGTCCACGTTCATCGCCACGCCGGTGTTCGACGGCGCCAAGTGGGACGAGCAGGAGCTCGCCGGTGACAAGCCCGTCATCGTCGACATCCTGAAGAACCTCAACGCGGAGAGCCACGACGGTGAGACCCGCCTGATCGGTACCGACGGCAAGCAGATGCTCTTCAACGGGCGCACCGGTGAGCCGTACGACAACCCGATCATGACGGGCTACGTCTACATCCTGAAGTTGGCCCACCTCGTGGACGACAAGATCCACGCCCGTTCGACCGGTCCGTACTCCATGATCACCCAGCAGCCGCTCGGCGGTAAGGCCCAGTTCGGTGGCCAGCGCTTCGGTGAGATGGAGGTGTGGGCCCTCGAGGCGTACGGCGCGGCCTACTGCCTGCAGGAGCTGCTCACGATCAAGTCCGACGACGTGCTCGGCCGGGTGAAGGTCTACGAGGCCATCGTCAAGGGCGAGAACATCCCGGAGCCGGGCATCCCCGAGTCCTTCAAGGTGCTCATCAAGGAAATGCAGGCGTTGTGCATCAACGTCGAGGTGCTCTCCAAGGACGGTCAGGAGATCGAGATGCGTGAACTCGACGAGGAGACCTTCCGCACGGTCGAGGAGCTGGGGATCGATCTCCAGCGCCCCGAGCGTGGATCAGATGAAGAAGACGCTGCCCGTGCCGCCGCTCGTGCGGCCCGCGGCTGAGACCGGGAACGGACTGAGGGAACAACATGCTCGACGTCAATGATTTCTCCAACCTGAAGATCGGTCTCGCGACCGCGGACTCGATCCGCATGTGGTCCAACGGCGAGGTCAAGAAGCCGGAGACCATCAACTACCGCACGCTCAAGCCCGAGAAGGACGGACTCTTCTGCGAGAAGATCTTCGGTCCGACGAAGGACTGGGAGTGCGCCTGTGGCAAGTACAAGCGCGTCCGGTTCAAGGGCATCATCTGTGAGCGGTGTGGCGTCGAGGTCACCCGTTCGAAGGTGCGCCGTGAGCGGATGGGCCACATCGAGCTCGCCGCGCCGGCGGTGCACATCTGGTACCTCCGCGGCACCCGTTCGTGGCTGGCGTATCTCCTCATGGGCACCGAGCCCAAGGAGGAGCTCAAGGCCAAGCAGCTCGAGAAGGTCATCTACTTCGCGGCCAACCTGGTCGTGTCCGTCGACGAGGAGCGTCGCGACGAGGACCTCCCCTCGCTCGAGGCCGAGGTCGTCGGTGAGCGCGAAGCGATCGACAAGGACATGGAGCTGGACCTGGCTCGACGCAACGAGGAACTCGAGAAGGAACTCGCCGCGCTCGAAAAGGACGGCGCCAAGGAGACCGAGCTGAAGGCGGCTCGCCGTCAGGCCGAGAAGGACCTGGCCGAGATCCGCGAGCAGTTCGAGTTCGAGACCGAGATCCTCGACCGGGCGTGGGACGAGTTCAAGAGCCTGTTCGGTCGGCAGATCATCGAAGACGAGATGTTGTGGCGCGAGCTCGTCGACCGTTGGGGCGACTACTTCGTGGGCGGCATGGGTGCCGACGCGATCGCCCGTCTGGTCGAGCATCTCGACTTCGACGACGAAGAGGTCCGTCTGCGGGCCCAGATCGATCCGCCGGAAGGCGTGAAGGGTCTGTCCGCCCAGCGCAAGCAGAAGGCGATCAAGCGACTGAAGATCGTCGCCGCCTTCAACCGCCGCGACGAGCACGGGCGCCGGATCAACGATCCGCGCGCCATGATCCTCGACGTCGTCCCGGTCATCCCGCCGGAGCTGCGCCCGATGGTCCAGCTGGACGGTGGCCGCTTCGCGACCTCCGACCTCAACGACCTCTACCGCCGCGTGATCAACCGCAACAACCGGCTCAAGCGTCTGCTGGACCTCGGTGCGCCGGAGATCATCGTCAACAACGAGAAGCGGATGCTCCAGGAGGCCGTCGACGCCCTGTTCGACAACGGTCGTCGTGGTCGCCCGGTCACGGGTCCCGGCAACCGTCCGCTCAAGTCGCTGTCCGACATGCTCAAGGGCAAGCAGGGCCGGTTCCGTCAGAACCTGCTCGGCAAGCGCGTCGACTACTCCGGCCGTTCGGTCATCGTGGTCGGCCCGACCCTCAAGTTCCACCAGTGCGGTCTCCCCAAGATCATGGCGCTCGAGCTGTTCAAGCCGTTCGTCATGAAGCGTCTCGTGGACGCCGAGCTGGCCCAGAACATCAAGTCGGCCAAGCGCATGGTCGAGCGTCGTCGTCCGCAGGTGTGGGACGTCCTCGAGGACGTCATCAAGGAACACCCGGTGATGCTGAACCGCGCGCCGACCTTGCACCGCCTCGGCATCCAGGCGTTCGAGCCCGTCCTCGTCGAGGGCAAGGCCATTCGCCTGCACCCGCTGGTGTGTACCGCTTTCAACGCCGACTTCGACGGCGACCAGATGGCGGTCCATCTGCCGCTGTCCGCCGAGGCCCAGGCCGAGGCCCGGGTGCTCATGCTCAGCGCCAACAACGTGCTCAGCCCGGCCAACGGCCGTCCGCTGGTCACGCCGACGCAGGACATGATCATCGGTGCGTACTACCTCACCGATCTGGTGGAGGACGCCAAGGGCGCGGGCCGAGTGTTCCGCGACACCCAGGAGCTCCACGCGGCCTACGAGCGCGGCGATGTCGCGATCCACGCGCCGATCCAGTTCCGCACCCCGGATCTGCTGATCAGCCCGGCCAACGGTGAAGCCGCCCAGTACGAGCCGACCACCGTCGGCCGTGTCTTCTTCAACGAGACCCTCCCGGAGGCGTACCCCTACGTCAACGCGAAGGTCGGCAAGAAGGAGATGGGGGCGATCGTCGACACGCTGGCTCGCGGCTACGCGAAGCAGGACGTCGCCGTCAGCCTCGACGCGATCAAGGACACCTGCTTCGCCTTCGCGATGCAGTCGGGCCTCACGGTCTCCATCGATGACGTTGCGACGCCGTCGGAGAAGGCCGAGATCCTCGACCGTCACGAGAAGCAGGCCGACAAGATCGAGCAGCAGTTCCGGCGCGGCATCATCACCGATGGTGAGCGTCGGCAGATGGAGGTCGAGGTCTGGTCGGAGGCCACCGAAGAGGTGACCAACCGCATGAAGGACGGCCTCGAGGCCCAGCAGTTCAACCCGGTCAACATGATGGTCGACTCGGGTGCTCGCGGAAACATGATGCAGGTGCGTCAGATCGCCGGCATGCGTGGTCTCGTCGCCAACCCGCGTGGTGACATGATCCCCCGCCCGATCAAGAGCAACTTCCGCGAGGGCCTGAAGATGCTGGAGTACTTCATCGCCACCCCGGGTGCCCGGAAGGGCCTCGTGGACACGGCGCTGCGTACCGCCGACTCGGGCTACCTCACGCGTCGTCTCGTGGACGTCGCGCAGGAGCTCATCATCAACGACGAGGATCCCTTCGAGCGCCCCGGTCCGATCCGTGGCATCTGGCTCGAGGACATCGCCCCGGACTCACCCAACAAGCGGACGCATCTCGAGACGCGCCTGTTCGGTCGGGTGTTGGCCGAGGACGTCACCCTCTCCGATGGTTCGACCATTCCGGCCGACACCATGGTGGGCGACGACGAACTCGCGACGCTGCGCGACGACGAAGCGGTCACCCGGGTCCGAGTGCTCTCGCCCCTGACCGACGACTCGGCGTTCGGCATCTCCGCCAAGAGCTACGGCATGTCGCTCGCCACCGGCGGACGCATCGAGCTCGGCGAAGCGGTCGGCGTCATCGCCGCTCAGTCCATCGGTGAGCCGGGTACCCAGCTGACCATGCGGACCTTCCACACCGGTGGTGTGGCCGGTGCGCAGGACATCGCCGGCGGTCTGCCCCGCGTCGTGGAGCTCTTCGAGGCCCGCACCCCGAAGGGCAAGGCCACCCTGGCCCGCACCTCCGGTGTGGTCCGCGTGGGTGAGGACGACGGCCGTGGCCGTGAGGTCCTGGTCGTCGCGGACGACGGCGAGGAGGATGCCTACACGATCCCGTCCGGAGCCCGACTCGAGGTGACCGACGGCCAGGAAGTCCGGGCCGGCGACGCCATCGTCGAGGGTGCCCGCGATCCCAAGGAGCTCCTCGAGATCAAGGGCGTCCGCGAGACCCAGCAGTACCTCGTCAACGAGGTGCAGAAGGTGTACCGCGACCAGGGCGTGTCGATCCACGACAAGCACATCGAGCTGATCGTGCGGCAGATGACCAAGCGCATCCTGATCAACGAGCCCGGTGACACCGAGTTCCTGCCCGGCTACCAGATCGACCAGAAGACCTTCGCCGACACCAACCGGCGTGTGGTCGAGGAGGGCGGCAAGCCCGCCGAGGGTCGTCCCCAGCTGATGGGCATCACGAAGGCGTCGCTCGCGACGGAGTCGTGGCTGTCGGCCGCGTCGTTCCAGGAGACCACCCGTGTCCTCACCGAGGCCGCGATCGAGTCCAAGAGCGACAGCCTGCAGGGCCTCAAGGAGAACATCATCATCGGCAAGCTCATCCCGGCCGGTACCGGCATGACCGAGTACCGCAACATCAAGACCAATGCGCCGGACTACGAGCCGATGGACTACTACACCAGCGATGATGCCGAGGAGCAGGACCTCGCCGAGTGGCTCGCCGGCCGCTCCGAGGGCGGCGCCGACGTCATCACGATGCCCACCGCCGAGGCCTGATCCGGCCCCAACCCTGCAACTGGCGTGTGCATCACCCGAAAACCGGGTGATGCACACGCCAGTTCGTGGTTTTGGGGTGGGGCTCAGTCGGCGCCGCGGTCGTGGAGCGGTCCGTCGGGCAGGGATCCATCGATGTCGGTGAAGTTGTAGGCGTCGGCGAGGTCACGTGACGTGAGCGCCTGACCGGTCCAGCGGGCGACATCGGGGTCGGCGGCGAGATGGGCTGCCGCTCGACCGGTGAAGCGGAACGACTCCGCCGTGGAGGTGTCGAGCGACGCGGGGAGCATGCCGGCCCGTTCCGCGAGTTCGATCCGTTCGTTCTTCACGAATCCGGGCCACAGTGAGACGACCGTGACGCCGTGGGGGCCGAGTTCGTGGGCGGTGTCACGGGTGATGCGGTCGAGCGCGCACTTGCCCACGCCGTACACGACATGCCACGCGTACTCGGTCGCGCCGGACGAGCTGATGTTGACGATCGTGCCGGAGCCGGCCGGCACCATGAACCGCTTCGCGGCCATCGCGCTCGCCACATAGGCCGAGCGGGTGCCGACGTCGATCATGTCGTCCCAGTCGGACAGCGGCACCTCCCAGAACGGCTTGCCGGAGGTGAGGTCCGGGGTGACGATGAACGCGTTGTTGACGAGGACGTCCAGGCGGCCGTGGTCCGACTCGATCCGATCGAAGACCGCCGCGACCGCGTCGTCGTCACGATGGTCGCAGACGAGGCCGACGGCATCGCCGCCCGCCTCGATGACCTCGGCGGCGGTCGCGCCGACGGTGCCCGGCAACGGGTTGTCGGCCTCCGTGGCCGACCGACCGGTGAGGTACACGGTCGCGCCCGCGGCGCCGAGCTCGATCGCGCACCCACGACCGATGCTGCGGCTCCCGCCCGTCACCAGCGCGACCTTTCCGTCGAGTGCGCCCATGTCAGTCCTCCCCGAGCCACGCCCGGCGGCGTTCGGCATCCGGATCGTCGTCGATCGTGATCTCGCGCCCGAGCCGGATCGTGGGTCGGGAGATCGTGTCGTGGGCCGGCCAGTCGCCGATCGGCGCGCACGCCGGTGTCCCGCGGTGGCAGAAGGCGGCCCATGCCTCCCGCATGGCTGCGGACAGCCGGTCGGCCGCGTCGTCGCCGGCGACGAACGCCCGCCAACCCTGCGCGTCGAGGGTTCCGAAATGGAACGGCAGGTCGACGGCGTGGGCGGCACCGATGGTCGGCGCCTGCCAGTCGAACCGGTAGCGCCAGACGGAATGGCCGGCGGCCACATGGGCGTCGGCGAGCACGACGGCCGGGAGATGCAGCTCGGTGTCGGCGATGGCCTCGACGAGATCTCCGGCGGCGGCCAGGCCCGCTCGGACCTGCTCGTCCGCGGGGGGCGAGCCGGTGACCGCGGCGACCTTCGGTGCGAGCCAGGCGGCGGCGAACTCGTCCGGGAGGTCCGGCACCGCGTCGCGGAACAACTCCATCTCCTGACTCGTGGTCCCGATCACGACCGGCACCGGCGCGAGCCGACCCTGGCGGGCGGCGTCGAGCGGTGAACGGGGGAGGATGTCGCCGTCGACCCACGGATGGAACGGCATCATGCCGACGGTGGCGAGGAGATCCGCGTCGGCGCGGGTCTGCACATCCAGGAGGTCATCGGCATCGAGCGCGCGCAACGCATCGACCGAGTCGGTACCTGCCGCGGCGAGCACCGCGTCGGCCACGACCCCCGCGGCGTCCGACGTGAGTGTGGCGCCGGGCGCGCCGCTGGCGATGATCGCGCCGCTTACCAGGTCTTCGATCCCCGGCACGGCGAGCAGGTGGGCGACGGCTCCCGCGCCGGCGGATTCGCCCATGACGACCACCCGGCTCGGGTCGCCTCCGAAGGCGGCGATCTCGTCGCGGATCCAGGTCAGCGCGGCGATCAGATCGCGGAGCCCGAGGTTGCTGGGCACGCCGTCGGCGGCGAGGAAGCCGCACATGCCGAGTCGGTAGTTGAGGGCCACCGTGACGAGATCGCCCTCGGCTGCGAGCCGACTGCCGTCGTAGGTCGCCAGCGCGTTGCCGCCGATCTTGAACGACCCGCCGGGAATCCAGACGAGGACCGGCCGCGATCCGTGCAGACCCGGCGTGCGGATCTCGGCGCTGAGGCAGTCCTCGCCGATGTCGGCGACGGCCATCCCGGGTACCGGCGCGTCGTCCGGGACGACCTGTAGCGGCGCCGGGCCGGGCGCGTCGGCGGACCGGACGCCCGGCCAGGCCGGAACCGGCTCGGGGAGGCCGAAACGCTCCGCTCGGGCATACGCCACGCCGCGGAACGCAAGGACGTCGCCGGGGAGGCCGCGGAGGCACCCACCGGACACGGTGGTCTGTTGTTCCCGGCGTTTCACGTGAACGTCCAGTGGTCCGGTTGGGGTTCGCCGCCGCGCTCGAAGCACTGGATGTCGAACCAGATCGGGAGCAGGAACCGCACGTAGAACGCGTGGGTCACATGGTCGCCGTTGACCAGGTCGTCGTATTCCTTGATCTGCACGCGATCGTCCGCCGCTCGGCGTGCCTTGGCCTTCGCCAGCAGGGCATCGACCTCGGCGCGGGTGTCACACAAGAGCCCCAGATGGTCGTAGCCGGGGGAATCGATGTGAACGCGCTGTTCTGTCACGAGGATGAACTGGCTCGTGGCGTCGTCGGTGCGGAGCAGCAACCCGCTCTGGCCGAGGATCGGGATGTCGCTCGCCGTCCAACCCAGCAGGTCGCCGTAGAACTCCCGTATCTCGTCGCGCGTTTCCGTGAGCCTTCCCGGTGGGAGCGTCAGCTCCATGTGGTTGAACCGCAGTGGCATGGGGTCGACCCTCTCGGTCAGGTGCCGGTCGTCGGCCTCCGGCCTCGGATGAGCAGGTAGCCGCCGCCGAGCGCGATGAGCGCCACCACGACGATGACGATCGCACCGCCCGCGCCGCCGTCACCGTCGTCGCTCGTGGCGTCCGCGGCCGGTTCGGCGGCCCCGTCATCGGGCGCCAGGGTGCCATCGTCGGTCGGCTCCGGATCGTCCGACGGCGGTTCCGTGGTCGTCGGCGCAACGGTCGTCGTGGTGGTCGTGGTCGGCGGCGGCGGGGTGAAGCCGTCGAGTCGGGCGACGAGCCAGCTGTCGTCGTCGGCCACCGGGGTTTCGTCCGGTGGGAACCCGAACGACGTCGGTCCGCTGGTTATCGCGAACACGATCGCATCGCCGTCGGCGAGGAGTTCCGAGCCCCAGGACACGTCGAAGTCCTCGCTTCCGTAGCCGGTCGTCCACACGAGCGAGCCGTCCGGCTGGTAGACGGCGACGCCGAGACGCGACTGGTCGCCGAGTTCCTGGGTCGGCTCGTCCGCGCCGAAGGTGACGCTGCCCGGACCCACGTCTCCAGAGACGATGATCTCGCCGCTCGGCCGGACCCCCAGCGAGCGGTACTCCTCCTCGCCGGCCTCCGCCGAGCCGATGACGTGGACCCACTCGAAGTCGCCGGCCGCGGAGTAGCGGGCCAGGAGGTGATCGTCGCCGAACCCGTCGTCGATCAGGATCTCGGCCGTCGCCTCCGCGTCCGTTCCCTCGCCCATGACGATCTCCCGGTTGGTGCTGAGCCAGAGGACCGAGGCACCGTCGTCGCTCGTCGCGAGATCGAGCACGTCGCCGGAGAACGACACGCCGGTGCCGACCCCCCAGTCGAGCTCCCGGGCACTGTTGTACGAACCGAGGATCGCGTCCTGCACGATCCGGGTGTCCTCCTGGACGACCTCGATCGTGGTCTCGGCTGCCCCCTCGCCGATGGTCACCGTGCTGGCCGCGACGCCGAGCACGCGCACGCCGCCGTCCGGGCCCGCGGCGACGGTGACGTCGCTGACGTCTGCCCACAGGTCGGTGTCGACCAGCGTCCCGTCCGGCGTCAACCAGGCGACGAACGCCGAACCGAGGGGGCTGCCCTCGTGCGTCAGGGACGTCTCGGTGTCCTCGCCTTCGCCGAGCACGATCGTGCCCGTGAACCGGGCCGCGAGGGCGATCGTGCCATCCGTCAGCTCGACGGCGATCGGGGCGCGGAGACCTTCGATGCGACGCTCCCACCGGACCGTGCCGTCCGGAGCGACGCGGGCGAGCGTGCGATCCTCGCTCGTCACCAACAGGTCGCCATCGTCGGTGATGGTGAGTCGTTCCGCCGCGGCGTCGAGCGCGATCACGGACCGAAGCTCTCCCTCCAGGCTGATGCGGAGCGCGTAGGTGCCGGTGGTGTAGGTCGCTTCGGCGACGTCGCCGCCGCCGAACGTGACGGACCCGTCCACGTTGAGGATGGCGACGATCTCGCCGGCGGCTTCGTCGACGGCGAAGCCGCGCGGGGTCGTCGTGCCCCCCGCGGTCCGAGGGATGGTGACCGCCCACTCGAGCTCGCCTGTCGCGTCGTCCTGGGCCGCGATCGGCGACACGGTCGCCAGCATCGTGGACACGAGGACGACCGTGAACACTGCCTGCCACCGTCGCCGCATCATCACGGCAGGGTAGCCGCGCCGGCGCAGCAGGCTAGATCCGCTCGACCGTGCCGCCGTCGGGGAGCACCCAGCTCGTGGCGACCTCCACGGCCGTACCCGGCACGGTCGCGTCCTCGACCTCGCGGAAGTCGGCTCGCCACTCCGTCGGCGTGATCTCGTGGCGGGTCCAACCGCGGCGGGTGGCCTGGGCCCACTCGAGGTGGGGATTCTGCTCCAGAACCGCCGGGATGATCGGCTCGAGCAGCGAGCCGTCGGACGAGACGGACGTGCCGACGAACTCGGTGCCGATCACCTCCGCGTTCTCGTCGTCGAAGTCCGTCGCCAAGCTGCCGACCCAACTGCTGTGGACATCGCCGGTGAGGACCACCGGGTTGCGCACGTCGGGGGACCGCAGGTCGTCGAAGAGGCGGTCGCGGGCGGCGGGATAGCCGTCCCACTGGTCGAGGTTCCACGCCGCGTCGCCCGGCAGGAGTCGCCATTGCTGCATGACGACCTGCTGTTGCAGGACGTTGTAGACGGCATCGGAGGCGGCGAGTCGGTCGCTCAGCCATGCCTCCTGTTCGGCGCCGAGCACGGTGAAGTCCGGCCCGTCCGATCCCTCGCAGCGTGGACCGACGTCGTTCGCGGCGCATGCCTGGTCCGTCCGGTACTGGCGTGTGTCGAGCACGGACAGGGACACGAGGCGACCGAACTCGACCCCGCGGTGGATCGGCAGCGATGCGCCGACCGGGGCGGCGAGGCGGACGGGCATGTTCTCCCACCAGGCCTGGTAGGCGGCGCCCCGACGGGCCAGGAAGCTCTCGCGATCCGGCGTATCGCTGCCGTTCTCCGCGACCTGACCCTGGTAGTTGTTCTCCACCTCGTGGTCGTCCCAGGTGACGACCCACGGCGCGATCGCATGCGCGGCCTGCAGCGAGGGGTCCGCCTTGTAGCCCGCGTAGATCGCCCGGTAGCCGGCGAGTTCGGTGGGCTCCGGGATGTCGAGCGTCCGGATACCGCTGCCGTTTCGCTCGTAGATGTAGTCGCCGCAGTGGACGATCGCGTCCACGTCGTGGGTCGCGAGATCGTCGAAGGCCGTCCAGTATCCCTGGGTGATCCGCTGGCAACTGATGTGCCCCAGGACGAGTCGGTCCGCGAGATCCCCGGCGGCCGGTGTCGTGCGGGTGCGGGCGGTCTCCGTCTCCCAGTCGCCGACGAAGAAGCGGTACCAGTAGGTGCGGGCCGGCTCGAGTCCGGCGAGCTCGATGTGGACACTGTGTCCGAACGCCGGGTCGGCGACCGCGTTCCCGGACGCCACGATGTCGCTCATGTTCTCGTCGGCGCCGACCTGCCAGCCGATCGTCACCGCTTCGGGGGTCATCCCGCCGTCGGGCGCGAAGGGGTCGGTTGCCAACCGGGTCCAGAGCACGACCGAGTCGCTCGCCGGATCACCGGAGGCGACACCGAGGCTGAAGGGATCGGCGGCGAAGCTCGGCCCCGGCGGCAGCGTCGACGCGGTCGTGGTCGGCGCCGCGGAGGTGGTGGACGCGGTGGTGACCGGCGGCGCGGACGTGGCGTCCCCCGAGCAGGCGGCGATTATGCCGCTGGCGGTGACGATCAGGAACGATCGCCGGGTGAGTGGGGATCCGGCCATCGCCGGACACTAACCGGGGGAGGGAGAACGGACAGGTGCCTGACTCCGTGTCCATTCTCGGATCAGAGCAGGGCCTGCACCGGGGCGGTGACGAACTGCCAGAAGACCGTCCAGGCGAGCGAGTAGTCGCGGATCGACACGAACGCGAAGCCGCCGGCGACATAGAGGTTCGTGAGCACGGTGCCGCCGATGGTGCGGAAGCGACTCTCCTTGACGAGGTTCCACGGCCACCAGGCGAGCACCGCCATCCCGATGCCGTGGTACAGCCCCCAGGTCACCCAGGTCAGCGCGAGGTCGTGCCAGAGCGCGATCGTGAGCAGGGTGACGACGAGGGCGGCCGACTGGCTCCGCGTCGTCGCGATGACCGGGAAGAAGACGTTGCGGAACGCCCAGCCCGACAAGGAGATGTGCCACCGCCTCCAGAACTCGGCGAGGTCCGGCGCGAAGATCGGCCAGCGGAAGTTCTCGCCGATGGTGTGGCCGAACAGCCGGGCGAGCCCGATGGCGATGTCCGAATAGGACGAGAAGTCGAGGTAGGCGAGGAGGTAGGCGAGGATGCAGAAGCGCACGACGTCCCACGGGTCGCCGGTCGGATCGGTGACGATTCGGCTCCAGAGTCCGCTCTCGAACAGCAGTCCGGCGAGGATCCCGTCGACGATGACGAGCTTCTTCGCCACCCCGACGGTGATCCGCATCGCGCCGTCACCGATGTCGTCGCGGGTGATGCGCTCGGCCCGGTTCTTGAAGAACGTGTCGACGAGCTCGATCGGTCCGGCGACGAGGGTCGGCGGGAACAGGACGTAGACGAGATAGCGCCGCAGCGTCAGGTCCTCGAGTTGGCCGCGGTGCCACCGGAGCTGGAGATCGAGCAGCCGGATCAGGAAATAGCTGGTGCCGAGCGGGAGCACAAGCGCCAGCGCCCCGTAATCCTCGAACGAGACGAGGAAGATGGCCTTGAAGTTCTTGAGGACCAGCAGGATCAGCGCGGTGACGGCGAGCCAGGTGAGGATGAATCTCCCGCTGCGGCGGTCACTGGCCCGGTACCAGCGACCGATCGCGTAGAAGGCCAGCAGGATCGCGAGCAGGATCACCGTGAAGCCGAACTGGAGCGCCGCCAGGACGGTCACGGAGAAACCGATCAGCAGCCACTGACTGAGCGCTTCGCGCCGATGGGTGAGCACGATCACCGGGACGAACGCGAGGGCGAGCAGGAAGAGGCGGCTGAGCCAGCGGCCGTCGAAGGGTGCCTGGCGGGTCTGGCGGACGTTGTCGATGCCGTCGACGTCCACGATTGCGCCGTCGAGCGTCGGGGCGATGACGAGGCGCAGTGAGTCGCCCACGAGGGTGGCGTGGCCGCGGCACGTGAACGACGCATCGCACTCGACCTCGTTGAACCCGCGGGTCCGGATGTCGTCGACCGTGTCGACGCCGTCGACCGAGAAGCGGACGACATAGTCCAGCGTCGCACCGTGCCCCTCGAACTCGGCTTCCCATCGGCCGTCCTCGGTGATGCCCTGGGCTTCCGGTCCGGCGATGTCGTCCGTCACGATCGACCAGATGCCGACGAGGACCGCGGCGAGGGCGAGCAGCGTGATCAGGGGGCGGAGCTTGGTGATCACTCGGCGTCGATTCCCAGCTCGGTGTCGAGGAGGGCCTCGAACACGGCATCGGTGAGGCGGGGGCGGGCGGGCGCGAGGAGGTGTTCGAGGTCGAAGAACTCGTCGTCCTCGAACGGCAGCGACCGGAGGTCGAGCCGGGTGGCATCGCCGGCGGCGACGAGCCGGTCGACGTCGGCGTCGTACTGGTCCCAGATCGGTCCGTAGGCGGCGACGGACTGGCTCGCCCGCGGGACCTCGAGGAAGACGACCTCGGCGCCGGTCGCCCGGATGGCCTCGGTGAGCGCGGCCGCGATCGTCAGATCGAGCTCGTGATGATCGAGGTACCCCTGCACACGGGTCTCGGCGACGATCTCGGCCAGCTCGGCCTTCTCGATGTCGGTCAGCGGCTGGTTGCCGTAGCCGTAGCGAACCGGGCGGCGGATGTCGCGAAACGAGGTGTCGGTCAGCGCGCCCCAGTCGACGTAGGTCAGCCGCCCGGCGAAGAGGTCCTGCCAGGCCTGGGTGGTCTCGCCGCGGAGCCGGCCCTCGACCCACTGGCGCAGGAACAGACGATGCTCGAACACCGCGGTCTCGTCCCACGGCGAGAACACCGCCGAGTCACCGAACGCCTCGAGGTGCCCGGTGATCCCCGAGGGATCGGGGCGGGCGGCGTCGATCGGGTCGGCGGATACGAGCTCATCCAGCTCGTCGGCCGGGAGGAGGGAGAAGCGCGAGGCCGAGAACTCCTGTTCCAACGCGTCGTCGCCGAACCCGAACCGTCGCGGGTTCACGCTGATCACGACCGTGTCGCCCTCGGCCAACGGCAGGTTCAGCGCGATCCTGGCGGTCTCGGCCATCGACTGGTCGAAGCTGTACAGGGTGTGCACCTCGGGCGCCGCCGGGCCGAGCACCGCGTCGATCTCCTGCTGGATGACCGCGTCGGGCAACAGGCCTTCCCGGATGGTCGAGCCGCCGATGAGGATGATGCGCCCGGCGTCCGGACGCTCGCTCGACTGGATCGCGACGACTTCGGAGACGAGGCGGCCGTGGTCGTCACGTTCGTGGGCGAGGAACGACTCGGCACTCCACTCGTCGAGACCGTCCGGATCGAATGCGACCCGCACGGTCACCTCCACCGCGACGAGCAGGATCGCGACGGTGAGGGCGGCGGCGGCGAAGGCGCGACGGTTGGCGAGCAGCCCGGTCATCGGTTCAGAACCCGGCGTAGCGGAAGGCCGACAGCTCGGAGGACGTGAGCCAGATCGAGACCGCGATCGACAGGAAGACGATCACCCAGAACGCGTAAGCGATCGCGAAGTCGCGACGCGGATGGGCGGGCGGTTCGTCCGTCGGCTCGTCGCTCACGACGTCTCCAAGGACTCGATCAACGCGTCGAGTGCTCGGCGGTCGACCTTGCCGGATCCGGTGCGGGGGATCGAGGGGATCGGCACGAACGTCTTCGGGATGTGGTTGGTGGCCAGGTCCTCGCGGAGCCGGCGCACCGTCTCGGTCCGGTCGAAGTCGCCCCGTACGACGACGTAGGCGACCGGCACGTGGCCCTCCATCCGGTCCGCCGCCGCCCGCACGAAGGCGTCCTCCACCGAGTCGAGATCCTTGAGCGCATCGGTGATGACCTGGGCGGAGACCTTCAGGCCGGACCGTTTGAAGACGGCGTCCGACCGGCCGGCCATGAAGAGGTACCCGTCCTCGTCGCGGTACGCCTTGTCGCCGGTGTGGAAGCCGCGGGGGCCCAGCACCGCGTCGTTGGCCGCCGGGTTCTCGTGGTAGCCGTCGAAGCGGAACGGCCCGTCGACGTGCACTTCGCCGATTTCACCGGGCGCCGCGATCGCGCCGGACTCGTCGTAGACGTCGAGCTCGATACCCGAGATCGGCAGGCCGACGCTGCCCTTCTTGCGGACGATGTCCCCCGGCGGAAGCGTGCAGATGCGCCCGCCCATCTCCGCCATGCCGTAGACGACATGGAGCTCGAGATCGGGGAACGCCGCCAGGAGCTGGTCGATCGTGGAGACCGGCAGATGGTCGCCCGAGGACATCAGCCAGCGCAGATCGGGGAGACGCTCCGTGCCCGCCAGCGCGACGAACTGGGCATGGAAGGGCGAGCCGCCGAAGGCCGTGATGCGGTTGTCGGCCAGCTCCGTCATCAGGTCCTTCGGCATGAGGGTGGTCTCGACACCGTGGAACGCCGCGCCGCACATGAGCGTGACGACGAAGTGGCTGATCGAGCTGATGAACCGGAACGGGGTCGCGATCATCAGCCGATCGGTCCGCCGCAGTCGGAGCCGATCCCGCGTCGCCAGGGCGTTCATCACGAGCTGTTCGTGGGTGAGCGGCACCCCCTTCGGGAGACCGGTGGTGCCGGAGGTGAAGATGAGGCCGGCGAGATCCGGCTGGGTGTCGGCCCCGGCCCAGGGCAGATCCCGCAGCGACGACACCGCCGCGCCCACCGGGTCGGTGTCGCCGACGGGTTCGAGCCCGGCGAAGGCCGGCGGCGGATCGATGCCGGCCGCGCACAGACGGGTGGCACCGGTGATCGCGAGCACGTTGGCGCCATGGTCGTCCGGCACGTCCGGTTCGAGACACACCGGCTTGGCGCCGATCACCCACAGGGCGAGCAGGTCCACCCAGAAGCGCTCGCCCCGACCGCAGAGCACGACGACGAACTCGTCGGCGCCCACGCCGGCATCGGTCAGCTCGTCGATGCGGCCCCGCACACGGGCCAGCAGGTCGCCGCGGGTGAGCTCGGACGATCCGACGAGGCATGGCGCGTGGGCGTCGGCGATGAGCGCACCCATCACGTAGCGGGCGATGTTCTTCTTCACCGCGGGTGACTCAGCTGTACTTCTCGACGGTCGCCACGATCAGCTCGATCGAGTCGAAGTCGTCGAGGGCGACGTCGAGCGGCGACAGGGTGATGCCGAGGTCGTCGTTCAGCGAGAACAACAGCGACACGGCACTGAGGCTGTCGAGCAGGCCGGACGAGAACAGGAGGGTGTCGTCGGCGATGTCGGGCTCGAGGCCCAGGTTCTCGATCACCAGGGATCGGATCTTGTCCTTCACGCGGGCTCCTCAGTCGCCGTAGTTCAAGATGTTGGTCTTCGCGTACGTGTACGACTCGAGCATGGCTTCCAGTGAGCCCTCTTTGCCCAACCCGCTCGTGCGGATGCCACCGTACGCGATGCCCGGCACCATGATCGCGTTCTGGTTGATCTGCACGATGCCCGCTTCCAGACGGTCCGCGAGGCGCATGCAGGTGGTGATGTCCCGTCCCCAGACGCTGGCGGAGAGGCCGAACTCGGTGTCGTTCGCGAGGGCGAGCGCGTCGTCCACGTCGTCGTAGGAGAACACGCACACGACCGGTCCGAAGATCTCCTCCACCGCGGCGCGATGGTCCGGCGGCGGATCGAAGATCGCATGGGGGCGCACGTAGTAGCCGCCGTCCCAGTCGACGCCGTCGGCAACGGTGCCGTAGGTGGCGACATCGAGGCCGTCGGCGATCGCGCCGTCGACATAGTCCTGCACCCGGTCCCGTTGGCGGGCGGAGATGAGCGGGCCGCACTGGGTGTCGGGGTCTAGGGCGGGACCGATCAGGATGTCGTCGAGTGCCTTGCCGAGCCGTTGGCGGAAGTCGTCGAGACGGGCCGTCGGGATGAACACCCGACTCGCCGCGGTGCAGCTCTGGCCGCCGCGGGTGAAGCGCATCGACTGGACGACACCGTGCACCGCCTTGTCGAGGTCGCAGTCGGCGAGCACGATCATCGGGCTCTTGCCGCCGAGCTCCAGGGTGACCGGGCGGATGAGCCGGGCGCTCGCCTCGTAGACGACGCGGCCGGTCTCGACGCTCCCGGTGAAGCTGACCTTGTCGACGTCGGCATCGGCCACCAGCGCATTGCCGGTGATCTCGCCCGTGCCCGTCAGGAAGTGCAGGATGCCGTCGGGTAGCACGGCGGTGAGTTCCTGAAGCACGCGGATCAGGGTGAACGAGGTCTGTTCGGGAACCTTGATCACCGATGCGTTGCCGGCGACGAGCGGGGCGGCGACCTTGTAGCCCATCATCATGAGCGGCACGTTCCACGGAACGATGCCGGCCACGACGCCGTGCGGGTGGCGGGTCGTGAAGCCGAGGACGTCCGGACCGAGCTGGGTGGTGTGCCCCTTGACCTCGTGGCTCACGCCGGCGAAGTAGCGGAAGATCTCGACGACGAGTCCGACCTCGCCCCGACACTCCGTGGCGATCGCCTTGCCGGACTCCAGCGCGAGCAGATCCGCCAGCTCGTCACCGATGGCTTCGAGCCGGTCGGCGCACTCGTTCATGAGCCGGTTGCGTTCCTGCGCTGTGGTACGCGCCCACGAGGGTTGCGCCCGGCGGGCCGCCGCCGTGGCCTCGGCGACCCGTGCCGCATCACAGATCGGCACGGTCGCGATCACGGCGCCGGACGAGGGGTCGAACGCGTCGAACGTCGGCGTGTCGGAGGGGAGTGACGCGTGGTCGAGATACCAGGACCGCAGGTCGGCGATCGTCGCGGGGGTCGGGCCGTTCATCGCGCAACCCTATTGCACCGCGAACGGTCTCCTCGCCTCCCCGTCGGTGACCCGCCGGCGAACGGAGAACCGGCGGTGCGGCCGGTAGGATCGCCGCTCATGCGCCACTGGATCACCGGCCTCGTTCTCCTCCTCGCCCTCGGCCTCCTGGCGGCCGGGTGTGGTGACGACGGCGGCGACGCCGACCCGGTCGCCGACCCCGACCCGGCCGACGATTCCGCCGCTGACGAGGACGGGACCGGCGATGACGGCGCGGGCGACGCGGCCGACGATGGCAGCGACGCGCCGCCCGCCGTCGACTTCGAGGTCTTCGAGTCCGACGAGGGCGCGGGGTGCGCCGTCTACGTCTCGGTCCCCGAGGATGCGATCGGCGACGATCACCGGTTGCTGATCTGGCAGGGCGTGGTCGCACAGGGCTTCACGACCTGCGGGTTCTCCGAGGTGGTCGAGGTCGGACTGTTGACCGTCAACGGGCTCGATTCGTACAACCAGCCGGACTTCTCACAGACCATCGAGCACTCCTACTTCCAGGTCAGCGGTTGGGATGCGCTCGTCGCCGACTGCTACACGACGGACCTGGGGGATGCTTGCGCGGCACAGCTCCAGGCCGCGCTGACCGAGTAGGCGACGCCACGGCCATGGCGGGTCCGAGGCGGTGGGCGATCGCCGGTGTGGCGCTGGTCGCCCTTCTCGCCGCGTGCAGCGACGACGGCGGTGAGACCGCGACGCCGTCGAGCACGACGACCACGACGACGACCACCAGTACGACGACCACGACGACGGTTCCGTCGGGCGGTCGGGGCGTGGCGACGTGGCCGCTCGTGGACGCGGTCCCGGCGTTTCGCAAGGCCGGCGTGCTCGTCGTGGCCGGCGTGGACCATCGACCGATCCTCGGTGCCTCGCTCGAGCAGGTCGCGGTCGAGCTCTCGCTGACCGCCGATGCGGCGGTCTTCGCGCTCGCGCCGGAGCGCGGCGAGGTCGCCTTCGATCAGATCCAGCTCGGCGCCGTCGACGGCCCGGCGGCCGCGTGGCCGTTCGTGATCACGGCAAGCGGGGACCTGACCGTCTTCGTACCGGCCGAGGACGAGCGCGACTGCGCCGACGCGGTGGCCGAACCGGATGCCCTGCTCGCCGAGCACGGTGTCGTTCCCGTGGACGACGCCTTCGTGGTGACCGGCGCCCGCTGCGGACTCCTGCGAACGGACGATTCCGGAGCGTTCGGTCAACTGCCGCAGCCGGCGGACGGCGTCAACAGTTTCGGCGTGCTGCTGCGGGCGGTCGGTGCGCGACTCCCGGACTCGACCGTTCGCATCGACTGGCTCGCGTTGGCGGCCTCCACCGAGACCGCGCCGGCCGCCGATCTCCGAATTCGCGTCGTCGGCCGCGAGCATGCCCTCGCCGCCCGCAGTGCCGATCCGGACGACGACGCCGCGCTCGACGCGCTCCACGTCCTGCGCGACGACGGCAGTACCACCGTCGTCGACATCGACCCCGCCGGCGGGTTCACGGTGCCGCGAGCGAACCTCGGCGTTCGAGCGAAGCTCTGGGTCGACGACTACGGGCTGGAGCACTTCGTGCAGCAGGGACCGTGGATCGACGTCGAGCGGATCACCACCGATCTGACGATCGACATGACACCGGAGTTCCCCGTCGCCGACGGCCCACCGCCCGACAGCTATCAGACCAGACGACCGCACGACCTCCAGATCTGGAACGGTTCGACGGCGCTGGAACGCCAGCAGTTCCAGGGGCTGAACTGGAACAACAACCTCGGCCAGGCCGACCGCGACCGGGACCGGGACAATGCCGGCGAGTGCAGCCGGGCCGCCTGGTTCGGCGGGTCCTACGTGCAGGCCCTCCAGACCCGGGTGGACCAGAAGCCGGGCCTGATCGCCGAAGCCCTCCTCGAGCTCGGCTCGGACCGGTGCCACGAGGTCTTCTCCGTCGCCCGCTCGCTGTACTCGGTCGAGACCCACGCGGCGAACGCCCGCCAGATGGTCGAGGAGTTCGGTGTCACGCACCTGATCTTCGCCGTCTCCGGCAACGAGCTCTGCCGGATGGACGACGCGTCGTACACCGACATCCACGGGGTGGCGGCGGACACGCCTGTGCACTGGCGCCTCATCGACGGTGAGCTCGTCGAGCCGTTCACGAGGTCCGCGGCAACCGCCGTCGAGCCGGATCCGGACTTCGACCGGCGCGACGCGTGTTCGTTCCGCGACGCGGGCGACCCGGGTGCGGCCGAGGTGATCGACAAACTCCGGCAGCTCGGTGACCTCTACGAGGACCTCGGACCGGAGGTCGAGGTCACGTTCTTCGTGATGAAGGACGTGCTCGCCGGGGCCGACGTGACGGCGGGCAACGTGTACGACATGTGCCTCACGACCGGACACCGCTGCGTGCTGCTCGACGAGCCGGTCGCCCGCGAGAAGCCCGCCGACCTGGTCGAGGAGGACTACATCCCGTTCCTCCTGCGCTACGTGGGTGACGGCCATCCCAATGCCCGCGCGAACCAGCACATCGGCCGAGGGCTCGCCGCGCTCATCACCGCGGCGGAGCTCGACGCCGACTGATCCGGTCGCACGCCGCCCCCGCGCCGCTCAGGCCGGGCCACGCGGTGCCGATGAAGAAGGTGACCGACGAGGAACCCCGTGTCACCGACTCCCGACCAAGCCGCGCCCATGGCCGAGGTGGGCCCGAACGCGGGCGAGTGGAAGGCCCGGCCGGTCCTGGCCTGGCTCGTGCGGGCCGCCCTGATCGTCGTACCGCTGGTCGTGAGTTGGCTCACCGTCCGGGTCGCGATGCGATACGTGAGCCGCCCCGACGGCCTCGGTCCCTCGATCGCCTGGTTCGCCGGCGCGCTCGTCCTCTCCTCGATCGTGTTCCAGGTCGTGCGCCGCCTGCTCCGCCGCTTCAGTTCGCTCAGCGTGCTGTTCAGCCTGTCGCTCACCTTCCCTGACGCGGCGCCGTCGCGCATGCGCGCGTTCTTCCGCTCGGGAGCCGACGCCCGTCCCGAGGATCTCGGCGTCGTCGTCCAGTCCGAGTTCGACGCGGCGATGATGACGAAACGGCTCGCCGCGCTCGTGGCCAAGGTGAGCCGACGGGAGGCGAGGTCGGGGCGCCACGGTGACCGGGTCCGGGGCTACGCCGAGCTGATCGCCCGGGAGCTCGGGCTCGAGGAACAGGAGATCGAGCGTCTCCGGTGGGCGACCCTGCTCCACGATGTCGGGATGCTCGACGTCCCCGAGCACGTTCTCGACACGAAGGGCGGATTGAGCGCCGAGGAGCGCGCGATCGTCGAGCGCCATCCGGTCCATGCGATCGGTCATCTCGCGCCGTTCGCCGACTGGCTCGGCCCGTGGTCCGGCGCCGCCACCGATCACCACGAGCGGTGGGACGGCACCGGGTATCCGTCGGGTCTGGCCGGCGAGAACATCTCGTTGGCCGGCCGCATCGTCGCCGTCGCCGATGCCTACGACGCGATGACGGCGTTGCGCTCGTACCAGAAGCCCATTTCGCCGGCCGCGGCTCGACACGAGCTCGTCGAGCACTCGGGCACCCAGTTCGATCCGACGGTGGTCCGGGCGTTCCTGAACGTCGGCATCCGCAAGAACCGGGCCGGTTTCGGCGCCCTCGGCGCCCTCGTCGAGATCCCCGGTCACCTGGTCACCGCGGCCACGGGGGTCGGCGCCACGGCGACGGCGACCGTGGCGAGCGCGGCCGTGGTCGCCACGTCCGCCGCGGTCATCCCGGCCATCTCGACCGAGGCGCCGCCACCGACACTCATCGAGCGCGTCGTCGAGATCGAGGAGACGACCACCACGACGTCCACGACCCTGGCCGAGACGACGACTGTGGCGCCCAGCACCACCCAGCGGCCCACGACCACGACCACGACGACGACCACCGAGCCGCCCACCACGACGGTGACGACCACGACCGTCCCCGCGACGACGGCACCGCCGCCCACGCAGCCGCCGACGACAACCACCACGACGACGACGGCGCCGCCGCTGCCCCCACCGACGACCACCGTGCCGGCGTACCCGACCCTTCCGCCGGTCACGACCACGGTCCCGCCCTACCCGACGGTGTAGCGGGTCCGCGTACGCGCGAAAGCGCGCCCCGCGCGGGTTGATGCTCCCGTGGGTCGCTCGTATGCTTTCTCGTCGGCCTGAGCGCGCTTTCACGGCGCAGCCGGCCGCAACCGATCTCCATTCCTCTTCCACGAAGGTTTTTCTGTGCCCACGATTCAGCAGCTGGTCCGCAAGGGTCGCCAGTCGAAGCGTCGCAAGGAAGCGACACCGGCGCTCAAGGGAGCGCCCCAGCGTCGTGGTGTGTGCACCCGCGTCTACACCGCCACCCCGAAGAAGCCGAACTCTGCGCTCCGCAAGGTCGCCCGTGTTCGTCTGACCAGTGGCATCGAAGTCACCGCCTACATCCCGGGCGAGGGCCACAACCTCCAGGAGCACTCGATCGTGCTCGTGCGCGGCGGCCGTGTGAAGGATCTTCCGGGTGTTCGTTACAAGATCGTCCGCGGCACTCTCGACACCTCGGGTGTGCGCGACCGCAAGCAGGCCCGTAGTCGGTACGGCGCGAAGAAGGATGGCTGACGATGCCTCGTAAGGGTCCGGCTCCGCGCCGCGAGATTCACCCCGATCCGATCTACGACTCGGTGCTCGTCACCCAGTTCACCAACAAGATCCTCCAGCGCGGCAAGCGCACCCTGGCCGAGAAGATCGTCTACGACGCGCTCGCCATGGTCGAGGAGAAGACGGGTTCCGAGCCGGTCAGCACGCTCAAGCGTGCCGTCGACAACGTCCGTCCCCAGCTCGAGGTGAAGAGCCGCCGTGTCGGTGGTGCCACCTACCAGGTGCCGATCGAGGTCCGTCCCCGTCGTGCCACCACCCTCGCCATCCGCTGGATGGTCGGGTTCTCGCGTGACCGCCGCGAGCGCACGATGGCCGAGCGTCTCGCCAACGAGATCCTCGACGCCAGCAACGGCATCGGTGCGTCCTGCAAGCGCCGCGAAGACGTTCAGAAGATGGCCGACGCCAACAAGGCGTTCGCCCACTACCGCTGGTAACTCCGCGGTTCCCTACCGCAATCCCAATACACTTTTCTCACGACCGGGCAGCTCGTTTCCAGAGCGGTCCGGTCGTGGCGTGTGCGAACCCCCTTCGCCCACACCACCTCCATTCACTCTGAGGAATACCCATGGCTGAGAAGCGAACGCCACTCGAGATGACCCGCAACATCGGGATCATGGCCCACATCGACGCGGGCAAGACCACCACGACGGAGCGCATCCTCTACTACACCGGTCGCTCCTACAAGATCGGCGAGGTCCACGACGGCGCCGCCACGATGGACTGGATGGAGCAGGAGCAGGAGCGGGGGATCACCATCACCTCGGCCGCCACCCACTGCATCTGGAACGACCACCGCATCAACATCATCGACACCCCCGGTCACGTCGACTTCACCGTCGAGGTGGAGCGTTCCCTTCGCGTGCTCGACGGCGCGGTCGCGGTGTTCGACGGCGTCGCCGGTGTGGAGCCCCAGACCGAGACCGTCTGGCGCCAGGCCGATCGCTACAACGTCCCGCGGATGTGTTTCGTCAACAAGATGGACCGCACCGGTGCGGACTTCTTCTTCTGTCTCGACACCATCAAGGACCGGCTGACGCCGAACGTCGCCGTCCTCCAGCTGCCGATCGGCGCCGAGGGCGACTATCGCGGCGTCATCGACCTCGTGAAGATGAAGGCCCTCGTGTGGCCGCTCGCCACCGACGAGACCGATCTCGGCGCCACCTACGACGTGGTCGACATC
Organism: Acidimicrobiales bacterium; assembly: GCA_033344915.1. NCBI lineage: Bacteria > Bacillati > Actinomycetota > Acidimicrobiia > Acidimicrobiales > Acidimicrobiales bacterium. The sequence continues at coordinate 3,971,684 of JAWPML010000001.1, forward strand.
CCCGCCGAGCTCCAGGAGCAGGCCGACGACTACCGGGCGCAGCTGCTCGAGGCCGCGGCCGACCAGGACGAGGACATCATGATGAAGGTCCTCGAGGACGAGGAGATCGGCGAGGACGAGCTGATGGCCGCGATCCGCAAGGGCACGCTCGAGGGCAACCTCGTGCCGATCCTCAACGGCACCGCGTTCAAGAACAAGGGCGTGCAGCCGCTGCTCGACGCCGTCATCGACTACCTGCCGTCGCCGCTCGACGTCCCCCCGATCAAGGGTGAGGACAAGGCCGGCAACGAGGCGACCCGCAAGGCGAGCGACGACGAGCCGTTCTCGGCCCTCGCGTTCAAGATCATGACCGACCCCCACGTCGGCCGTCTCACCTACTTCCGCGTCTACTCCGGCACCTTCGACAAGGGCGATGTGGTGCTCAACACCCGCACGTCCAACAAGGAGCGCGTCGGCCGCATCCTCGAGATGCACGCCAACGACCGCGTCGACAAGGACTCGGTCGCCACCGGCGACATCGCCGCCGGCATCGGCATCAAGAACACCCGCACCGGCGACACGCTGTGCGACCCGTCGCACCCGATCACGCTGGAGAACCTCGACTTCCCGGCGCCGGTGATCGAGGTCGCCGTCGAGCCGAAGTCGAAGGCCGATCAGGAGAAGATGGGCAAGGCTCTCCAGGCGCTCGCCGAAGAGGACCCCACCTTCCAGGTCACGACCAACGAAGAGACCGCCCAGACGATCATCGCCGGCATGGGCGAGCTGCACCTCGAGGTGCTGGTCGATCGTATGAAGCGCGAGTTCAAGGTCGAGGCTGCCGTCGGCAAGCCCCAGGTCGCCTACCGCGAGACCATCACCCAGGAAGTGGTCGAGCACACCTACACGCACAAGAAGCAGACCGGTGGTACCGGTCAGTTCGCCGTCATCTCGGCCACGCTCGCCCCGAACCCCGGTGGCGGCTACGAGTTCGACTCGAACATCACCGGTGGCGCGATCCCCAAGGAGTTCATCAAGCCGGTGGACCAGGGCATCCAGGAGGCGATGAGCAATGGTGTGCTCGCCGGCTTCCCGACGGTGGACATCAAGGTCTCGCTCGAGGACGGCAAGACGCACGACGTCGACTCGTCCGAAATGGCGTTCAAGATCGCCGGCAACGCGTGGTTCCGCGAGGTCGCCCGTCAGGCGAAGCCCACGCTCCTCGAGCCGGTCTTCGCCGTCGAGATCGTCACCCCCGACGACTATCTCGGCGATGTCGTCGGCGACATCAACTCCCGACGCGGCCAGGTGCAGGGCACCGAACAGCGCGGAATCAACCAGGTCGTGAACGCACTCGTGCCGCTCTCCGAGATGTTCGGATACAGTACGGACCTGCGTTCACGCACGCAGGGGCGGGCGACGTACACGATGCAATTCGATTCGTACCAGCCCACACCTGCATCCGTTCAGGAAGAGATCGTCGCCCGCGTTCGCGGCGAATGATCGTCTCCTAACCCCACCAAGAAGCCACAGAGAAAATCACAAGGAAAAACAGTTATGGCCAAGGAGACGTTCGAGCGGAACAAGCCTCACGTCAACGTGGGCACGATGGGCCACATCGACCACGGCAAGACGACGCTCACCGCTGCGATCACAAAGGTTCTCTCGGACAACGTCGAAGGCTCCGCCTTCACCGAGTTCGCGAACATCGACAACGCGCCCGAAGAGCGCGAACGCGGCATCACGATCAACGTGTCGCACGTGGAGTACGAGACGGAGAACCGTCACTACGCCCACGTCGACATGCCCGGTCACGCGGACTACATCAAGAACATGATCACCGGTGCGGCGCAGGTCGACGGTGCGATCCTGGTGGTGTCCGCCGCTGACGGTCCCATGCCCCAGACCCGTGAGCACGTGCTGCTCGCCCGTCAGGTCGGTGTGCCGAAGATCGTCGTCGCGCTCAACAAGGTCGACATGGTCGACGACGAGGAGCTCCTCGAGCTCGTCGAGATGGAGGTGCGTGAGCTCCTCAACGAGTACGACTTCCCGGGCGACGACACCCCCGTCATCCACGTCTCCGCGCTGAAGGCCCTCGAGGGCGACGCCGACGCGGCCGCCGCCATCATGGATCTCATGGCGCAGGTCGACGAGTACGTCCCGACCCCCGAGCGTGACCTCGACAAGCCCTTCCTCATGCCGATCGAGGACGTGTTCTCGATCACCGGCCGCGGCACCGTCGTGACCGGCAAGGTCGAGCAGGGCAAGGTCCACACCGGCGACGAGATCGAGATCGTCGGCATCAAGGACACCACGAAGACCACCTGCACCGGTGTCGAGATGTTCCGCAAGCTGCTCGACGAGGGTCAGGCCGGCGACAACATCGGCGCCCTGCTCCGTGGTGTGGACAAGGAAGAGGTCCAGCGTGGCCAGGTGCTCGCCGCTCCCGGCAGCATCACCCCCCACACCGAGTTCGAGGCCCAGGTCTACGTGCTGTCGAAGGAGGAGGGCGGTCGTCACAAGCCGTTCTTCACCAACTACCGCCCGCAGTTCTACTTCCGGACCACGGACATCACCGGCACCATCCAGCTGCCCGAGGGCACCGAGATGTGCATGCCCGGTGACAACACCGAGATGCACGTCGAGCTGATCAACCCGATCGCCATGGACGAGGGCCTGCGGTTCGCCATCCGTGAGGGTGGCCGCACCGTCGGCGCCGGCTCGGTCACCAAGATCCTCAAGTGAGCATCTGATGGCTGCAGGACAGAAGATTCGTATCCGGCTGAAGGCCTACGACCACGAGATCATCGATCAATCGACGAAGAAGATCGTCGAGACGGTGAAGCGGACGCAGGCCCACCTGTCGGGTCCGATTCCCCTGCCGACCGAGAAGCACCGCTTCACGGTCATCAAGGGTCCGTTCAAGGACAAGGATTCCCGGGAACACTTCGAGATGCGCATCCACAAGCGCCTGCTCGACATCCTGGATCCCTCGCCCAAGACGGTGGATTCGCTGCAGCGCCTCGACCTCCCCGCCGGGGTCGACATCGAGATCAAGATCCAGCAGGCGTAGCGCCCGCCGGACAGAACGCGAAAGAGCCCCGGGCCCTCGGCCCGGGGCTCTTCTCGTTTTCGGTCGGCGCAGCCGAGGCTCAGTTGTTGCCGTTGGGGTTGTGGTTGCGCCCGTCGTCGCCGGCGCCGAGCGGGACGATGATCGGTCCGCTGCTGGCGTCGAACGGCACGAACAAGACGTTGAGGTTCTCGTTGTAGACGTAGAGGAGATCGTCCGCGTCACCGCCGTGCGACAGCGTGACGTCGACGTCGTTGTCGCCCGCGCTCGCCTCGAGGACGTGGGTGAACGACAGCGTGTGCGTGTCGAAGTTGAACAGTCCGGCGTCGAGATCGATGACCTGGAAGAAGGTGTCGATGGTGTCGCCGTCGTGCTCGAACGTGGCGGTCACCGTGAGGTCGCCGGTGCCGCTCTCATTGATGTCCCGACCGATGTTCGCGCTGTAGTTGACGATCAGGAAGCCGTCCGTCGGCACGTCGATCGTGACGTCGGTCTTCAGGTCGTTGCCGTCCCAGTTGTCCTCGTCGGTGAACTGCTCGTAGGCGAGACGACCGACTTCGTCGTCGTGGGCGGACGCGTTGTCACTGATGGCGTCGGCGTTGTCGGCGATGTCGGCAGCGTTGTCGCTGATGTCGTCGGCGAGGGCGTCGCGGGCGGGGCCGGCGACGTTCTCGTCGTAGCGCTGCTGGAAAGTGACGGCCTCGTAGCGGGTGACGCCGTCGTCGCCGTTGAAGGTCGTCGGCGTCTTGCCGGTGGTGATGTCGTTGTCGTAGGCCCACTCGACAGCGTCGGAGTACCACTTGCCGTCCTCGACGTCGGTGAACGGGTGGTGGCCCGCATAGGCCACCGAGGTGCCGGCGAGGGCGACGGCCGCCACGACGAGAGCGAGCTTCGTCTTCGTGAGCTTGATGTTGATGTGCATGCGTTGTCCGCCAATCGGAGTCGTGTGCGCTCCTCGCGCACCACGGGTCCCGTCGGCCGCGACGCGCTCGATGTGAGCGCAGGTCCGATCAGCAGTAGGCGACGAAACGGAATGAACTGTCCGTCAGCGCCTCGCTGGTGTCGAAGACCCACACGGTGTGGAACTCGTTCTCCCCGCCGACCACGTAGCTGGTTGCGGTGAAACCGAGCGACGTGGTTGCCGTGCCCATGCAGTAGATCTCGTTAGCGAAGAGATCGCTTGCCGGGACACCGTCGAATCCGACTCGATAGGTCCCGGTGTCGTCCCGATGTGCGGTCGCGGGGTGCGAGCTCGTGAGCACGGACCCGTCCGGATCGATCATCGCCCAGTAGTACTCGGTCTCGGCCGCCAGCGATGCGATCGCCTCGCCGTTGTCGGCGATGTCGTCAGCGTTGTCGCTGATGTCGTCGGCGAGGGCGTCGCGGGCGGGACCGGCGACGTTCTCGTCGTAGCGCTGCTGGAAGGTGACGGCCTCGTAGCGGGTGACGCCGTCGTCGCCGTTGAAGGTCGTCGGGGTCTTGCCGGTGGTGATGTCGTTGTCGTAGGCCCACTCGACGGCCTCGGAGTACCACTTGCCGTCCTCGACGTCGCCGAACGGGTGCCCCGCCAACGCGGTGGCCGTTCCGGCGAGCACGGCCACGGCCACGAGGATCGCGAGCGTCGCCTTCGTGATGCGGATGGTGATCGTCATGTGCGTCCCGTCGGCCGCTCCCGCAGAGCCGTGAGCACGGCCACTCGGCGTGGCGATAGCGTCGCCGGCGATGACCACCATCCTCACGGCCAAGACCGTCCACCCGCTCGACGAGGCGGTTGCCGGCGATGCCGTCGCGATCGCTGACGGGTGGATCGTCGGCGTGGGTTCGACCGCTGATCTCCTCGCCGCCCATCCCGACGCCGAGGTCGACGATCGTCACCGGGAACGGGTGCTGCTGCCGGGGTTCGTGGAGGCGCACTCGCATGCGATGGCCGGCGGCATGTGGAGCAACCTCTATGTCGGCTACTTCGACAATCGCGATCCGGACGGGAAGCTGTGGGCCGGCTGCACGACGATCGACGCGGTGATCGACCGCCTCCGTGGCGCCGACGCGGCGATGGACGACCCGGACGCGCCATTGCTCGCGTGGGGGCTCGACCCGATCTACTTCCCCGGCGAGCGCCTGGTGGCCGAGCATCTCGACCGGGTCTCGACGACCCGGCCGATCTTCGTGTTCCACGCCTCGCTGCACCTCGCCACGGTCAACACCGCCCTGATGGAGAAGGAGGGCATCACCGCCGACACGCTGGCCGAGGGGGTACCGAAGGACGGTGCCGGACATCCCATCGGCGAGCTCCAGGAGCCGGCCGCGATGCGACTGGCCGGGGACAGCTTCATGTCGATGGTCATGCCGCTCATGTCGCCCGAAGGGATCGGCGCGTTCGGTCGGCTCGCTCGCAACGCGGGGATCACGACGGCGGTGGACCTCGGCAGCGGTTCGCTCGCCGGCGACGGCATGGCGGCGATGTGGCGGCAGGTGGTCGACGACCCGGCGTTTCCCGCCCGCGTGTCCGTGTTCCACAATCCGGGTCACGGCGGTCCGTCCGACCTCGACGACGTCGCGGCGCTGATCGAGCGCCGCCGGGGAGAGTCGTCCGAGAAGCTGCGCTTCGGCGGCGTGAAGTTCGTGCTCGACGGAAGCATCCAGGGCTTCACGGCCCGGGTCACCGAGCCCTACGTGAACGGCAAGGACAACGGCCTGTGGCTGGTACCGCCCGCCCAGCTCGCCGACTGGTTGCGGCCGGTGCTCGACGCCGGGCTCCTACTCCATGTCCACTGCAACGGCGACCAGGCGGTGGACGTGTTGCTCGACGCGTTCACCGAGGTGACCGGCGGCGCGCCGTACGACGATCACCGCACGACGATCCAGCATTGCCAACTGACCCGCGACGACCAGTACCGGCGGATGGCGGAGCTCGGCATGTGCGCCAATCTCTTCTCCAACCACTTCTGGTACTGGGGCGACCAGCACCACGACCTGACCGTCGGCCCCGACCGGGCGTCGAGGATGAACGCGGCGGCCACGGTGCTGGCCCACGACATCCCGCTCTCGATCCACAGTGACGCGTCGGTGACGCCGCTCGGCCCGCTCCATGTCGCGTGGTGTGCCGCCAACCGGCAGACCGCATCGGGCCGGGTTCTCGGACCGGACGAGCGGCTCACCGTGGACCAGGCGCTGCACGCGGTGACGCTCGGTGCCGCCTTCCAGCTGCGCATGGACGACGAGATCGGCTCGATCAGTGTGGGCAAGCGTGCGGACCTCGTCGCCCTCGACGCCGATCCGTACGAGGTCGGCGCGGGCGGACTGCGTGACATCGGTGTCGTCGGCACGGTCCTCGGCGGCGACCACCACCCGGTCGGGTGACGGCGACGAGGATCCCGCTGACGGTGGTCGGCGGGTATCTCGGTGCCGGTAAGACGACATTGCTCAACCGGCTGTTGACCGGCGACCACGGTCGACGGATCGCGGTGGTCGTCAACGACTTCGGCGACGTCGCCATCGACGAGGCCCTCATCGAATCGGACGATGGCACGATGCGGGCGCTCGCCAACGGGTGCGTCTGCTGTTCCGCCGTCGACGGGCTCGCCGTCGCCCTCGACGAACTGGCGAACCTCGAGCCCCGCCCCGAGCATCTCGTCATCGAGGTGAGCGGCGTCGGCGATCCGTGGGCGGTGGCCCAGTGGGGTCGCACGCCGGGCTACGAGTTGGAGGGCGTCGTTGTCGTGGTCGATCCCGAGTCGGTAGACGGGTGGCTCGACGATCCGCTCGTCGGCGACACCGTGGCGACCCAGATCACCGGGGCCGACATCGTGCTCGTCAGTCGCACCGACGTCACGGATCCCGCCACCGTCACGCGGGCGCGCGACCGGATCGGGATCATCACCGATGCTCCCGTGTTCGACGCCGCGGCCGTGGGGGTCGAGATACTGCTCCCCCTCGACCGGGTCGGGCGTGGCGGGGCGGATTCGCACGCGTTGCACGTCGCTCGATCGTTCGTGCCCCAGCCCACCGATCGGGCCGGCCTCGATGCGTGGCTGGCGGCGGCGCCGGACGGGATCGTCCGGCTCAAGGGCTTCGTCGACGTCGACGGTGAGCGCCATGTCGTGCAGCGCAGCGGGCGCCGAACCGAGGTGACGCGGCAACGGCCGCCATCGACGGGCGAACCCGCGATGACCGCCGTTGCCGTGCCGGGTACGGACCCGGAAGTGCTCGCGTCGTGGACCGAGCGGATCAGCCGCCGAGCTCGATGAACGGCGGCGTGAACGGCGCCGGCGACGTGCAGATCACCTGGAGCTGGAAGCTCGTGTTCTTCGACGTGCCGGTGTCGTCCGACACCCGTACCCGGATCTCGTCCTCGTCGCGGTCCCAGCCGTCGATCGTGATCGCCGTCGGCGTCGAGAGGTCGAAGTGGGGCTGGTCCTCGAAGTCGGGATCCGGCAACAGCAACAGGCCGTCGGTGGAACGATGGGTCACCGTCCAACTGCAGTCCGTCACGTCGCGGGGGAAGTCGACCACGTACTCGCCAGTGCTCTCGCGTTCGGCGGTGACGCCGTCCGTGGTGCCCGCGTCCATCGCCGTTCCGGCCGAGGACACGTTCGCCGCGTAGATCGTCGGGATGTCGATGTCGTCGATCTCGTCCTCGAGATCGGCGAGCGCGGGTTCGACCAGCTCGGTGTGGAACCGGTGCTGCACCGTGTACAGCTGATACCGATCGACGCCGGCGTCACCGCTGAAGGTCGTGGGGCTGGTCCCCGTGGTGAGGCCGTTGGCGTAGGCCCACTCGACGGCTTCGCTGTACCACTGGCCCTCGTCGACATCGACGAACGGGTGCGCCTGGGCGACCGCCGGGATGCCGATCGCGAGGGCGAGACCGACGGCGACGGCCTTGCGACCGAGCCGGCGCGTGGGCTTCTTCGGGGTGTCGTGGGTGTGCATGGGAGAACTCCTCCTGGTTCGCCGCGGCCGGGTGCCGCAGTCGTGGTCCAGAGCGCGGGCGGGGTGGTCGCTGGACACTTTTCGGCGAAAGAAGTTCGCGAAGTGTCCAGAATCGGGGTGCGGCGCGCTCTGGACGGCCATGAAGCGCGCCCCCACCTCTCGCTACGCTGCGGCCCCATGGCAGCGACGAACGGCGGTGACGGAGACGCGTCGCTGGTCGCGCGCCACCTCGCCGGCGACCCCGCTGCGCTCGGCGCGATCTACGAGCGCTACGCCGACCGCGTCTACGACCTCTGCCTCGCCATGCTCCATTCGCCCGACGACGCGGCGGACGCCTTCCAGGACACCTTCCTCACCGCGAGTCAGAAGCTGGGCCAGCTGCGGGACCCCGAGCGACTGCGACCGTGGCTCTACAGCATCGCGAGGAACCAGAGCCGCGCCCGGCTGCGCGGCCGGAAGCGCACGGTGGCGGAACCCGATGCGGGCGCGGACGTCGGGGTCGAGGTCGAGATGACCCGGTCCGTGGAGCGCGCCGAGCTGCGCCAGCTCATGGTCGATGCCCGCGCCGGGCTGAACGAGCGCGATCAGGAGGTGCTCGATCTCCACATGCGCCACGGCCTCGACGGTGAGGATCTGGCGGCCGTCCTCGGCGTGTCGACCGAGAACGCCTACAAGCTCGTGCAGCGGGTGCGGGCCCGCGTCGAACGGTCGCTCGGCGCCCTGCTCGTCGCCCGCCACGCCCGCTCCGACTGTGGCGAACTGCAGGCGGTGCTGGGCGAGTGGGACGGGTCGTTCTCGCCGGTCGTGCGCAAGCGGGTCGGTCGCCACGTCGACGGCTGTGAGACGTGCAGTCGTCGACGCAAGGCCCTCCTGGATCCGAGCGGGATGGCCTCCGCCATGCCACTGACCCCGGTGCCCGAGGGTCTGCGGGGCGATGTCGGTGCCCTGCTCGCCGCCGGCCATCCGCCGACGGTCACCATCGAGCAATGGCGCCCGGACGGGTTTCCGGGTGCGGCGGCCTCCGGTCGTCTGGGCGCGTTCCTGACGGTCGTGGCGCTGTCGGTGCTCATCGTGCTCGTCACCGCCGGCGTCGTCGCGGTGGACGTGCTGGGCGATCGGGCCGCGGTCGACGAAGGGTCCGTGGGGGCGCCGACCACGACCGCGGTTCCCGCGACGACGGCACCGTCGACCACGGTCGCGCCGCCGAGCTCGACCACGACCACCAGCACAACGACCACGACAGAGCCGCCGCCGACCTCGTCGTCCACGACCACCACGTCGACCACGTCGACCACGACGACCACGTCGACCACCACGTCCACGACCACGACGACGACGACGACCGTCGCACCGGACCCGAACCCGCCCGACGTGGCGCGCTTCACCAACTCGGACTCGCCGATCGTCGAACGCAACACGGCGAACTCGTGCGCGACGGCGCAGCTGGAGGAGCAGACCACGGTGACCGTGCTCGCCACCGATGACGTGGCCGTCACCGCCGTCACGGTCGACTGGGTCAACCCGGCCGGCTCCGAGTCCGGCTCGGTCGGATTGTCGCCGACCGGCCAGCCGGACACCTGGTCCGCGACGCTCGCGATCCCGGCCGGAACGTTCGCCACGACGACGCGCATGGAGATCCGGGCCACGGCCTTCGACGCCGCCGGGAACACGGACACGTCCGATCCCATCTCCGTCACCGTGATTCCCTGCCCCTGAGCGGCGAGTCGCTCGACGCCCCAGGCGGCGCGGGAGAGGGGCCGTTCGGCCCAGTCGACGCCGGGACGGCGGTCATCGTCCCCGATGGGCCGAGGAGCGCTTCCGTGGTGACGAGCGGCCGGTCCTCGTCAAGTACAGGGCCAAGAGTCCCCGACGATCAGGACAGGTGACCGCACGGCATCCGCCGGGACCGGAACTCCGACCGAATAGGGACAAGGGACCTGCAATGACGATTCGAGTGTTTCTCCTAGATGACCACGAACTCGTTCGAGAAGGCCTTCGTGCCGTGCTCGAGCGGGAGACCGACATGGAGGTCGTCGGCGAGGCCGGCACGGCCGCCGACGGTCTGCGGCTGATCGAGTCGACCCGGCCCGATGTGGCGCTGATCGACCTGATGCTCCCCGACGGCGACGGTCTCGACGTCTGTCGGGGGATCAAGGAACGTCTGCCGAAGGTGGCGAGCGTCATTCTCACCTCCTACTCCAACGACGACGTGCTGCTGTCGGCCATCCGCGCCGATGCCGCCGGCTTCCTCCTGAAGCGGACCGCCGGCACCGAACTCGTCCGATCGATCCGTGTCGTCCACGGCGGCGGCTCGCTCATCGACCCGACGTTGACGGGCCGGTTGCTGGAGCGGCTGCGGACCGGTCGTATCGACGACGGCGATGCTTCCGTGCTGAACGACCTCAGCCCCCAGGAGCGGCGCCTCCTCGACCATCTCGCCGAGGGCCTCACGAACCGCCAGATCGCGGAGCGCATGAGCCTCGCCGAGAAGACGGTCAAGAACTATGTGTCCAACCTGCTGCGCAAGCTGAACATGAGCAGCCGCACCGAGGCCGCGGTCTTCGTCACGAACCTGCGGGCCGAGCGGGAGCGGCGGACGCGTCTCGTGGACGACGCCACCACGCCGGTCTGACCGTCTGCGAGCGGCCGGCTCAGCCGGCGGCGTCCGACGCCTGAGCGTGTTCGTAGAGCTGCTGGTCGAAAACGACCGCAGCCCGGATCTCGTCGACGAGGTCGTCGTCGACCGCCACCGGCTCGCTGGTGCGGTTGAGGTGTTCGGGCGGCGACAACGGAAGTTCTGCGGCGGTGGCGAGACGGGAGACGAAGCCGGCGAGGTTCGCCGTGGTCCCCACGACGTCGAAGCGGGACAATGTCGCGATCGCCTGTGCCAACGCTGCGTCGTCGATCGCCATCGGGTTCCAGATCGCGGTCGACCACCCGTCGCTGAGCGACGCCAGGACGCGGCGCTTCATGGCGTCGTCCATCTCGTCGGGCAGGGGCTCGTTCGGGACGGGGCGGTCCTCGCGGTCCGCGAAGAGCTGGCACATGTAGTTCGACAGGCGCGCCCGGATCTCGGGGTCGTCCCAGGCCTCGCGGGGCGAGTCGGCGCGATGGTTGCCCCCGGCGATCTGGCGAAGATGGGACAGCGTTCGCGCCACCGGTTCGCGCAGCACCGTCGCGCGGATCGTGTCGGGTGGCGCGGTGAACGCGACCCACGCCGGCTGGTGCACCGTCGTGAACCGCAGGGCCCGGCGATCCTCGTCGTCGAGAGCCAGCAGATAGTCGGGTATGGACTTGGCGGCCACGACGGCCACATCGCCGGCCGAGTCCGGGAAAGTCCGGTCGGCGCCGACTGCATCCCGGATGGACGTCGTGATCGAGATCCCGCCCGTCTTCATGATGTGCGTGTAGAAGATCGGTCGACTCATCGGGTCACTCCACGGCCGCGTCGTTGTGCGCTGCGTTCGAGGACATCCTCCTCGATCTCGTGGTGCTGTCGGTAGCCCGAGATGAACGCCTGCGCGGTGGCCGCGAAGGGGAGCGCGAGCAGGGCACCGACGACGCCGAGCAGGGCGGCGCCGGCGAGCACGGCGCCGAACGCCACCGCGACGTGGATCTCCATGGTCTGGGCCGTCACCCGGGGGGCAAAGAGATAGTTCTCCACCTGCTGGTAGACGACGATCACGATGAGCAGGACGAGCCCCTTCTTCGGGTCGTCGAGCAGCCCGATCACGACCGGGAGCGCGCCGGCGAAATAGGTGCCGATGACGGGGATGAACTGGGAGATGACGCCGACCCACAGGGCGAGCGGGAGCGGGAACGGGAGATCGACGATCTCGAAGGCGACCCAGTGGGCGGCGAACGAGAAGAACGCAAGGATGCCGCGGGAGTAGATGTAGCCGCCGGTCTTCTGGATCGCGAGGTCCCAGACCTCGAGCACCATGGCCTGGCGCTCGGGTTCGAGGAACGAGCAGATCGTGCGGCGCAGCTTCGGTCCCTCGGCCACCAGGTAGAAGGTGAACAGCGCGATCGTGAACGCCTGGAAGATGATGTTGAGGAGCGCCGCGCCGAGATTGACGATGTCGTCGGCGAACTGACCGGCGAGATCCGCCGCCCGCCCGTCGGCCACGAACTCGTCGCGGAACTCGGTGAGGTCGATGTCCTCGTCCACGTTCTCCTGGAGCCATGCCTCGGCGTCCTCGATGAGGCGCGGCGCGTCCTGGATCAGCTCGTCGATCTGGGTGGCGAGGGCGGTGCCGATGGCGGCCGAGAATCCGGCGATGCCGATCAGCATGAGCACATAGACGATCCAGACGCCGCCGCCCCGACGGATTCCCCGCCGTTCGAGCCGGTTGACGGCCGGCTCGATCGCGAAGCTGAGGAACAGCGAGATCAGGATGACGATCAGCAGTGATCGCAGCGATCGGACCATGCCGGTGCCGACATAGACCGCGAGCCACCCGAGCCAGAAGAGGCCGATCGCCTTGACGATCCACGTCGGGACCGTGGAGGCGCTCAACCAGGTGTCGGGCGCACTGGTTCCAGTATCTTCGTCACCCTCGGTCGCCATCCAATCGGACGCTACTTCCGGCCGCGGAAAGACCCGGGGATGCCGGTTGGTACGCGGCAGTCCGGGCGCTAGCCTCGTCACCTTGTGCGGTTCCGATTCTCGGATCGGGCCATCAGCACGGAATCGACGTCGATGCAGGCCCCCGGGAACCACATCGCAAAACCGAACGAACGCTCCGCCGGGTCCGCCCGAGCGGAGCGTTCGCGTGAAACCCCGCACCGGCTCGCCGGCGCGAACGAGCGCACCGATCCCGGTCGGTGCCAAGGATGAGGATCCAATCATGGCCACCAAGGCGATCGTCGGCGAGAAAGTCGGCATGACGCAGGTCTGGGACGACGAGAACCGTGTCGTCCCGGTCACCGTGCTGCGCGTGTCGACGTGCCGTGTCGTGCAGGTCAAGACCCCTGAAAGCGACGGCTACTCCGCCATCCAGGTCACGCTCGGCGTGAAGGATGCAGGCAAGCTCACCCGGCCCGAGGCCGGACACTTCGAGAAGGCCGGCGTCGAGTCCGGTCGCACGCTCGTCGAGCTCCGCCTCGATGACGTCTCGGAGTTCACCGTGGGCCAGGAGATCGGCGTCGACGTCCTCGAGCAGGGCGAACGGGTCGATGTCACTGCCGTTTCCAAGGGCAAGGGCTTCGCGGGCGCGATGAAGCGACACGGCTTCAAGGGCCAGCCCGCCTCGCACGGCGCCCACAAGGTCCATCGCAAGCCCGGCTCGGTCGGCCAGTGCGCCACGCCGAGTCGTGTGTTCAAGGGCAAGAAGCTGCCCGGCCGCATGGGCAACCAGAAGGTCACCACGCTGAACCTCGAGGTCGTCAAGAGCGATCCCGAGGCCGAAGTTCTGCTGGTGCGGGGCTCCGTGCCCGGCCCCCGCGGTGCCACCGTGGTCATCCGCGACGCAGTGAAGGGATCCTGAGATGGCTGATTCCTCGAAGATCACCGTCACCATGAAGTCCCCGTCCGGCTCCGATGCCGGCACGGCCGAACTGGTCGACGACGTGTTCGGCATCGAGCCCAACATCCCCGTCATGCACCAGGTCGTGACCGCCCAACTCGCCGCCAAGCGGGCCGGCACCCACTCCACCAAGACCCGTCGTGAGGTCCGTGGTGGCGGGGCCAAGCCCTGGCGCCAGAAGGGCACCGGCCGCGCCCGCGCCGGTTCCTCCAACTCGCCGATCTGGCGGGGTGGCGGCATCGCCCACGGCCCGAAGCCGCGTGACTACAGCCAGAAGACCCCCAAGAAGATGGTGCGCCTCGCCCTGCGCAGCGCCCTGTCCGACCGGGCCAGCGAGGGCAACGTCATCGTGGTCGACTCCTGGAACTTCGACACCCCCAAGACCAAGGACGCCGTCGCCGCGCTCGCCGCGATCGGTGCCGAGGGCAAGGTGCTCGTGGTCCTCGGCGACGCCGACGAGTCCGCCTACAAGAGTTTCCGCAACCTCACCAACGTGCACTGCCTCCACGTCGGTGAGCTCAACACCTACGACGTGCTCGACAGCGACGTCGTGGTGTTCACCGAAGCCACCCTGCCGGGTGGCGCAGACGGCTCCGAAGGAGGCGAGTGATCGTGAAGGATCATCGCGACGTCATCATTCGTCCGGTCGTCTCGGAGAAGTCCTACGGGCTGCTCGAGGAGAACGTCTACACCTTCGTCGTGGCGCCGAGCGCGTCGAAGCCGGAGATCCGCGACGCCGTCGAGGAGATCTTCGACGTGTCCGTCCTCAAGGTGAACACCCTCAACCGCAAGGGCAAGCGCAAGCGCAACCGCCGCACCGGTGGTTTCGGCCAGCGTTCCGGTCAGAAGCGGGCCCTCGTCACCCTCGCCGAGGGTGACTCGATCGATCTGTTCGAGGCGTAGGGGAGACAGCATCATGGCCATTCGCAAGCGCAAGCCGTCCAGCCCGGGTCGTCGTTTCCAGACCTCCTCGGACTTCTCGGAGATCACCGCCTCTTCGCCGGAGAAGAGTCTCACCAAGGGTGAGACCAAGTCCGGCGGGCGCAACAACCACGGTCGCAAGACCAGCCGTCACCGCGGTGGCGGACACAAGCAGAAGTACCGCCAGGTCGACTTCCTTCGCACGAAGGACGGCGTACCGGCCACGGTCGCGACCATCGAGTACGACCCGAACCGCACCTGCAACATCGCCCTGCTGCACTACCACGACGGCGAGAAGCGCTACATCATCGCCCCCCGTGAGCTGCAGGTCGGCGACAAGCTCACGTCAGGTCAGGGTGCGGAGATCCGCCCCGGCAACGCCTTGCCGCTGCGCTACATCCCGGTCGGTACCGTCATCCACAATGTGGAGCTGAAGGCCGGCGCCGGTGCCAAGTTGGGCCGCTCCGCCGGCACCTCCATCCAGCTGGTCGCCAAGGAAGGCGAGTTCGCCACCCTGCGTCTGCCCAGCACCGAGATGCGACGGGTGCCGATCGACTGCCGGGCCAGCATCGGCGAGGTCGGCAACAGCCAGCACGAACTCATCAAGATCGGCAAGGCCGGCCGCAACCGCTGGAAGGGCAAGCGCCCCCAGACCCGCGGCGTCGCCATGAACCCGGTTGATCATCCCCATGGCGGCGGCGAGGGCAAGACCTCCGGTGGTCGCCATCCCGTATCCCCGTGGGGCAAGCCCGAGGGCCGTACCCGCAAGCAGAAGCCCGAATCCGACAAGCTGATCGTGCGCCGTCGCCGGACGCGCGGTTCGCGGAGGTAATCACAATGCCGCGCAGCCTCAAGAAGGGTCCGTTCGTCGACGACCACCTCCTCAAGAAGGTGGATGCACTCAACGAGACGGGCGAGAAGAAGGTCATCAAGACCTGGTCTCGTCGTTCGACCATCATCCCCGACATGATCGGCCACACCCTGGCCGTCCACGACGGTCGCAAGCACGTCCCGGTCTACGTGACCGAGTCGATGGTCGGCCACAAGCTCGGTGAGTTCGCGCCCACCCGCACCTTCAAGTTCCACGCCGGCCAGGAGCGGGGAGCCCGCCGATGACCGGCACGAAGACCAACGAGCGTCCCGGCACCCGCGCCAAGGCGTCGCACGTGCGCGCGTCGGCCTACAAGGCCCGCGAGATCCTGAACCTGATCCGGGGCAAGTCCTACGCCGAGGCGTCGGAGATCCTCGCGTTCAGCGAGCGCGGCATCAGCGAAGAGATCGCCAAGGTTCTCGATTCCGCCGTCGCCAACGCCGAACACAACGACGGCCAGCTCGCCGAAGAGCTGTTCGTCTCGGCCTGCTACGCCGATGAGGGTCCGACGCTCAAGCGTTGGCGCCCCCGGGCCCGTGGCCGTGCCACCCGCATCCGCAAGCGCACCTGCCACATCACGGTGATCGTGTCGCGCTACTCCGAGGAGCAGCTCGAGGCGCTGCGCGAGCGCGAAGCCAACGCCGGTCGCTCGACCACGACGAACGCGGCCGAGGCCCGTCGTCAGCGCGTTGCCCAGAGCCGGGCCCGTGAGGAAGCCGAGCACGATCACGACCATGATCACGACCACGACCACGACGAACCGTCGGTCGAGGAACAGGCCAGCGAGATCGTCGCTGCGACCGTGGAAGCGGTCGAGGATGCGGCCGATGCCGCCGACGACGCCGCCGACGATCTCGAGGATGCGCTCGACGATGCCGACGTGAGCGACGACGTGGCCGACGCGGTCGACGATGTCGAGGACGCGGTCGACGATGCCGCGGACGACGCCGAAGACGCCGCCGAGGCACTCGCCGAGGGCGACCTCGACGAAGCCCGCAAGGCCGCCGACAAGGCGACCGAGGAAGCGGCCGACGCCCGCAAGGCGGCCGATGAGGCCATGGCCGCGGCCGAGACCGATGAAGAGAAGGAACTCGCGGCCCAGGCCGCCGAGGCCGCGACCAAGGCCGAAGCGGCTGCGGCGACGGCTCGAGCGGCGGTCGAGGCCGCAGAGGAGAACGAGTAATGGGACAGAAGGTCAACCCCTACGGGTTCCGCCTCGGCGTCACCACGGAATGGAAGAGCCGCTGGTTCGCCGACCGTGAGGAATATGCCGACAACGTCATCGAGGACTGGAAGATCCGCGACTTCCTCATGACCGAGCTGCCGCACGCCGCGATCAGCCGGGTCGAGGTCGAGCGCACCCGCGATCGTCTCCGTGTCGACGTCCACACCGCCCGGCCGGGCATCGTCATCGGGCGTCGTGGTTCCGAGGCCGACCGCCTCCGCGCCGGTCTCACCTCGATCACCGGCAACGCCAAGGTCCAGCTGAACATCCAGGAGATCAAGCAGCCGGAGCTCGACGCCGCGCTGATCGCCCAGGGTGTCGCCGACCAGCTCGCCGGACGCGTCGCGTTCCGCCGGGCGATGAAGCGTGCGGTGCAGAACGCCCAGAAGGCCGGTGCCCTCGGCATCCGCGTCCAGTGCTCGGGCCGCCTCGGCGGATCGGAGATGGCGCGCACCGAGTGGTACCGCGAAGGTCGTGTGCCGCTGCACACCCTGCGCGCCGATGTGGACTATGGCTTCCGCGAAGCCCGTACCACCTACGGTCGCATCGGCGTGAAGGTGTGGCTCTACAAGGGCGACATCCTCCCGTACAAGACCAACGCCGAGGACAAGGCCACGCTCGAGGCCGCCATGGCCGCCGGCGAGACCAGCGGCCAGGCCAAGCCCCGCAAGGTCGTGTCGAGCCGCAAGCGCGTCGCCACGCCCGAGACCGAAGAGACCCCCGAGGCCGAGACCGAGGAAGAGCCGGCTGCACTCGTGCAGGAAGCCGATCCCGAGTTCGAGAAGCTCCTCGACGAGGAAGACGCCATCGAGGCGTCCATTCGCGAGCAGAGCGAGACCCCGCACTTCCGGGCGAACGACTGAGGTTGCTGTCATGTTGATGCCCAAGAAGGTCAAGCACCGCAAACAGCACCGGGGACGGACCAAGGGCGTGTCGAAGGGCGCGACCGAGGTCACCTACGGCGACTACGGCATCCAGGCGCTCGAGCCCGGATGGATCACCGCGCGTCAGATCGAAGCCGGTCGTATCGCAATGACCCGCCACATCAAGCGTGGCGGCAAGGTGTGGATCAACGTCTTCCCGGACAAGCCCGTCACCCAGAAGCCGGCCGAGACCCGCATGGGTTCGGGCAAGGGCAACCCCGAGATGTGGGTCGCCGTCGTGAAGCCGGGCCGGATCCTGTTCGAACTGTCGTACCAGGACGAGGAGATCGCCCGCGAGGCGATCGACCGTGCGATCCAGAAGCTGCCGATCAAGGCCCGCTTCGTGAGCCGTGAGGAGAGTTTCTGATGGCGAAGGCAAAGGCACTCGCCGACCTCGGCGACACCGACCTGCTCGAGAAGCTCGCGGACCACAAGGAAGAGCTGTTCAACCTGCGCTTCCAGTTCGCCACCGGCCAGCTCGACAATTCGACGGCGATGCAGGCCGTCAAGAAGGACATCGCCCGCGTGCTCACCGAGCTGCGGGCCCGCGAGATCGCCGATGCAGAGGCGCTGGAGAGTTCCGATGGCTGAGCAGACAGAGCGTGACACCGGCGTTCGTGAGAACGCCCGCAAGGTGCGCGAGGGCATGGTCGTGTCGAACGCGATGGACAAGACGGCGGTGGTCGAGACCATCGACCGTGTCCGTCACCGTCGCTACGCGAAGACCGTGCAGCGCAACAAGAAGCTCCACGTGCACGATGAGGAGAACACCCTCAACGTGGGCGACCGCGTGCGGGTCCAGGAGACCCGGCCGCTGTCGAAGAACAAGCGCTGGCGCCTCGTCGAAGTCCTGGAGCGTGCCAAGTGATCCAGCAGGAATCCCGCTTGCGGGTCGCCGACAACTCGGGCGCCAAGGAGGTCTTGTGCATCAAGGTCCTCGGCGGTTCGAAGCGTCGCTACGCCTCGATCGGCGACGTCTTCGTCGCGACGGTCAAGGATGCGATCCCCGGCGCTCAGGTCAAGAAGGGCGATGTCGTCAAGTGCGTCGTCGTCCGGGTGAAGAAGGAAAAGCGTCGACCGGATGGCAGCTACATCCGTTTCGACGAGAACGCGGCGGTGCTGATCAACGATCAGCGTCAGCCCCGCGGTACTCGCATCTTCGGCCCGGTCGGTCGTGAACTGCGCGACAAGCAGTTCATGCGGATCGTGTCGTTGGCGCCGGAGGTTCTCTGACATGGCTGGCAAGAACAGCACCACGAAGAGCATGAAGATCATCAAGGGCGATCGCGTCGTCGTGCTGTCCGGTAAGGACAAGGGCGCCGAGGGTGTCGTCGAACGGGCCATCCCCGAAAAGGGCAAGGTCATCGTCGACGGCGTCAACATCGCGAAGAAGCACCAGGCGCCCACCCGTCAGGACCAGCAGGGCGGCATCATCGACAAGGCGATGCCGATCGACGTGTCCAACGTCGCGGTGGTCAGCCCCAAGGACGGCAAGGCCACCCGCGTGGGCTACAAGATCCTCGACGACGGCACCAAGGTCCGCGTCTGCAAGCGAACGGGGGCCGAGCTGTGAGCGAGCACTGCGAGCGTGGCCGCCCGGCCCGCCGCGCCAGCGGCAAGAGGGCAGAACGATGAGCACGACCACCTATCAGCCTCGGCTGCGCACCCGGTACAACGAGGAGATCAAGAGCGCCCTCCAGAGCGAGCTCGAACTCCCCAACGTCATGATGGTGCCCAAGATCGAGAAGATCGTCCTCAACATGGGCGTCGGCGAGGCCGCCGGTTCGGCCAAGCTGCTCGAGGGCGCCCTCACCGACATGGAGACCATCGCCGGCCAGAAGCCGGTGGTCACCCGGGCCAAGAAGAGCCTCGCCACCTTCAAGTTGCGCGACGGCCAGGCCATCGGTTGCAAGGTCACCCTCCGGGGCGACCGCATGTACGAGTTCCTGGATCGCCTCATCTCGTTGGCGATCCCCCGTATCCGCGACTTCCGAGGGTTGTCGCCGAAGTCGTTCGACGGCAACGGCAACTACACCTTCGGTGTCACCGAACAGCTCATGTTCCCCGAGATCGACTACGACAAGGTCGACACCACGCGGGGCATGGACATCACGATCGTCACCACGGCGACGTCGAACGACCACGGCCGGGCTCTCCTGGCTGCGTTCGGCTTCCCGTTCCGACGCGAGGGGCAGTGACCCATGGCGAAGAAAGCACTCCGCGAAAAGCAGCAGCGCACCCCGAAGTTCAAGGTGCGCGCCTACACCCGGTGCCGCCGTTGTGGCCGGCCCCGTTCGGTGTACCGCAAGTTCGGCCTGTGCCGAGTCTGCTTGCGAGAGATGGCACACGCGGGCGAACTGCCCGGTGTGAAGAAGGCCAGTTGGTGAGGAGGTGACCCTGCGATGACGATGACCGATCCCATTTCCGACATGCTCACCCGCATCCGCAACGCCAACGTGGCGATGCACGATGACGTACGCATGCCGTCCTCGAAGCAGAAGGTCGCGCTTGCCGGCCTTCTCGAGAAGGAGGGCTACATCAGCGGCTTCTCCGAAGAGGACAACAACGACAAGCCCGGCCGGACCCTGACGATCGAGATGAAGTACAGCCCCGAGCGGGCTCGCGTCATCTCCGGTCTGAAGCGCGTCTCCAAGCCCGGCCTGCGCATCTACAAGAGCCGCGACGAGATCCCCCGTGTTCAGGGTGGTCTCGGTGTGGCCATCGTGTCCACCAACAAGGGCCTGATGTCCGACCGCGAAGCACGGAAGAACCGCATGGGCGGCGAAATCCTGTGCTTCGTCTGGTGAGGAGGCTGACGTGTCTCGCGTAGGCAACAACCCGATCACCGTCCCGAGTGGCGTCGAGGTCTCGATCTCGGGCGACACCATCACGGTGAAGGGCACCAAGGGCGAGCTCGCCCAGACCCTCACCGGTGGCATCACGGTCCGTGAGGACGAGGGCACCCTCGTCGTCGAACGGCCGGACGACACCGGCGCATCCAAGTCCTTCCACGGCCTCAGCCGCACCCTGATCCAGAACATGATCATCGGGGTGACGGAGGGCTTCACCAAGGAACTCCAGATCCAGGGCGTCGGCTATCGCGCCACCGCCAAGGGCAAAGACAAGTTGGAGCTCGCGCTCGGCTTCAGTCACCCGGTGAACATCGAGGCCCCTGCGGGCATCGAGTTCGACGTGCCCCAGCAGACCCAGATCTTCGTCAAGGGGATCGACAAGCAGCTGGTCGGCCAGGTGGCCGCAGACATCCGCAAGTGGCGCAAGCCGGAGCCCTACAAGGGCAAGGGCATCCGCTATGTGGACGAGCGCGTGATCCGCAAGGCCGGAAAGGCGGCCAAGTAGTCATGGCGTACACCGCGAAGAAGCGTCGGCAGGACCGTGCCCGGCGTCACTACCGGATCCGCAAGACGATGCGCGGCACGGCCGAGCGTCCCCGTCTGGCCGTGTTCCGGTCCAACAAGCACATCTCCGCGCAGGTGATCGACGACCTTTCGGGCGTCACCCTGGCCGCGGCATCCACCACCGAGTCGGCGCTGCGCGCCGACAAGAACGGCAACGTCGACGCGGCCGGCAAGTGTGGAGCGCTCCTCGCGGAGCGGGCCAAGGCCGCCGGTGTCGACACGGTGGTATTCGATCGTGGTGGCTTCCGCTACCACGGCCGGGTTGCGGCGCTCGCCGACGCAGCCCGCGAGGGAGGATTGAAGTTCTGATGTCCTACGGAAACAGGGAACGAGAGCCGAACCCACGTGACGGTGGTGAAGGTCTGCGCGAGTCGCGGGTCATCAACATCAACCGCGTGGCGAAGGTCGTCAAGGGTGGTCGTCGCTTCAGCTTCACCGCGCTCGTGGTGATCGGCGACGGCGCCGGCAAGGTCGGTCTGGGTTACGGCAAGGCGAAGGAGGTGCCGCTGGCGATCCAGAAGGGCACCGAGGAAGCCCGCCGCAATCTGTTCGCCGTGCCGATGGCCGGTTCGACGATCGTCCACGAGACCATCGGTGAGATGGGTGCAGGCCGCGTCATGCTGAAGCCCGCCGCCCCCGGTACCGGTGTGATCGCCGGTGGTGCCGCGCGCGCCATCCTCGAAGAGGCCGGCATCCACGACGTGCTCTGCAAGTCGCTGGGCTCGCCCAACCACATCAACGTCGCCCGCGCGACCATCAACGGTCTGCGCGGTCTGCGTCGTCCCGACGAGATCGCGCGGCTGCGCGGGCTCGATCCGGACGAGTTCCTCCCGGCCGGCCTCTGGGCGGCCTACAAGGAGAGCGAGCGCGACGCGTCCGATGACGCGCCGGCCGCGCCGAGTGAGGTGTCGTGATGGCCACCATCAAAGTCACCCAAGTCCGCTCCGCGATCGGCACCAAGCCGAAGCAGCGCGGCACCCTGCGCGCCCTCGGGTTGCGGGGCATCGGCCGGACCAACGAGATCGAAGACGGTCCCGTGGTCCGCGGCATGATCGCCCGGGTTCCCCATCTGATTCGTGTCGAAGACGGCACAGGAGACGCTGACTGATGATCAAGCTCCACGATCTCGAGCCCGCTGACGGCTCCAACAAGCGCGGCAAGCGCAAGGCTCGCGGTATCGGCGGCAAGGGCGGCAAGACCGCCGGCCGTGGCACCAAGGGTCAGCGCGCCCGCAACACCGTCCCGGTCGGCTTCGAGGGTGGCCAGATGCCACTCCTGCAGCGGATCCCGAAGCTGCGCGGGTTCACCAACCCGTTCCGCGTCGAGTACCAGGGCATCAACCTCGACACCCTCGAGGAGACCGGTCTCACGGAGGTCTCGCCCGAGATCCTCCTCGAGCGCGGCCTCATCGGCAAGGGCGCCCTGCTGAAGATCCTGGGGCGTGGTGAGCTCACCAAGGCGATCACGGTCAAGGCGCACGGGTTCTCCAAATCCGCAGAGGCAGCTATCACCGCGGCCGGGGGTAGTGTCGAGACGCTGCCGCTCCCGTGGGGCGATCGTCGTCCTCCGCACGGAAGCTTCAACCAACACACCAACCGCTGATTTCCCCTTCGGGGCAGGAAACGGGGTAGGAGAACAGTGCTCACGCGGGTTTTGAACATGTTCCGGGTCGCCGACCTGCGCAACAAGATCATCTTCACCCTGGCCATGATCGGCCTGTACCGGTTGGGATCCTTCATCCCGGCGCCGGGCGTCGACATCGAAGCGGTCCAGGGCCTGCGGGACCAGGCGAACCAGTCGGGCCTGCTCGGCTACATGCAGCTGTTCTCCGGCGGTGCGCTCACCCAGTTCGCGGTCTTCGCGCTGGGGATCATGCCCTACATCACGTCGTCGATCATCATGCAGATCCTCGGCGTCGTGATCCCGAAGATCGAGCAGTGGCAGCAGCAGGGCGCGGTCGGTCAGCGCAAGATCACCCAGTGGACGCGCTACCTCACCGTGTCGATCGCGGTCGTGCAGTCGACCTCCTTCGCCTTCCTGTTCCACAACGGCGGCATCGTCGGCAACGACATCGACCTGCTCCCGAAGTTCAACGCCTGGACCGTCTTCGTGGTCGTCCTCACCCTCACCAGCGGCACGGCGCTGCTGATGTGGATGGGTGAGCTGATCACCCAGCGGGGCATCGGCAACGGCATGTCGCTGCTGATCTTCACGAGCGTCGTCTCCAGCCTCCCGGCCCAGGGCGCGCTGGTGCAGGCCGAGAACGGCAGCGGCCCGCTCATCGCCCTCATCGCCGTGGCGGTGATGCTGCTCGTGGCGATCGTGTTCGTCGAGCAGGGTCAGCGGCGCATCCCCGTCCAGTTCGCCAAGCGGGTCGTCGGGCGGCGCATGTACGGCGGCCAGTCCACCTACATCCCGTTGAAGGTGAACCAGTCGGGTGTCATCCCGATCATCTTCGCCAGCTCGGTCCTCTACCTGCCGAACCTCATCGCGGTCGCCCTTCCCAACGACGGTTGGGGTGGCTCGGTGCAGCGCTGGGTGGACAACAACCTCGCCAACCCGGCCGCGATCACGTACCTGATCTTCTTCGGCCTGCTGATCGTCGGCTTCGCCTACTTCTACACGGCGATCTCGTTCGACCCGGCCAAGCAGGCCGACACGATCCGCAAGCAGGGTGGCTTCATCCCGGGCATTCGGCCCGGTCCGCAGACGGAGCGGTATCTCGCCCGCATCCTCTCCCGGATCACGTTCCCCGGCGCCCTCTTCATCGCGTCGGTCGCTCTCGTGCCGTCGATCCTCATCAACATCACGCTCGACTCGGGCACCGGCGGTGGCGGTGGCGCCGGCGGCTTCGCCTTCGGCGGCATCTCCCTGCTCATCGCGTCCGGTGTCGCGCTGGAGACGATGAAACAGATCGACAGCCAGCTGATGATGCGCAACTACGAAGGCTTTCTCAAATAGTCATGGCCGCACTTCGATTGGTGATCCTGGGCCGTCAGGGCTCGGGCAAGGGCACACAAGCCCTTCGTATCTCCGAGACCTTCGGCTGCATCCACATCTCGACCGGCGACATGCTCCGCGCCGCGGTCGCCGCCGGCAGCGAGCTCGGCCGCCAGGCCGAAGAGGTGATGAACGCCGGCGGTCTCGTGGGCGACGACATCATGAACGGCATCGTCGCCGAGCGGCTCGCGGCCGACGACATCATGGCCAACGGCGTGCTGCTCGACGGCTTCCCCCGCACCGCCGATCAGGCCGACGCCCTCGAACGCATCTGCGCGGATCAGGGTGTCGCGATCGATCGCGCGATCAACCTCGACGTGCCCGTCGACGTCGTCCGCGAGCGCATGATGGCCCGCGGTCGCGAGGACGACACCCCCGAAGCCATCGACAAGCGGCTGGCCCTCTACGAAGAGCAGACCGCCCCGTTGCTCGACTGGTTCGCCGCCCGGGATCTGCTCACCACGGTCGACGGCGTCGGCTCCGAGGACGATGTCTTCGAGCGCCTTCGCGCCGTGATCGAAGCGGTTCGCTGAAACCGTGCCGAATGCCCTGTCCCTGTTGTCCCGCGTGGGTTGGACGCCTCCCGCGCGCCCGATAGCGTAGAGCGCTGGCCTGGCTTGCCGGGCCTGTTTCTGCGTGCGAGCAACCGCTCGTGCGCCTGTGTGGAGGTTTTCGCCATCGCAAAGCCCAAGGAAGATGCGATCGTCCTGGAAGGGACGGTCACCGAGTCGCTCCCCAATGCCATGTTCCGCGTGGAGTTGGAGAACGGCCATGACGTGCTCGCGCACATCAGCGGCAAAATGCGCATGCACTACATCCGCATCCTCCCTGGCGACAAGGTCCAGGTGGAACTCACTCCGTACGACCTCCAACGAGGTCGGATCACCTATCGATACAAGTAGCTCGCATTCATGAAAGTTCGTCCCTCCGTCAAGAAGATCTGTGACAAGTGCAAGGTGATCCGTCGCCACGGCCGAGTCATGGTCATCTGCGAAAACCCGCGTCACAAGCAGAGGCAAGGCTGAAATGGCACGCATCAGCGGCGTCGACATCCCCCGCGAAAAGCAGGTCGGGATCTCGCTCACCTACATCTACGGCATCGGCCGCACCACCGCAGTGAACATCTGCGAGGCGACCGGCATCGACAACACCACCCGTGTCCGTGACCTCACCGACGACGAGGTCGCCAAGCTGCGCGGCTACATCGACGGCGAGCTCCAGGTCGAGGGCGACCTGCGCCGTGAGGTCAGCCAGGACATCAAGCGGAAGATGGAGATCGGCTGCTACCAGGGTCTGCGCCATCGTCGTGGTCTGCCCGTCCGTGGTCAGCGCACCCACACCAACGCTCGCACCCGCAAGGGTCCCAAGAAGACCGTTGCCGGCAAGAAGAAGGTCATGAAGTAATGGCTACCCCAGCAGCCGGAGGCCGTCGGCCCCGCAAGCGCGAGCGCAAGAACGTCACCCACGGCATCGCCCACATCAAGTCGTCGTTCAACAACACGATCATCGCCATCTCGGATCAGCAGGGCGACATCATCGCCTGGGCCTCCGCCGGCAACGTGGGCTTCAAGGGCTCGCGCAAGTCCACCCCCTACGCCGCGCAGATGGCCGCCGAGCAGGCCGCCCGTCGCGCGATGGAGCACGGCGTCCGCAAGGTCGACGTGCAGGTGAAGGGTCCCGGCTCCGGCCGTGAGACCGCCATTCGTTCTCTTCAGAATGCAGGCATCGAGGTCACCGGCATCAAGGATGTCACCCCGATCCCGCACAACGGTTGCCGTCCCGTCAAGCGGCGGAGGGTCTAGCAAATGTCTCGTTACACCGGACCGAAGGCGCGCGTGTCGCGTCGCCTCGGCACCAACATCTGGGGCACGAAGGGCGAGACCATCGCCCTCGACAAGCGCCCCTACCCGCCCGGCGAGCACGGTCGGTCGCGCCGTCGTGGCTCCGTCAGCGAGTACCTGATGCAGCTCCAGGAGAAGCAGAAGGCCCGCTTCACCTACGGCCTCACCGAGCGCCAGTTCCGCAACCTCTTCGCCGAGGCCTCGCGTCGTCAGGGCGTGACCGGCGAGAACATGCTGCGCTATCTCGAGCTCCGGCTCGACAACGTGATCTATCGCGCCGGCTGGGGTGCCACCCGCCCGCAGTCGCGCCAGTTCGTCAACCATGGGCACGTCAACGTCAACGGTCGCCGGGTCACCATCCCGAGCTATCGCGTGCGCAAGGGCGACGTCATCGAGCTGCGCACGAAGGCTCGCGACTTCACCGTGGTCCAGTGGAACTCCGACGTTCTCGATCGCACGCCGCCGGCGTGGCTCGAGGTCGGCGAGAACTTCCAGGTGACCGTCCGTGAGCTCCCGATTCGTGAGCAGATCGACATTCCCGTCCGCGAACAGCTCATCGTCGAGCTGTACTCGAAGTAGCCGAGGTACACGATGCTCGTCATCCAGCGTCCCACCGTCGAAGCCATCGACGAGGCCGAAGGCAACCTTCAGCGGTTCGCCATCGGCCCACTCGAACCCGGCTTCGGCCACACGATCGGCAACTCGATCCGCCGCACCCTGCTCTCGTCGATCCCCGGCGCCGCAGTCACGCAGGTGCGATTCGACGACGCCCTCCACGAGTTCGACACCATCACCGGTGTCGCCGAGGACGTCACCGACATCATCCTCAACCTGAAGGACCTCGTGCTGACGGTCCACAGCGAGGAGCCCGTCACGCTGCGGCTCGACTCCCGCGGCCCCGCGGAGGTCACCGCCGCCGACATCCAGCCCCACCCCGACGTCGAGGTGCTGAACGGCGACCTGGTGCTGGCCAACGTCAACGGCAAGGGCCGTCTCGCCATCGACATCACGGTGCAGACCGGTCGGGGCTACGTGTCCGCCGACAAGAACAACACCTCCACCACCATCGGTGTGATCCCGGTCGATTCGATCTACTCGCCCGTTCGTCGGGTGGCCTTCGAGGTCGTGCCGACCCGCGTCGAGCAGTCGACCGACTTCGACCGTCTCGTCCTGGAGATCGAGACCGACGGTTCCATCACCCCGCGCGACGCCCTGGCCTCGGCCGGCGGCACCCTGCGGGCCCTCGTCCAGCTGGTCGAGGAGATGAGCGACGAGCCCCAGGGGCTCGAGCTCGGTGAAGCCGTCCAGGTCGCCACCGGCGGCCCGGACATGGATCTCCCCATCGAGGACCTCGAACTCTCCGAGCGTCCCCGCAACTGCCTCAAGCGCGCCCAGGTCAACACCGTGGGCGAGCTGCTGCTCAAGAGCGAAGACGATCTGCTGGCCATCACGAACTTCGGTCAGAAGAGCCTCGACGAGGTCATCGCCAAGCTCGACGAGCGGGGCCTGACCCTGCGCAACCGCGATTAAGGCGACACCGAGATGCCCGCACGTCCCCGCAAGAGCAAGCGCTTCGGCGGCAGCTCCGCGCACCAGAAGGCCATGATGGCCAACCTGGTCGCTTCGCTGATCGCCGCCGAAGGCATCACCACCACCGAGGCCAAGGCCAAGGCGGTCCGGCCGATCGCCGAGAAGATGATCACCAAGGCCAAGAAGGGTGGCGTTCACAACCACCGTGAGGTCGTGAAGTTCCTTCGCGATCGCGAGATGGCCAGCAAGCTGTTCGACGAGATCGGTCCCCGCTACGAGGATCGCCCCGGCGGCTACCTGCGCATCATCAAGCTCGACCCCCGGTCCGGCGACAACGCCCCCATGGCCCGCATCGAGTTCGTCTGACGTACTTTCTGGGGTCAGACCCCAATACGTTCTCAGAACGCTGAACGAACGCCCCGCCCGGGACACCGGCGGGGCGTTCGCCGTTCCGAGCCGACCGACCACCCGTAGGATCGCGCCGTGGCCACCCAGGAACCCCGTGTCCCGCCGCCCCCACCCGAGGGGATGGTCCGCGTCCGCATGTGGATCGCGTACGACGGCGCGGGGTTCTCGGGCTTCGCCAAACAGTCGGACGTCCGGACGGTCGAAGGCGTGCTCGAGGAGACCCTCGTTCGCGTGCTCCGCCATCCCGTGAAGCTGGCGTGCGCGGGCCGCACCGACCGCGGCGTGCACGCCCGACGGCAGATGATCACGTTCGACGCCGATGCCGAGCACTTCGACGGCGCGCGGCTCGGCCGGTCACTCAACCGCACGCTCGGCCCGGAGATGACGTTCCAGGACGTGGAGGCGACGGATCCCATTTTCGATGCCCGCCTTTCCTGCCGGGGTCGGACCTATCGCTACCTCGTTCACAACCATCCGGTGCCCGACCCGCTCACCCGCCACACGACCTGGCACGTACGCGAACCGCTCGATCTCGACGCGATGAACGAGGCGGCCGAGATGATCGTCGGCGGCCACGACTTCACGACGTTCTCCAAGAAGAACAAGTCCCGGCCGGACGAGTCGTTCTTCCGGCGTATGCAGTCAGCGCACTGGTTCGTCGACCGCGACCAGACCGTCTTCGAGGTGACCGCCAACGCCTTCACCCATTCGATGGTGCGCAGCCTCGCCGGCCTGATGGTCGAGATCGGTCGGGGCCGCCGCGACCCGAGCTTCATGGCGACCGCGTTGGAGGCGAAGGACCGGAGCTTCGTGCTCAGCCCGGCCCCGGGCCACGGCCTCGTGCTGTGGGATGCGCGCTACGACTTCTCGTAGACGTAGGTGACGGTCGCGTCGCCGTAGGTGGCGGTGACCTCCCAACAGCCGGGCTCGTCCGGATCGATGCCGTTCATCATGAACCAGCCGTCCTCGGTCGTGTAGGCGTTCGTGCCCGGCGCCGGATAGTCGACGAACCCGTCGCCATCGAGCTGTTCGTAGGTGACGGCGAGCGGGGGCGTCTCGTCCTCGTTCACGTCGAAATCGGCCGACCAGTAGACGCCCTTGCGGGGGAGATGCGAGCCGTCGATGGGAACGACCGTCCACAACGCGTCGGTGCCGTACCAGACCGTGTCCTCGAGATGGGCGGGTGTCGGCGGGTGATCGCTCGTCGGCGTGTGGCCGGGATTCGGGGGAATCGTCACGGGGCAGGTGAAGGCCACCGCTGCCGCCGCCGCCGCCGCCGTGGCGGCACCCGGATCCGCGGTCGCGGTGTCGACCGAGTCACCGCAGGAGGCGAGCAGCAGAGCGAGGACGAGCGGGATCGTGAGCAGGTGAGTGCGCATGCCCTTCCTACACTGCCACGGCGCGCGAAGTTCCCGCCCGTGGCGTTTGGCGTTGCCGGATCTCCCCCGTAGCCTTGAACGGTCCTATCCGATCATTCGGATCAGAAGTCCTCGGAGACCCCAGTGTCCACCACCTCAGTCAAGCGCAGCGAGATCGAACGCTCCTGGCACGTCGTCGATGCCGAAGGCCTCGTCCTCGGTCGGCTCGCGACCGAAGTCGCCAACATCCTGCGCGGCAAGCACAAGGCCACCTACACCCCGCACCTCGACACCGGCGATCACGTGATCATCGTGAACGCCGACAAGATCGTGCTGACGGCGGGCAAGGCCGAGAAGAAGCTCGTCCACCGTCACAGTGGCTACCCGGGCGGCCTCAAGAGCGAGACCTACGCCCAGAAGATGGCCCGCAAGCCCGAGCAGGCGCTGATCGACACCATCAAGGGCATGATCCCGAAGACCCGTCTCGGCCGTGCCCAGATCAAGAAGCTGAAGGTCTACGCCGGCCCGACGCACCCCCACTCCGCCCAGAACCCCCAGCCCCTCGAGATCGCCCACGCCGTGGCGCGGCCCCGGGCCTGATCAGGAATCCTTCGATGACCACTCCGCTCGTCCAGTCCACCGGCCGCCGCAAGCGTTCCGTCGCCCGAGTGCGCGTGCACTCCGGCACCGGCACCGTCACCGTCAACGGTCGCCCCCTCGACGAGTACTTCCCGTCGAAGACCCATCGCAACAACTCGATTCTCCCGCTGGAGATCACCGAGACGGCGGGCACCTACGACATCGACGCCACGATCCACGGCGGCGGCACCACCGGGCAGGCCGGGGCGCTTCGCCTCGGGATCGCCCGTGCACTCATCGAGCTCGACGGCGAACATCGTGAAGCGCTGAAGCGAGCCGGTTTCCTCACCCGCGATCCGCGGAAGAAGGAGTCCAAGAAGTACGGCCTCAAGAAGGCCCGCAAGGCTCCGCAGTACAGCAAGCGCTGATCGAAGCGCTGTCGGCGGATACCGTCCTGCCGATGGAGACGCCGTGAGCCTGCGCTTCGGCACCGACGGCATGCGGGGAGACGCCCGCGATGTCCTGACCACCGATGCGGTGGCCGCCCTCGGCCGCGCCGGCGCGGAGATCCTCGGCTCCGACGGTTTCGTCGTCGGCCGGGACACCCGTGAGTCGGGTCCGGCCCTCGCCGCCGCCATCCATGCGGGCGTGAAGGCGGCCGGCGGCAGCTCGGCCGACCTCGGTGTCGTGCCGACCCCCGCCGTGGCCCGCTGGTGCGCCGACGAGGGCGTCGCCGGCGCGATGGTGTCGGCCAGCCACAACCCGTGGCACGACAACGGGATCAAGTTCTTCGCCCCGGGCGGTTCCAAGCTCGGCGATGCCGTGCAAGACCGGATCCAGGCGCGGTTCGACGAGCTCCTCGCGGCGGGCGACACGCCGACCGAGGGGTCGGGTGCCGACCGCCACGCCGATGCCGTGGAGAGACATGTCGCGGCGGCCGTCGCCAGCCTCGACGGGCGCTCCCTGGCCGGACTCCGGGTGATCGCCGACGCGGCGAACGGCGCCGCCTCGACCGTGGCGGGCGCCGTCTTCGACCGTCTCGGCGCCGACGTCACCGTGATCCACGCGAACCCCGACGGGCGCAACATCAACGACCGGTGCGGGTCCACCCATCCGGAGTCGCTCCAGGCCGCCGTGGTCGCGGAGGGCGCCGATCTCGGCGTGGCCTTCGACGGTGACGCCGACCGGCTCGTGGCCGTCGACGCGGCGGGGGAGATCGTCGACGGCGATCAGATCATCGCCGTCTGTGCGCTCGACCGTCACGAGCGGGGCGCGCTGACCGGCGATGCGGTCGTCGTCACGGTGATGACCAACCTCGGCTTCCGTCGCTCGATGGAGGCCGCGGGGATCCACATCATCGACACGAAGGTCGGCGACCGCTACGTCCTCGAAGCGCTCGACGCCGGCGGCTACAGCCTCGGCGGTGAACAGTCGGGCCACGTGATCTTCCGCGAGCTGGCGTCGACCGGTGACGGCGTGCTCAGCGCGGTGCAGTTGCTCGACGTGGTCGTGCGGACGGGCCGCTCCCTCGCCGATCTCGCAGGCGCCTCCATGACGCGACTCCCGCAAGTGCTGCGCAACGTCCGCGTGGCGAGCCGACCGGACGACGTCGACACGCCGCTCGCCCCGTTCGTCGACGCATCGCTCGCCCGGATGGCCGGTCGCGGCCGCGTGCTCATCCGGCCGTCCGGCACCGAACCCCTCATCCGGGTGATGGTCGAGGCGGAAACCGACGCCGAAGCGCAGATGGAAGCCGACGGCCTGGTCTCCGCCGTCGAATCCCTGTTCAGTTAGCCGCAACATCTGGGGTCTGACCCCCGCTTCATCTCGGGTGACGAAGGGATCCCGTCGGACCTCTCTAAACTGCTCTGCGCGGGCGGCCGACTGGGTTCCCGACCCCCTTTGCTCCGTGGAGGACACATCCATGTGCGGGATCATCGCTGTCGTCCGGCGGCCTTCGACTCGACCGACACCCGCCGCGGCTGACGTCGTCACACCGCTGACCGACCTCGCCGCCGCCCTGGGGTCGGCCGAGGACATCACCTCGGCCCTCCGCCGGGCCGGCGACGAGCTCGAGACAGTCGATGCGCTTCTCCGTGGTGTCCCCGGTGTCCGGCTCCTGCTCGAGGACGCCTCGGTCGCGCCGGCGCTGAGCCATCACTGCGCCGCGGTCCAGGCTGCGGTGGAGGCGATCGAGGCGGCGATGGAAGCCGGTGCGGCTCTGCCCACCGCGGAGCTGGAGCGCCGCAATCACGAACTCATCCGCGTTCGCGACGGGGTGTGGGCGATCACCCGCGACCGGATCCGCGCCGCGGAGGTCGTGGCCGAGCTCGCCGGCGATTCCCGTTCGGCCGGTGCGCTCGAAGCGTTCCTCTCGGTGCACCAGGCACTCTCCGCGCTCGATCGTCTCGAGGTCCGCGGTCGCGACAGTGCGGGCCTGCACCTGCTCGTCCACGACCACGCACTCGATCTCGCCGACCCCGCGGTCCAGGCGCAGATCGAAGCCCGCTCCGGCGACGCCAACTTCGGTTCCGGCAGCGTCCGTGTCGTCGACGGTGTGTTCAGCGTCGTCCACAAGACCGCGGCGGAGATCGGCGAGCTCGGCGACAACACCGCCGTCATCCGTCGGGCGTTCGCGGAGGACGAGCTGCTCCGGGCCGCCCTCGCCAACGACGAGGCCCGCACCCTCGTGCTCGGGCACACCCGCTGGGCGTCGATCGGCATCATCAGCGAACCCAACGCGCATCCGTTGAACAGCGAGCTGGTCGACGCCGAGGGCCCCTACGTCGTTGGCGCGCTCAACGGCGACGTCGACAACTTCGCCGATCTCATCGCCGAGGAAGGTGTCACGATCACCCCGGCGATCACGACCGATGCCAAGGTGATCCCGAGCCTCATGAGTTGTCGGCTGGGTGAGGGCCTCGAGTCGGCCGAGGCCTTCCGCCGCACGGTCGCCACGTTCGAGGGCTCGGTGGCGATCGCCGCGTCCACTGCGTCGGCGCCCGACAAGCTCCAGCTCGCCCTTCGCGGCAGCGGACAGGCGCTCTACATCGGCCTCGCCGAGGACAGCTACATCGTCGCGTCGGAGCCCTACGGCGTGGTCGAGGAGACCGCCCGCTACGTCCGCATGGACGGCGAGACGCCGGGCAATCCGGAGAACCCGAACGCGAGCCGTGGCCAGATCGTCGAGCTCGACGGTGCCTCCGCCGGGTCGCTCGAGGGCATCCTGCGGCGCGCCTACGACGGCACCGATCTGCCGGCGACCGAAGACGATGTCGCCGTCGCCCAGATCACCACCCGCGACATCGATCGCGGTGACCACCCCCACTACCTCATGAAGGAGATCGGCGAGGCCCCGACCTCGTTCCGCAAGACCCTCCGGGGCAAGATCGTCGACGGCGACAACGGGCTCGAGGTCGCCCTCGGTCCGGAGATCGTCCCGGTCGAGGTGCGCGAGGGTCTGCGCGACGGCTCGATCACCCGGGTCCTCGTCATCGGCCAGGGAACCGCCGCGGTCGCCGGCCAATCGCTCGCGGCGGCGTTGGACGTGCTGATCCCCGAGGGTGAGGTCAGCGCGGAGGCGATCCTGGCCACGGAGCTGTCCGGGTTCTCCCTGCGGTCGGACATGAGCGACACGCTGATCGTCGCCGTGAGCCAGTCGGGCACGACAACGGACACGAACCGCACGGTCGACATCGTCCGCAACCGCGGGGCGAAGGTGATCGCCATCGTCAACCGCCGGGGCAGTGATCTCACCGACCGCGCCGATGGCGTGCTCTACACCTCCGACGGGCGCGACGTGGAGATGAGCGTCGCGTCCACCAAGGCGTTCTACTCGCAGATCGCGGCGGGCCTTCTCCTCGCCGTCACCATCGCCGACGAACTCCTGGGCGAGGTCGGCAGTGAGGATCGTCGCTCGCTGCTCGAAGGCATCAACGCGATGCCGGCGGCGCTCGAGACGGTGCTCGGCCGGCGCGACCTCATCGGGGAAGCCGCTCGGCAGTTCGCCCCGAGTCGCCGCTACTGGGCGATCGTGGGGAATGGCGCGAACCGCATCGCGGCCCAGGAGGTGCGGATCAAGCTGTCGGAGCTCTGCTACAAGTCGATCGCGGCGGACAGCACCGAGGACAAGAAGCACATCGACCTCTCGTCGGAGCCGCTGATCCTCGTCTGCGCGGCCGGGCTGTCCGGCTCGACCGCCGACGACGTCGCCAAGGAGGTCGCGATCTTCCGGGCCCACAAGGCGGCCCCGATCGTCGTGGCCGACGAGGGCGAGGCCCGGTTCGACGCGGCGCTCGCGGTCCTCCCGGTGCCCTCCGTCGACCCCCGCCTCGGCTTCATCCTCTCGACGATGGCCGGTCATCTCTTCGGCTACGAGGTCGCGCTCGCGATCGACGCGCAGGCCATGCCGATGCGCGAGGCCCGCAGCGCGATCGAGCAGGTCGCGGCGCGCGACGACGTGGACGGCGAAGCCGCGCTCGAGCTGGTCCGCCCCGCGCTCGAGCGGACGGCGACGGCGTTCTTCGACGGTGTGCGCACCGGCGCCTACAACGGTCACCTCGAGGCCGGTACCGCGGTCAAGGTGGCGTCGCTGCTGCGCTTCGCGCTCGGCTGGTCGCCGCTCGAGGCGTATCAGATCGAGTACGGCAAGGTCGGCACGCCGGCGGTCGTGCTCGACGATCTCGCGGCCGCGCTCACGCTCAGCATCGAGGAGCTGACCCGCCCGATCGACGCCATCAAACACCAGGCGAAGACCGTCACGGTGGGAATCAGCCGCTCGGACGAGACGCTGCTCGAGGCCGCCCTGGCCCGCGCCGCGCTCGAAGCCGGCGCCCCGCGCGACCGACTCAGCTATGCGTCGCTGCGCACCCTCGCCGATCTCGATCCCGCGGTCGCCGAGGTGCTCGGCCACACCCGCTACCGGATCGAAGGGCTCGACGAGGACGGGTCCGGCGAAGCCGCGGCGGTGGTCGTGGACCGGGGCGGCATCAGCCGCAACATCCCGAGCCGCACCGACCGTTCGCCGACGCTGCGGGGCACGAAGCACCAGGTCGCGCTGGAGCGCCGGGTGTTCGTCGCCCGGGGGCGCAGTGACGGTCGCACCGTCGTGATCGTGCCGGAGCTCAAGGACAACGTCACCACCGGGCTCACGCTGCTCCAGGTGCGTTTCGCCGACGAACTCTCGCCGGGGGCCGCCCGTGGCGTGCTCCAGGGCTACCGGAACCGGTACTCGGCGTTGCGTGACGCCGTGATCGAGACCGAGGACACCTTCCGTGAGGACCTGCTCGGTGAGCAGGACGTCGCCGACCTCCTCACCCTGCCGATCAACGCCCTCGCCGATCGCTGGCGACTGAGCTGACGGGAGCGCCCGGGTAGTCTCCGGGCATGTTGGGTATCGGGACCGACCTGGTCGACATCGACCGCTTCCGCGAGGTCCTCGCGCGCACGCCGAGTATCGCCGAACGGCTCTTCCGTCCGGGCGAGCGGGCCTACGCCGAAAAGGCGGCCGACCCGACCGCCCGCCTCGCGGCTCGTTTCGCCGCCAAGGAGGCGACGCTGAAGTCCCTCGGGCTCGGCCTGGGGGGCATGAACCTCGCCGACATCGAAGTCGTCAAGCACGACGACGGCCGGCCCGAGCTCCGGCTCCACGGTGCGGCCGCCGAGGTCGCCGGCGCCGCAGGGGCGACCCGGTTCCTGCTGACGATCAGCCACACCGACACGCTCGCGCAGGCGACGGTGGTGGCGCTCGCCTCGTGATCCCGATTCTCACCCCCGCGCAGATGGCCGCCGTCGATGCCGTGGCCGCGGACCGCATGGACGACCTCATCGACCGCGCCGGGCGCGCCGTCGCCCTCGCCGCCCTCGACATGCTCGGCGGGACCTACGGGCGCCGCGTGACCGTACTCGTCGGACCCGGCAACAACGGCGCCGACGGGCGGGCGGCGGCCGCCCACCTCCGCCGGCGAGGCGTGCGGGTCGAGATGGTCGACGCACTCGCCCCCGGCGATCGTGCGCTGCTCGCCGACCTCGTGATCGACGCGGCGTTCGGGAACGGTCTGTCGCGTCCCTACACACCGCCACCGATCGACCCTGCGTCGCCGGTGCTCGCGGTGGACCTGCCGTCCGGGGTGAACGGGCTCACCGGCGAGCGGCTCGGCGATCCGTGGCCCGCCGACCGCACGGTCACCTTCGTGGCGCTCAAGCCCGGGTTGGTGCTCGAGCCGGGTCGCTCGCTCGGCGGTGACGTGCAGGTCGTGGACATCGGGCTCGACGCCGGGGCCGTGTCGTCCTGCGCGGTCGACGACGGGGATGTCGC
Organism: Acidimicrobiales bacterium; assembly: GCA_033344915.1. Classification (NCBI taxonomy): domain Bacteria; kingdom Bacillati; phylum Actinomycetota; class Acidimicrobiia; order Acidimicrobiales; species Acidimicrobiales bacterium. Next base: position 4,007,578 of record JAWPML010000001.1, read on the forward strand.
GGCCCTCCTGCCGCGACGACCGGTCGACGATCACAAGTGGCGCGCCGCGGTGCGGGTGATCGGTGGGGCGCCCGGCATGACCGGTGCGGCGTCCCTTGCCGCCCGAGCGGCGGTACGCCTCGGCGCCGGCATCGTGCAGCTCGCCCTTCCCGGCGGGCGGGGTGACGAGGGCCCGACCGAAGTCGTCGGTCACCCCTTGCCGGCGACGAACTGGTCGGCGGAGGCGACGGACGGCCTCGAGCGGATCGGATGCGTGCTGGTCGGCCCGGGTCTCGGTCCGGCCTCCCTCGACGACCTTCTCGCGGTCGCGGCAACCGATGCGGCCCTCGTCGTCGACGGGGACGCGCTCCAGCCGGAGTTGCTCGCCGCGCTGTCCGCTCGGTCGGCGCCGACCGTCCTCACCCCTCACGACGGTGAGTGGGCCCGGCTCGGCGGCTCGACCGATCCGGATCGGCTCGCGGCCACGAGCGCGTTCGCCATCGCCCACGGTGTGACCGTGGTGCGCAAGGGGCCCACGTCCGTCGTCGCGGGGCCGAAGGGCATCAGCCGGGTCGTCACGTCGGGCACGGCCGCGCTCGCGTCCGCGGGAACCGGCGACGTGTTGGCAGGAGCGATCGCCGCCCTGCTCGCCCGCGGCCTGGACGGTCGCGACGCGGGCGTCGTGGCCGCTCACCTGCACGGGCGGGCCGGCACCGAACTCGGCGTCGGCCTCCTGGCGTCGGAGGTCGCCGATCGGCTGCCCGACGTCGCCCACCGGCTCCGATGACGATGCGAATCGACCTCGTCGAACCGTTCCTCGGTGGCAGTCACGAAGCGTGGGCGCGGGGTTGGGCCGTTCGCTCCCGCCACGATGTCGACCTGTTCGGCCTCGCCGCGAATGCGTGGCGCTGGCGGATGCGGGGGGCGTCGACCACGCTCGCCGCGTCGGTGGACGAGCGGGCGGCGGTCGAGGGTCCGCCGGCCCTGCTGGTCGCCTCGGACATGGTCGATCTCGGCGACCTGCTCGGCCGCCTCCGGCGCACGCACCACGCCGTTCCGGCCGTGCTGTACCTCCACGAGAACCAGCTCACCTATCCGCGCCAACCCGGTGAGCCGCTCGACCCCGGGCTTGCGTGGACGACCTGGCGCAACCTCACGGTCGCCGACGAGATCTGGTGCAACTCGGCGTTCCATCGAGACGAGCTGCTCGCGGCCCTGCCGCCCTTCCTCGCCGCCGTGCCGGACGGCGACCACCTGCACCTGCTGTCCGCCGTGACCGCCAAGATGCGGGTCCTGCCGGTCGGGGTGGATCTGCCACCGGAGAACCCGGGACCGCGGGCGACGCCGCCGCTCGTGGTCAGCAACCAGCGGTGGCACCACGACAAGGACGTGGACGCGGTCGTGCGTGCTCTCGGGCAGCTCGCCCGCGACGGCCTCGACTTCCGGGTTGCGGTCCTGGGCGACGGGCACGGCGGCCACGCCGACCGGATCGACCCGCTGCTCGACGAGCTCGGCGATCGGGTCGTCGCCCGCGGCCATCAGCCCCGCACCGAGTACCTGCGCCTGCTCGCCGACGCCGAGATCGTGGTGTCCGCGGCCCGCAACGAGTTCTTCGGGATCGCCGTGATCGAGGCGGTGGCGGCCGGGGCCACGCCCGTCCTCCCGTCCGCCGTCGCCTATCCGGAGACCATGCCCGCGTGGGCCCATCCCGTCGCGCTGTACGAGCCCGGCACGCTGCGCGCCGCGCTGCGGACGGCGATCGTCGACGCCCCTGCCCGGCGTCGGGCCGTGGCCGGGCTCTCGGCCGAGATGGCGCCGTTCGGCTGGGATGTCCTCGCGCGGATTTACGACGATGCGGCCGAGCGGGTCGCCGCCACGGTCGAGGGCTAGCGTCGGCTGCGTGGAACTCGCCGTCGCCGGACTCACCGTCGGTCACTGGACCGACCCGGAGGCCCGTACCGGCTGCACGGTGGTGCGGTTCCCGAGCGACACCGTCGCCTCGGGGGAGATCCGGGGTGGCGCGCCGGCCAGTCGTGAGTTCGCGTTGCTCGAACCGACCCGTCTCGTTTCCCACATCGACGCCGTGGTGCTGACCGGCGGGAGCGCGTTCGGCCTGGCCGCCGCGGACGGCGTCGTCGCCGTGCTCGAGGACGAGGGCCGCGGCTTCCCCACGGCGAACGGCCCGGTGCCGATCGTGGTCGCGCTCGGGTTGTACGACCTCGGCGTCGGGCGGGCCGACGTGCGGCCCGATGCCGCCGCCGGAGCCAGTGCGGCGCGGGCCGCCGACGCCGATCCGGCGACGGGCGCGGTCGGCGCCGGTGCGGGCGCGATGGTGGGGAAGTGGCGGGACCCTGCCGAGGCTCGCCCGGGAGGCATCGGGATCGTCAGCGTGACCCGCGGTGAGCTCGCGGTGAGCGTGATCCTGGCCAACAACGCGGCGGGCGATGTCGAGGACGGTCTGGTGAGCGCGACCGTGCGGGCCGGCACGTTCCCGGGATTCCCGGACCGTGAGGGCTACGCCAGCAATACGGTGATCGGGGTCGTGGCGACCAACGCCCGACTCGACAAGGTCGGGTGCCGTGTGGTCGCCGAGGGCGCTCACGACGGGCTCGCCCGGGCCATCACGCCACCCCACATGCGCTCCGACGGAGACGCGTTCGTCGCCGCGTCCACCGGGCTCGTCGAGGCGCCGGTGGACGAGGTGCGCCTCCTCGCCGTCGTCGCGGTGGAGCAGGCCGTGCGGGAGTCGGTCGGTAGCATCGAGGGGTGAAATCCGCCTCCGAGATCCGGCTTCGCACCGCCACTGCCGCGCAGACGCGTGGCCTCGCGGCCGCGATCGCGCCTTTGGTCGGCGATGGCGACCTGCTGATGCTCGTCGGCGATCTGGGCGCCGGCAAGACCGCCTTCACCCAGGGTCTCGCGGCGGCGCTGGGCGTGACCGAGCCGGTCACGAGTCCCACCTTCACCCTCGCCAACCGGTACGAGGGTCGTCTCGTGGTCAACCATCTCGACGTCTACCGCATCGAGGCGTTGGAGGAGGCCCAGGACCTCGCCCTCGTCGAACTGCTGGAGGAGGGCGTCACGTTGATCGAGTGGGGCGACATCATCCTCCCGGCGCTGCCCGAGGACCGGCTCGACGTCCGGATCACGTTCGGCGACTGTGACGACGACCGCGAGTTCGTGATCGCGGCCGTCGGCGCGCGGTGGACCGGGCGCATGGAGGCACTCCGGGGCGCACTGGGGGAGTGGGCCGCGTGAACGCACCCCTGATCCTCGCGATCGAGTCCGCCACCTCGTGTGTCGGCTGCGCGCTCGGCACGGTCGACGGTGCCCTCGCGGCGACCCACACCGTGCAGGCGCGGCGCCACGCCGAGTCGTTGGCGCCGCAGATCCGGTCGGTACTCGCCGAGGCGGGGCGCGCCGTGCGCGACATCGACATCGTGGCGGTGGATGTCGGCCCCGGTCTCTACACCGGCCTCCGCGTCGGCATCACCACCGCGCGGGCGATGGCCCACACGCTCGGCGTCCCGATGGTCGGGGTCACGTCGCTCGAGGCGGTCGCCTGGCAGGCGGGCGTCGACGTGACCGTCGCGCTCGATGCCCGTCGCCGCGAGGTCTTCCACGAGACCTTCACGGCCGGGATCGGGAGCGGGCCGGCGGTCGGCCCGCCGACGGATGCCATCGCCGCGGGCCGGACGCTCGTCGGCGACGGTGCGGCGGAGTACGAGTCCGACGTCCTCGCCGCCGGCGCGACCGTGGACCACACCGTCACCGCGTACCCCCTGCCGGAATCGATCCTCGCGCTCGCCGCCGGTCGGGTCGGCGAGGCGGGAGCTCCCGAGACGATCCGACCGCTCTATCTCCGCGCCCCGGACGCCGTCGCGAAGTTCGGTCCGGCATGACCGCACTCCGGATCGAGCCCATGAGGGCCCGTCACATCGATGCCGTCCGGGCGGTCGACGAAGCCGTCTACCCGAATCCGTGGTCCGTGGACACCTGGCGCAAGGAGCTCGGGGGTGCCGACCGGCATCATCTCGTTGTGATCGACGACGATCGTCTCGTCGCCCATGCCGGTCTGTTGTTCGTGCTGGACGAAGCCCATGTCACGACCGTCGCCGTCCTGCCGGACCGCCAGAGCGAAGGAATCGCCACCGCCCTGCTCCTCGCCCTGCTGACCGAGGCGCGGCGTCACGGGAGCGCGGCGGCGACGCTCGAGGTGCGCGCCGCGGACGAACGGCCGCAGCAGCTCTACGCCCGCTTCGGCTTCCGACCCGTCGGGGCCCGGAAGGGCTACTACTCCGACCCCGACGACGACGGGATCGTCATGTGGTTGACCGATCTCCAGTCCGACGAGACCGCCTCCCGGTTCGCGGGTCTGACCGCCGCCCTCGCCCCGGCCCCGGAGGCCTGACATGACCGCTGACATCATCCTCGGCATCGAGACCAGTTGCGACGAGACCGCCGCCGCCGTGGTGGTGGGCGGGTCGGACGTGCGGGCGAACGTGGTCTCGTCGCAGGTCGACATCCACGCGCGCTACGGCGGCGTCGTGCCCGAGGTCGCGAGCCGAGCCCACGTCGAGACGATCATGCCGGTCGTGGACGAAGCCCTGGCGGTGTCGGGGCTGCGACCCGACGAGATCGACGCGGTCGCCGCCACCCACGGCCCGGGCCTCGTCGGCGCATTGCTCGTCGGGGTGTCCGCGGCGAAGGCGATGGCGCTCGTGTGGGATGTGCCCTTCATCGGCGTCAACCATCTCGAAGCCCACCTGTACGCCTCGTTCCTCGAGGAGCCGGACCTCGAGATGCCGCTCGTGATCCTGCTCGTGTCGGGTGGCCACACGATGCTGATCCTCATGGAGGATCACCTGCGCTATCGCGTGCTCGGCGCGACCGTCGACGACGCGGCCGGCGAGGCGTTCGACAAGGTCGCGCGCGTCCTCGACCTGGGCTATCCCGGCGGGCCAGCGATCGATCGGCTGAGCGCCGATGGTGACCCGGATGCGATCCCGTTCCCGCGGGCGATGGCCAACGACGGATGGAACTTCTCCTTCAGCGGCGTGAAGACCGCCGTGGTCAACCATGTCCGCAAGCACCCCCACACGCCGATCGCGGACGTGGCGGCCTCGTTCCAGGAGGCGGTGGCGGATGTGCTCCTCACCAAGGCGCGCAAGGCGGCCCGGCAGTACGGCGCCAGCGGCCTCTGTCTCGCCGGCGGCGTCGCCGCGAACTCGCGCCTGCGCGAGCGGGTCGCCGAGGCGGCGGCCGCGGACGGGCTCCGCGCCTTCCTCCCGAGTCGTGCGATGTGTACCGACAACGCCGCGATGGTTGCCGCCGCGGGCTGGTGGCGCCTGGCTGCGGACGGTCCATCGGGCCTGGATCTCGGCGCCGATCCGTCATTGCGTCTCCCGACGAACTGAGTCGAACGGCCCCTTCGGCCCGGACCATCGTCGGTGGTCGCTGAAGTGACACAAGACCCGGGACGATCGGAATGGTGTGAACCGTTTCGCGCGCCGCCTCCTGCAACGTGATGTGCCGCTCGATGCCCGCTTCCAGCGCGGCATCCGGGCGGGCTTCCTCGTTGCCGCGGTCCTGGCGTTGGGGACGCTGGTCCTCACCGAGGTCACCAGCACCTCGCTCGAGCGGGACGTGGCCGCCCTCGACGAGCTCAGTGAGCAACGAGCCGAGGTCGCCCGCATCGGGTCCCTTCTGCCCGTGCTCGCGGGGGCAGAAGACCCGGCTCTGGCCGACGACCTACGCATCGAGATCGGCGTCGCGCTCGAGTCGGTCGCCGCCCGCCAGATCACCCTGCGGATCGACCATCCGGAGATCGTCGGGAGCGACGTCGAGTTCGATGGATCGACCATGCGCTTCGATCAGGCTTTCCAGCGGATGACGGCCGAGGTCGAGATCGCCGTCGAGGAGCTTGCGGACCCGAATCTCGCCGCGGGTTCTCGGATCGATGTCGTCGGCGACGCCGCCGTCGCGGTCACGGCCCTCGACGTCAGCTATGCGGGCGCCGCGGACGGTCGTGCCGGGGACGGTCTCGCCGCCGCCGGCGCACTGCGGGTGATCGGCCGCTGGGTCGCCGGCATCGGCATCCTCCTGGCCGCCGTGCGGCTTCTCGTCCTCGGGCGGCCGCTTGTCTCGCAGCTCCGGACCGACCAGGTCATGCACCAGAGCGTGGCCGACGAACAGCAGGAGGTGCAGATGCGCACCCTCGTCAACTCACGCCTCGTCGAAGGCCTGGAGGCGGTCGACACCGAGGCCGGGATCCAGGTCGCACTCACGCGGATCGTCGGACGCCTCTTCGGTGACCGGCCCGCGGAGGTCCTGCTCGCCGACTCCTCGCAGGCGCATCTCAGCCTCTTCGCCCACAACGAGACCCTGCCCGCCCCCGGATGCCGCGTGCAGTCCCCCTGGTCGTGCCCCGCGGTGCGGCGGGCCGGCACCCAGATCTTCGACGACTCCGAGGGCATTCGGACGTGTCCTTACCTCTCCGACCGGTCCGGCGGCGCCTGCTCTGCCGTGTGTGTGCCGGTGACGTTCGTCGGCGAGTCCATGGGTGTGCTCCACGTCACCGGTGAGGTCGGGTGGACGCCCAGCGACTTCGACATCTACGCGCTGGAGGCCGTCGCCGGTCAGACCGCGGTCCGGCTCGGCGCGATCCGCTCGTTCGAGAAGGCGGAACTCCAGGCCAGTACGGATGTCCTCACCGGCTTGCCGAACCGCCGAGCGGTCGAGGATCGCCTCGCCCGGTTCATCGCCACCCGCGCCCGTGGCGCCGTGGCGATGGCGGATCTCGATCGCTTCAAGCGGCTCAACGACACCTACGGCCACGAGGCTGGCGATCGTGCCCTGCGCATGTTCGCAGACGTCGTTCGGGGCGCGGTTCGCACGGACGACCTCGCCGGCCGGTGGGGTGGGGAGGAGTTCGTCCTGCTGCTCCCCGGTCTCTCGGCGCGAGAGGCGGCCGAGGTCCTCGATCGGATCCGGACCGATCTCGCCGCCGCGTGCGAACGCAGCGACGGGCCGCCCTTCACCGTGTCGATCGGCGTCGTCGACACGACCGCGGGAGACAGCGTCGACGCGCTCGTGGGGCTGGCGGACGATTGTCTGTACGCCGCGAAGGAAGCGGGCCGCGATCGGGTGATCGTGGGGCCGGTCTCGTCGGCGGGCGACACCGCGTCGACCCACGTAGGGGTCATGGCATGAGGCGCCTCCTGCGGAAGCGGCCGAGGAAGCGGACGCAGAAGCCACTGCACACGCGGTTCGCCCGCGGGTACATCGCGGGACTCGTCGCCGGTGTCGTGTGCGGAGCGGGCGTGTGGTTCACGACCCAGACGACACTCGACGCCGTGGGTGAATCGAACCGTGAGTCTCGGGTGGCCAACTCCATCGTGGCCGAGACCCGCTCCGTCGCTGCGACGCTCGGCGCGGTCGAGGACGAGCCGCACTCCATCGTCCTGCGCTCCACCCTCGGGCGTGAGCTCGCCGAGCTCGATGAGATGTGGGCCATCCTCCTGGCTTCGGACGACCTGCCCGACGACGTCGCTCTCGTGCTCGCCGGATCGAGCGGGCTCGGAGCGCAGATGGACTCGTTCATCGCGGATGCCTCCGCGCTCGCGGCCGATGCGTCACTCGGCACCGCCGCGCTGGGAGCGGCCGATGGGGTGGAAGCAGGTCGACTCGAATCCACGGCGGCGACCATGACCGGTCGGCTGGAGAGCATCATCGCCTCCTTCGAGGCGCGCGGCGACGATGCGATCGCGGGCATGCGAACGACCAGCCACGCCACGTTCGTCTTCATCGCGTTCTTCATGGTGGTCCTCGTCGGGGTGCTGCTCCGCCCACTCAAGGAGCAGCTGAAGAACGAGTCCGAGGCTCTCCGGGATGCCAATCGTTCGCACAAGAACGAAGCTCAGCGCCAGGAGCTGGCCTCGCACCTGAGCGATGGACTCGAGGCGGCGGAAACGGAAGAGGAAGCGCAGCTCGTCGTCGGCCGGGCCTTCAGCCGGCTGCTCCCCGACCACCCCGTCGAGATGCTTCTCGCCGGCACGGACCACGGCACGCTGCGCCAAACGGTGACCCACCCCCAGCACGGTGGTCCCGGTTGCGGTGTCGAGGACCCGTGGACGTGCCCGGCGGTGCGCCGGGGGCGGACCATGAACTACGACGATTCCCGAGCGATCAACGCCTGTCCGCACCTCGCGAAACGAGAGGGTGGCGCGTGCGCGGCGACGTGCGTCCCGGTCAGCTTCATGGGTCAGTCGATGGGTGTCCTCCACACCACGCGAGCGGTCGGCGCAGAGGCGCCGCGGGCGGGCAACGAGATCCTCGGCCTCATCGCGAGCCAGGTGTCGATTCGTCTCGGCACGCTGCGATCGTTCGCCCAGGTCGAGATGCAGGCGTCGACGGACGCGCTCACCGGCCTGCCGAACCGCCGCGCGACCGAAGACCGACTGCGCCGGCTGTTGAACGCCGGCACCGGCGGCGCCTTGGCGATGGCCGACCTCGATCAGTTCAAGCTGCTCAACGACCGCTACGGCCACGACGCCGGCGATCGGGCGCTGCGCATGTTCGCCGAGGCGGTCGCCGAGGCGTTGCGGGGTGACGATTGGATCGGTCGCTGGGGAGGGGAGGAGTTCCTCCTCGTCATGCCGGGACTCGATGTCCACGAGGCCAAGGAAGCGCTCGACCGTGTGCGTGCCCATCTCGCCGACGCGTGTGCGCGGGCCGAAGCGCCGAGCGTGACCGTGTCGATGGGTGTCGTCGACACCACGGCCGCATCCGGCGCCGACGACCTCGTCCGGCTCGCGGACGACGCACTGCTCGTGGCCAAGGCCCAGGGCCGTGACCGGGTCATCACGGGTCCGGTCCTGGGTCCGATTCCCGACGACGCGGACGCGATCACCTCATGATCCGTGCGCGAGCGGCCGTGTCGAGCTGGTGGTCCGGCGTCGAGCGACACGCTCGCCTCAAGGGCGCGGTGCTGCTGTGCCTCGGGGTCCTGTTCGCCCTGGTGGTCGCCTTCGTCATCACCGTGCGAACGCTCGCTGTCCAGGCGGAGGTCGGGCTCGGACATGTCGACGAGTTCTCGTCCGCGGCCGCTCAATCCGAGAACGTGGGCGTGCTCCTCGGTACCGGGATGATCTCCACGGACGAGGCCCGCACCGAACTGGTCGCTGCGCTGGAGGCACTTACGCGCGACATGGATGTGATCGATCCCGACGGCACGTCCGACGCGGCGGGCGAGTTGGCCGAGCTGACCCGGTCCGTTTCGGAGTACGTCGACGCGTCGGCGGACACGAGAACCCTGCTCGAAGGAACCATGCGTGACCTCGCCGGCCGCTTCGAAGACCTGGCGGTCCAGCTGGAGGTGGAGAGCCGCATCCAGACCACGGCGACGCTCGACCACCTCGATCGTGTGTTCACGATGATGCAGATCGTGGCCGTGAGTGCCGCGATCATCTTCCTCTTCGTCGTCGCGACGCAGATCCTCCCCCTGACGCGTTCGATCCATCGCTCGATGGCGAAGCTGCGGGAGTGGAACGAGCTCGCCGCGTCGGAGTCCCGTCGTCGCACCCTGTCGCGTCAGGTCATCGAGGGGCTGGACGATGCGGTCGACGAGTCCGCGGCCTATGGGGTCATCGCCCGTTCCCTGCGTCTCGCAACCCCTGACCATCGGGCCGAGATGCTCCTCGCCGACTCGTCGCAGGCCCACCTGCGCGCCGCCGTGGTGCATCCCGAGAACGGCTCGCCGGGTTGCGGCGTCGTGTCCCCGTGGTCCTGTCCGGCAGTCCGCCGCGGGACCACGCAACGCTTCTCCGACTCCGAGGCGATCCGGGCCTGCCCGCACCTGGCCCGTCGTGACGAACCGTGCTCCGCCGTCTGCGCCCCGATGACGTTCATGGGCGAGCCCATGGGCGTCCTGCACGTCACCGGCCCGGTCGGGGAAACGGCGACCGACGAGCTCGTCACGGACATCTCGATGCTCGCGGCCGAGTCGGCGACCCGCGTGGGCACGCTGCGGGCATTCGCCCGCGCCGAGCTGCAGGCTGCAACCGACGTGCTCACCGGTCTGCCGAACCGGCGGGCGTCGGAGGAGCGGTTGCGAACCCTGCTGGGCACCGATCACGGTGGCGTGGCCGCCGTGATCGAGATCGTCGGGCTCCGGGCGATGAACGACGAGCACGGCACCCCTGCCGGCGACATCGCGCTCAAGGTTGCGGCGGAGGCCCTGTCCCAGGCGATGCGGGCCGACGACTGGTGCGGCCGCTGGGCCGGCGCGGAGTTCGTGGCCGTCCTGCCGGGCGAACGAGCGACGACCGCCCGGGAGGTCGTGGCGCGGGTCGAAGCACACATCCGCGACATGCTCGCCGCCGCGGACATGCCGGAGCTGCGCACCGTCGTGGGCATCGCGGACACGCGTGGGGCCCGCACGGCGCACGGGATGATGGGCCTCATGGGTGACGCGCTCGCCGACGCCCGGCGCGACGCGGGGGAGACCCCGGAGGAGACGGCGGACGCAGACGAGAAAATTCTCTCCGATCCGCAGTTGTCCACTCCGTGAGTCGGTTCTAGCATTAGCACTCGCGACATCCGAGTGCTAACGATCCGTTGGCCCCTCGTGATGAAGCGAGTGTCAACCAACCGATCTCGGAGGATCGAATGAGCTTGCAGCCCCTCGAAGACCGCATTGTGGTCCGCTCCAGCGAAGCGGAGTCCACCACGGCCAGCGGTCTGGTCATCCCCGATACTGCGCAGGAGAAGCCGCAGCAGGGTGAAGTCATCGCCGTCGGCCCCGGCCGTCGCTCGGAGCAGACCGGGGAGATCATCCCGGTCGACGTCGCCGTCGGCGACACCGTCGTCTACAGCAAGTACGGCGGCACCGAGATCACCGTGCAGGGCGAGGAACTGTTGATTCTCAACGCCCGCGACGTCCTCGCCAAGATGGGCTGAGGTACGAACCATGTCGAAAGAACTGAAGTTCAACGAAGATGCGCGCCGTCGGCTCGAAGCCGGCGTCAACAAGCTGGCCGACGCCGTCAAGGTCACCCTTGGCCCGAAGGGCCGCAATGTGGTGCTGGACAAGAAGTTCGGTGCGCCCACGATCACCAACGACGGCGTCTCGATCGCTCGCGAGATCGAGCTCGAGGACCACTTCGAGAACATGGGTGCCCAGCTCGTGAAGGAGGTGGCGACCAAGACCAACGACATCGCGGGTGACGGCACCACCACCGCCACCGTGCTGGCGCAGGCCCTCGTCAAGGAAGGCCTCCGCAACGTCGCCGCCGGCGCCAACCCCATGGGCCTCAAGAAGGGCATGGAGAAGGCCGTCGCCGCCGCGGTGGACAGCCTCGCCACCCAGGCCGTGCAGGTCGACGACAGCAAGGACAAGATCGCTCAGGTCGCGTCCATCTCGGCTGCCGATCCCGCCATCGGCGAGGTCATCGCGGAAGCGATCGACAAGGTCGGCAAGGACGGTGTGCTCACCGTCGAGGAGTCCAACACCTTCGGCATGGATCTCGAGTTCGTCGAGGGCATGCAGTTCGACAAGGGCTACCTGTCGCCGTACTTCGTCACGGATGCCGAGCGCCAGGAAGCCGTGCTCGAGGAGCCCTACATCCTGTTCAACCAGGGCAAGATCTCGAACGTGCAGGATCTCCTGCCGGTGCTCGAGAAGGTCATGCAGTCGGGCAAGCCGCTGCTGATCGTCGCCGAGGACATCGAGGGTGAGGCTCTCGCCACGCTCGTGGTGAACAAGATCCGCGGCACGTTCAACTCCGTCTCCGTCAAGGCCCCCGGCTTCGGCGAGCGACGCAAGGCGATGCTCCAGGACATGGCGATCCTCACCGGTGGCCAGGTCATCGCCGAGGAAGTCGGCCTCAAGCTCGACACTGCCGACCTCAGCCTGCTGGGTCAGGCCCGCAAGATCGTCGTCACCAAGGACGACACCACCATCGTCGAGGGCGCCGGTGACAGCGCCGACGTCGAGGGTCGGGTCAACCAGATCAAGGCCGAGATCGACAACACCGACTCCGACTGGGATCGCGAGAAGCTCCAGGAGCGTCTCGCGAAGCTGGCCGGTGGCGTTGCCGTCGTCCAGGTCGGCGCGGCCACCGAGGTCGAGCTCAAGGAGAAGAAGCACCGCATCGAAGACGCCGTGTCGGCGACCCGTGCGGCGATCGAGGAAGGCATCGTCGCCGGTGGCGGCACCGCCCTGCTCCGTTCGCGTGCTGCGGTCAACGACATCCTCGGCTCGCTCGAGGGCGACGAGGCCACCGGTGCCCGGATCATCGCGAAGGCGCTCGAGGCTCCGGCCAAGCTCATCGCGGCGAACGCGGGCCACGAGGGCGCCGTCATCGTCCAGACCGTCGAGGCGGCGTCCGGGGCCACCGGCTTCAACGCAGCCACCGGCGAGATGGTCGACCTCATCGAGGCCGGCGTCATCGACCCGGTCAAGGTCACCCGTGCGGCGCTGCAGAACGCGGCGTCGATCGCCGGTCTGCTCCTCACCACCGAGGCACTGATCGCCGACAAGCCCGAGGAAGCCCCGGCCATGCCCATGGGCGGCGGCGACCCCATGGGCGGCATGGGCGGCATGGGGATGATGTAACCCTTCCCCTTCTGTGAGTAGAAACCAGCACCTGGTGCTGACTTCTACTCACAGAACGAAGGATTGCGGGGCGGCCCGGGCTTCGGCTCGGGCCGTTTCGCGTTCAGGGACGGGGGCATCGATGCAGGGTGGGGGGTGGATAGCCTCGTCGGCATGGATCGACCGCCGCCGGACCCGCACAAGCTGCTCTCCCAATGGGAGGAGTGGGAACGCGGTGAGACCCCGCCCGGACGGGTGATGAGCAACCTGAAGACGGGTGGGCTCCCGGACCTGCTGCGGGCACTGATCGAGGGTGCTGACTCCTGAGCGATCCCACCGCCCCGCAGGACGAGTGGCCCGTGTCGACGGAGCCGCTTGCGCCCGTTCCGCCGGGCCGGGGTGGACCGCAACGTATTCCCCGGCCGGAAGGCGCGGCCCTCGGCGGCCCGCCGCCCTGGGTCGAGTCGCCACCGGAGTCCCGTCGGCCCTCCCTCGACGACGTCGTCGGCGCCCTGCACGGTCGCGGTTCGGTCCGTATCGGCGACGAGATGCCCGACGTCCGCCAGAGCGCGGTGTTGTGCCTGCTCTACGAGGAGGACGGCGAGGCCCATGTGGTGTTGACCCGACGGGCCCGGGGCATGCGCCACCACGCCCACGAGGTCGCGTTCCCTGGCGGCCGGCGCGACGACACCGACCCCGACCTGTGGGCGACCGCGGTCCGCGAGGCCGAGGAGGAGGTGGCGCTCGACGCCTCCGTGATCGAGCACGTCGGCGCGCTCGACAGCTTCGTCACCGTCGGCTCGCGCACGCTGGTGACCCCGTTCGTCGCCGTGACAGACCGTCGCCCCGATCTCACCCCGTCGCCGGTCGAGGTCGAGGAGATCCGCCACGTCTCGCTGTCCGAGCTGCTGCTCGACGAGGTCTGGCGCGAGGAGATCTGGCCCCTGCGCCACTTCGGCCGGCCGCGGGCGATCACGTTCTTCGAGTTGGAGGGTGACACGGTCTGGGGCGCGACCGGAGCCATGTTGCGTCAGCTGCTCGCCGTCACGACCGGGGCGCACGACCGCATCGTCGGGGGGCCGGGCTGATCCGGCGTTCGCGCCCTAGTATCGATCGATGCCCGAGATCCGTTTCAGCGCCGACACCCACCCCGAGTTGGTCCGCCAGGTCACGGTCTGGCTGGAGTCGACGGACGGCGACCGCACCGCGGTCGACGTGGTCGAAGGAAGTGCGGCGCTGACCAAGGACGCCCTACGGATCGTGGCCGCGGCCGCCCCTGCACCGATCGCCGACAGTGAGCTCGTCAGGCGCCTCACCGAGCTCGGCCATTCGGCGGTCGACGCCCAGCGTGACGCCACGCTCGCCGGCCTCGACGCGCTCGCCCAGGCGACCGACGGCACCCTGGTCAAGAAGGTGTCCGAGGGGGGCACGAAGGCCGCCTACGAGATGAACGCCAAGGTCGCCAAACAGCTCATGAAGTCGCTTCTCGGCGGCTAGGCTCCTCTCTTTCCACCCGGGCTCCCGCCGGTCGGCGAGGCCCGACGAAAGGTCGAGCGCGTGGCCGAGATCCAGATCGGGCAAGGCAAGAGCGGACGGCGGGGCATCGACCTCGCGGACGTGTCCATCGTGCCGGCACGGCGCACGCGCGACCGCGGCGACGTCGACTTGTCGTGGAAGATCGACGCGTACCGGTTCGCGCTCCCGTTCGTCGCCGCCGGCATCGAGCGGCCGTTGGGCACCGATGACGCGATCGCGGTCGGCGAGCAGGGTGCGCTCGCGCTGATCGACCTCGAGGCGATCTGGGCCGAGACCCCCGACCCGGGCGAGGTCAGTGCCCACATCGCCAAGGTCAAGAGTGCGGACGTGCGGGTCGCGGTGTCGGTGAGCGCGAGTCACGTCGAGGAGCTCGGCCCCCACGCGATCGCGGGTGAGGCCGACATCCTCGTGATCCAGGGAGACGTCGTGTCGGCCGAGACGGTGTCGTCGGACGAGACAACGCTCAACCTCAAGACGTTCATCCGCCGCCTCGACATCCCGGTGATCGTCGGCGGCTGTGGCAGCTACTCGGCCGCCCTGCACCTCATGCGCACCGGCGCCGCCGGCGTGATCGTCGGTGTCGATCTGCCCGACCTCGGAGTGGGCGTGCCCCTCGCCTCTGCGATCGGCGACGCCCGCAGCGCCCGCGTCCGCCACCTCGACGAGACCGGCGTCTACTGCCACATCATCGCCCGGGGCCCGATCGCGAGCGGCGCCGACGTGGCGCGCGCCGTCGCCTGTGGGGCCGATGCGGTCCTCGTCGACGCCTCCGTGGTCGTGAACGCCGATCCGCAGGCCGACGACGTCGTGGGCAACCTGCGGGCAGCGATGGCCACGTGCGGGTACACCGATCTCAAGGCCTTCCAGAAGGCGGAAGTGGTGGTTCGATGAACGCATCGGCCCCCGGCAGCGAGGAGCTCGTCCTCGTCGTCGACTTCGGCGCCCAGTACGCCCAGCTGATCGCCCGGCGGGTGCGCGAGGCCCACGTCTACAGCGAGATCGTGTCGCCCACGATCGCCGCCGCCGAGATCGCGGCGAAGGAGCCGATCGGCATCATCTTCAGCGGCGGCCCCGATTCGGTCCACGCCGAAGGGGCGATCGCCATCGATCCGGGCGTCTACGAGCTCGGCATCCCCATCCTCGGCATCTGCTACGGCGCCCAGCTCATCGCCCAGCAGAACGGCGGCCTCGTCGACCGCACCGATCGCGGCGAGTACGGCCGCACGACGCTCACCGTCGAGGGGCGCGACAGCACCCTGCTCGGCGGCACCCCGGCCGAACAGAAGGTCTGGATGAGCCATTTCGACGCGATCGTGAAGCCGCCCCTCGGCGTCACCGCCATCGCGAGCACCCCGGACGCCCCGGTCGCCGCGTTCGAGGACAGTGAGCAGAAGCTCTACGGGGTGCAGTTCCATCCGGAGGTCATGCACACCGAACACGGCCAGCACGTGATCGAGCAGTTCCTCGAGCACGGCTGTGGCGCGACGGGCTCCTGGACGATGGCGTCGATCATCGACACCGCGGTCGAACAGATCCGCGAGCAGGTCGGGGAACGCCAGGTCATCTGTGCGCTCTCTGGTGGTGTCGACTCCGCGGTGGCCGCCGCGCTCGTGCACAAGGCGATCGGCGATCAGCTCACGTGTGTCCATGTCGACACCGGCCTGATGCGCCTCCACGAGGCCGATCAGGTGATCGAGACCTTCGAGCGCAACTTCGGTGTCCATCTCATTTTCGTGGACGCGGGGGAGCGGTTCTTCTCGGCCCTCGCGGGCATCACCGAGCCCGAGGCCAAGCGCAAGGCGATCGGCGAGCTGTTCATCCGCGTCTTCGAGGACGCGAAGGCCGAGGCCCGGGGCGCCGAGTTCCTGGTGCAGGGCACCCTCTACCCCGATGTCATCGAGTCCGGCAGCGAGCACGCCTCGACCATCAAGTCGCACCACAACGTCGGCGGGCTCCCGGAGGACATGGAGTTCGAGCTCATCGAGCCGCTCCGCAGCCTCTTCAAGGACGAGGTCCGTCAGGTCGGATCGGAACTGGGTCTGCCGGACGAGATCGTCCAGCGCCAGCCGTTCCCCGGTCCGGGTCTCGGTGTGCGCATCATCGGCGAGGTCACGCCTGACAAGGTCGCGACGCTCCAACATGCCGATTTCATCGTGCGCGAGGAGCTCAGGAATGCCGGCCTGGAGGGCGAGATCTGGCAGTCGTTCGCCGTGCTGCCCGACATCCGCAGCGTCGGCGTGATGGGTGACGAGCGCACCTACGGCTATCCGATCATCATCCGGGCCGTCACCAGCGAGGACGCCATGACCGCCGACTGGGCACGCATCCCCTACGACGTGCTCGAGTCGATGAGCAGCCGCGTGATCAACGAGGTTCCCGGCGTCAACCGCGTCGCCTACGACATCACGTCGAAGCCGCCCGGCACGATCGAGTGGGAATAGCGGATGGGCGTGACCCTCGGCCCGGCCGAGGCGTACCAGCGGGCGGCCGCGCTGTTCGGGGAGACGATCACGGCACTGTCCGATGACGAGTGGGAGTTGGCGACCGGCGACGACTGGACGGTCGTCACCACGGTCGCCTGGGTCGTCGTGGGCGACTCCCACATCGCCACCGCCGTGGCCGGTGAGCCCCTCGGTGCCGTCGGTGAGTTCGACGCCGCCGTACTCGGCACCGCGCCGGTCGCGGCCTGGCGGGGGACGGCGGTCGGCGCCATCGCGGCGCTGCGCGAGCCGGGCGCGCTCGCCGGTGTGGTCAGCCACCCGGACGGAGAGCTCGCCGTCGCGGACCTCGTCGGCCAGCGCGTGAGCGAGAACCTGGTCCGCGCCTGGGACATCGGCCGCGCCGTCGGCCGGATCGTGGAGATCCCCGAGGATCTCGCCGACTGGTGTCTCGACTTCTGGGCCGCACACGCCGACGCCGTCCTGGCCGGTGGTGTGCTACCCGACACTCCACTCGAGCCGCCGGCCGATGCGTCGCCGGTCGAGCGGCTGCTCGCTCTCACCGGCCGCGCCTGACCGCCGTCTTCAAGGTTCGGTGTCAGGTTCGGGGTCTGGCCTGGGCTGCCGCAGTGTTCGCCGCCACGTTTTGCGACATGCGACAACGGTTCCCGCGATCGTCGCCGGGCCCGGTCGCCGGTGTCGGTGACATGCCGGCGCGCCCCGCTCATTGCTTGTTGCTTGTTGCTTGTTGCTTGTCGCTTGTCGCAAAACGTGGCGGGAGTCGTCGACTGCGTCTCGCCTTCAGCGGACGCCGCTGAGTCGCTCGACCACCGGGGCCATCGTCTCGAGCGCGTCGGCGCTCCAGGTGACGTAGGACAACCCCCACCGCTCCCGCCACGAGCGGATCGACGCACACATGTCATCGACGGTGCCGACGAGCGCGTGGGGCATGGTCGCCGCGTCCTCGGGGGTCCGACCGAACCCGGGCGCGAGTGCGGCCATGGTGCCGTCGCGGTCGTCCGTCTCCATGACGAAGTGGACCCGGGTCTGCAGCTCGACGTCGTCGAAGCGATCCCCGGCACCGGCACGGATGGCGTCGATCTTGGCGTCGGTCATCTCGGCCGTGCCGGTCGCTCCGGCCGCGACGTCGAACGCCCCACCGGCGAGCGAGAAGTTGATGCCGACGATGTCCGCCTCACGGCCGGCGAGTCGGAGCACCCGAGCGCCCCCGCCGGCGAGGAGCAGGGGCGGGTGCGGTCGCTGCGTCGGCGTGGGCCGGCCGACATGGCCCTGCACGCGATAATGCTCGCCGTCGTGGGAGTACGCGTCGCCGGCGAAGCACCGCCGCATGACGGCCACGGACTCGGCGAGCCGGGTGATGCGGGTGCCCGGCGGGTCCAGGGGGATACCCGTGCGCTCGTAGTCCGACGTCTGCCAGCCGGCCCCGATGCCCCAGTCGACGCGGCCGCCGGACAGGACGTCCAGCGTCGCCAACTCCTTCGCGAGCACGACCGGGTTCCGGAAGTCGTTCGCGAGCACGAGGGTGGTCAGCCGGATGGTGTCGGTCGCCCCGGCCGCGGCGGTGAGAGCGACGAGCGGCGCCAGTCCGTCGTCGAGATGGTCCGACATCGAGATCGACGCGTAGCCGAGCGCCTCGGCCCGCTCCGCGAGGGCCACGAACTCGTGGATGTCGGTGAGCGCACCACCGGAGACGCCGAATCGGAAGGGCTTCGTCATGGTCGGCGAACCTACCGCCGCTGGGGCTCGTTCACCGAGAGTTCAGGTCGTGCCGGTGGGGCGTTCACCCGGGCGGCTCCTCGATGCAAGACGGGGTTCGTACGTTGCCGGCCATGCAAACACCAACCAAGCGAAGCTCCCTGCTCGCCATCACCCTGCTCCTTCTCGTCAGCCTGTTCGCAGCGGCGTGCGGAGACGATGGCGACACCACGAACACCGAGGAGAACAACCAGTCCCCGGACGTCCCCGAGCCGACCGACGACGTCGGGTCGGCCTCAGAGATCGAGGGTCAGTTCCTCGTGTCCGGATCCTCGACCGTCTATCCGATCGTCCTGAAACAGGCGGAGGAGTTCTCGGCCGCCAACGGTGCGGTGGCGATCTCCGTCGAGGGGCCGGGTTCCGGTGACGGCGCCCAGAAGTTCTGCGCGGGGGAGGTCCCCATCGCGAACGCCTCCCGCCTCTTCAAGGACGAGGAGATCGAGATCTGTGAGGCCGCCGGCATCGAGTTCATCGAGATCCGGCGAGGGATCGACGGCATCTCCGTCATCACCTCCTCGTCGAACGACGCGATCGAGTGTCTGTCGTTCAACG
This sequence comes from Acidimicrobiales bacterium, assembly GCA_033344915.1. NCBI lineage: Bacteria > Bacillati > Actinomycetota > Acidimicrobiia > Acidimicrobiales > Acidimicrobiales bacterium. The sequence goes on from JAWPML010000001.1 coordinate 4,026,454, forward strand.
ACCTCTACGCCCTGCTGTCCGACGAGGCCTTCGGCTTCGAGTCGTGGTCGGACGCCAATGCCGTGACGGCCGACTGGTCCGGCACGGAGTTCCCCGACGAAGCGCTCGAGGTCTTTGCCCCCGGCCAGGAATCCGGTACCTACGACTCCTTCGGTGAGATCGTCATCGAGTCCGTGTACAAGGGCAAGACCGGGCTGGACGTCGAGGCCCGTGAATTCGTCGAGTCGATTCGCAACGACTACGCCGCGAGCGGCAACGACAACGTCATCATCGAGGGCATCGCCTCGAGCCCGTACAGCCTCGGCTGGGTCGGCTACGCGTTCGCCCAGGAGGCAGCGGATGCCGGCACCGTGAGCCTCGTCTCGGTGAGCGTCGAGGACGGCGGCGAGTGCGTCACGCCGACGCCGGAGACGATCGCCGATGCGTCGTTCCCGATCGCCCGCTACCTGTACACCTACGTCAACGCCGAGGCCGCGGCGAACGATCCGGCGGTCGCCGCCTTCGTCGACTACATGCTGAGCGACGCCGGCCTCGAAGCCGTCACCGCCGCCGGCTATGTGGACCTGTCGGACGCGGACCAGACCCTGGCGGCGGCGGTCTGGGAGAACCGGACCACCGGTCGCAGCTGGAACTGAGCCGGCGACGTTCAGTCGTCGAGGTCGTCGTCGTGGACCTCGTGGTGCAGTGGCTCCGTTGCGGAGATCACGATGCCCGCGAGGTTCGCGACGATGCGCTTCCAGTAGCGATACAGGATCGCCCGGGGCACGACCTCCGACCCCGGCTGATCCGAGTGCATGCACTCCCGGATCTGGGTCTCGAGTGAGAAGCGCAACGCATCGGCTCGTTCCCGGAACGCGGCGGCCGTCGTGGCGTCCGGTTCCGAGACGATGTCGGCGGTCTCGCCCATCATGGCGGAGATCTCCCGTCGGGTCGCCGTGAGTTCGGCCGAATCGGCGGTGCCGCTCAGGTCGACGCCCTCCTGGGCGAGGTCGAGGATGTTCTTGGCCTGGTCGCCGATCCGTTCGATCTTCTTGATCAGCAGGGTGTAGGCGAGGACCGCGCCGATGTCGTCGGTGCCCTGGACGGAGACGTGCACGACCAGCTCCCGTCGTAGCTCGTGCTCGGTCGCGTTGATCCGATCGTCGGTGCTGTACACGTCGTCGGCGACGGCCTCGTGGCTGGCGCCGCTGAGCAGTGCCGTCGAGGCCATGTCGAAGCTGTGGCGGGCGTCGGCGAGCATCGACACGGTGTGCGCGGTGATTGCCTCGAAACCACCCTCGGACCGGCGGAAGAACGACATGACCATGATGCGGGGCCTTTCAGCGGAACGTCGCGACGCCGACGAGCGGCACGATGAAGAAGACGGTCACCACATAGGTGACCGCCAGAGCTTGGCGGGTGACGGCGAGTTCGGCCAGCCCTTGGGCGAGCCGGATCGGGATCTCGCGCACCCGCTCGATCGGGTAGAGGAGCAGGATCCCCGTCACGTTGAAGATCGTGTGGACGAGCCCGACGGTCAGCGCCTCCGGGCGGGACGCGGCGAGCGCGGCCAGCAGCGCCGTGATCGTCGTTCCGACGTTGGCGCCGAGCGTGACGGGGAAGATGTTGTGCAGGCTCACCACGCCGGCCGCGGCGAGCGGAATCATGATCGACGTCGTGATGCTGGAGGACTGCACCGACACCGTGATGATGAGGCCGAGGAGCATGGCGACGGTGCCGCCGCCACGGCCGAGCACGGCATTGAGCGACCGCTCGACGCGGTCGGCGACGAGCTGGCGCATGTTCTTCGTGATGAACGTGAGCGCGAGGAGTACGACGACGAGACCGGTGATGACCATGACGGTGCCGAGGATGTTCTCCTCGAACCCGACGTCGGCGTAGACGTCCTGGATCCAGCCGACCGGCTCCTTCACCCACCGCTTGATCGGGCTCTTCCAGTCCGATCCGGCCGCCCCGACGAGCTGCTCGCTGATCGCCTCCGCGGCGGAGCTCAGCCACCCGGTGACCAACTCGACCGGGAGGAGGATGGCGACGGCGATCACGTTGAAGAAGTCGTGCACCGTGGCGGCCGCGAACGCTCGCTTGAACTCCTCCGACTGACGCATCGACCCGAGCGACACGAGCGTGTTGGTCACGGTCGTGCCGATGTTGGCACCCATGATCATCGGGACGGCGGCGTCCACGCCGAGCGTGCCGGCACCGACGAGGCCGACGATCACACTGGTACTCGCGGAGGACGACTGCACGAGCACCGTGCCGAGGATCCCGACGAACAGACCGGCGAGCGGATTGCTGACGCCCTCGAAGAGACTCTTCTGGGTGTCCTCGCCCATGACCTTGACGCCGGACTCGAGCAGCGAGACGCCGACGAGGAATCCGTAGATGAGCAGGAACACGAGCACGGAGCGCGCCCACGTCGGCATGCCGCGATCGTCCGGCCGCGCCGTCGTGCTCGTCATACGACGGCGAAACGTAACAGTTCGCCACGGACGCTGCTGGCGCTGTTCACCGGTTGTTCACCTGGAGCCAGCCGGCGTTCATCTCGGGGCCGGAGAGACGACACGCGGGCCCCGTAGATTCGCAACCGGTGACCGAGCTCCTGCCCCCCACGCGCGCCGATCGAGTCCGGGCCGTCGTCCTGGTGCTCACCTTGCTGGCGGTCTTCGGTGGGGTCGCGGCGATCGTCGACGCACTCGGTGACGAACCGACCGTGATCGTCCAGTCCCGCTCCACCACCGACGACGACAACGTCGGTCCGACCACACCGTCGGGCCCACTGGAGGGCTCGTTCCTCGTGTCCGGTTCGTCGACGGTGTACCCCATCGTGCTGAAGCAGGCCGAGGCGTTCGGTGAGGACAACGGCGGCGTCGCCATCGCGGTCGAGGGCCCGGGTTCGGGTGACGGCGCCCGCAAGTTCTGCGCCGGCGAGGTGCCGATCGCGAACGCCTCGCGTCTCTACAAGGACGAGGAGATCGAGATCTGCGAGGCCAACGGCATCGAGTTCATCGAACTCCGGCGCGGCATCGACGGCATCACCGTCATCACGTCGGCGGAGAACGACGAGATCGACTGCGTCTCGTTCAACGATCTCTATGCGCTGCTCTCGGACGAGGCCTTCGGCTTCGACTCGTGGGCGGACGCGAACGCGATCACGGCGAACTGGAACGGCACGGTGTTCCCCGATGTGCCGCTCCAGGTCTTCGCCCCCGGCCAGGAGTCCGGCACCTACGACTCGTTCGCCGAGATCGTCATCGAGTCGGTCTTCGCCGGCAAGACCGGACTCGACACCGAGTCTCGTGAGTTCGTCGAGTCGATCCGCAACGACTACACGGCCAGCACCAACGACACCGTCATCCTCCAGGGCATCGAGTCGAGCCGGTACAGCCTGGGCTGGGTCGGCTACGCCTTCGCCCAGGAGGCGTCCGACGGGGGAACGGCCCGCATGCTCCCCGTCTCCAAGGGCGACGGCGGGGCCTGCGTGGACCCGAGCCCGGAAACCATCGCCGATGCGTCGTTCCCGATCGCCCGCTTCCTCTACACCTATGTGAACGCCGAGGCCGCCGCCACCGACCCGGCCGTGGCCGCGTTCGTCGACTACATGTTGAGCGACGAGGGTCTCGAGGCGGTATCCGCGGTCGGCTATGTGGACCTGTCGCCGGTCGATCAGACCCGCACACAGACGATCTGGACGTCACGGCTCACGGGGACCGGCCAGTGGGAGTGAGTGTGCCGACGCTCCAGGCGCGGGCGTGGATCGGTGCCGTGGAGGTGTTGCTCTTCCTGGTCCTGGCGCTCGCCTTCGCTCTGGCCGAGTACTTCCTTTCGGGACTCTTCACCGACTTCGGGCCCTCGAACTTCTGGCTGGCGTTCGTCGTCCTCGCCGCGTGGAATGCATGGCACTTCGCGGGATCGCAGACGGCGCTCGGCGCGGTTGTCGGCCACACGGTCCTGACGCTCGACGGCCGACCGGCATCGGTGCTGACCATCGCCGTCCGCCAACTGATCCGCTTCGGCGTGCTCTACGGCATCCCCGTGCTCGCCATCGACTTCGACCTCCGGGTCGGGCTGCTGATCTGGGCGGTCGTCGGCGTGGTGGCCCGGTACACGCCGGGGCATCGGGCGCCGTGGGACCTCGCGGCGGGAACCATCCTGGCGACCGACTTCGGGTCGCCGAAGGGACTCGCCTCGCTCCCGCTCGTGCAGCAGCCGTCGGACCTCCGACTCGACCCCCGCCGCGCCAGGCTCGACCGGCGGGCCTCCCGGCTGATGTTCCTCGCCGGGCTCACCTCGGTCGTCATCAGTGCGTTGATCGTCTGGAACATCTTCACGGAGGCATGGACCTTCGTCGCCGACGACGAGTTCAGCTGGGGGATCCTGACCGATCGCGGGTGGTTCCCCCGCGACGGCGAGTTCGACCTCTCGACGCTCTTCGTCGGCACGCTCTGGATCACCGGCATCGCGATGCTCGTGGCCGGCCCGGTGGGACTCGGCGTCGCGTTCTACCTGTCCGAATACGCGTCACCGCGGGTGCGCGGCGTGGTCAAGCCGCTCATCGAGACGCTCGCGAGCGTGCCGTCGGTCGTGCTCGGACTCTTCGCGATCAGTTTCATCGCCCCCGAGATACTCCAGCGGATCTTCGACGACATCGGGATCTTCTCGCTGCTCGCGGCAGGCATCGGCGTCGGCATCCTCACCGTCCCGATCGTCGCGTCGATCTCCGAGGACGCGATGCGCGCCGTGCCGATGGAACTGCGCGAAGCCAGCTACGGGCTGGGTGGGCGCAAGGCCACCACGGCGCTGCGCGTGGTGTTTCCCGCCGCGCTCTCGGGCATCTCGGCCGCTGCGATCGTCGGCATCTCACGCGCGATCGGCGAGACGATGGTCGTCTTCATCGCGGCCGGGGGCAACGGCGTGTTCAACACCGACCCCGTCGACCAGGGGCAGACCATCACGGCGGCGATGGCGTCGCTCGGCGCCGGCACGGACCAGGTGGCCGGATCGGGCCTGGCGTTCCAGAGCCTGTACTTCCTCGGTGCGCTCCTCTTCATCATGACGATGCTCCTCAACGTCATCTCCGACGTGATCGTCCGACGATTCCGGCAGGCCTACTGATGGCCGGTCCAACGACCACGGTGGACCTCGGCGACCTGCGGGCCCGGCGCGGTGCCGACGTGCGCGGCCAGATCTTCCTGGCGCTGCTCGTCGCGTCCGTCGTCCTCGCGTTCGCGATGGTCGGTGCCGTCTTCTACGACGTCACCGTCGACGCGTGGGACATCATCTCGAACCGGCTCGGGGACTTCCTCCGCATGCCGTCGTCGTCCGATCCGACGAAGGCCGGCGTCGCCCAGGGCATCCGGGGCAGCCTCCTCATCGCCCTCATCGTGGTGGCCACGTTTCCCATCGGTATCGCCGGGGCGATCTATCTCGAAGAGTACGCCGACGACACCTGGAGCACCCGCCTCATCCAGGTGACCGTGCGGAACCTCGCCGGGGTGCCGTCGATCGTCTACGGCCTGCTCGGGCTGGCCGTCTTCGTGCAGTCCCTGCGCGGGCTGACCGGCGGGTCCTCGGTGATCGCGGCCGGATTGACCCTCGCGGTGCTCGTGCTTCCCGTGGTGGTCATCACGTCGGCCGAAGCGGTCCGCGCCGTCCCCCCGGCCCTGCGCGAGGGGGCCTACGGCCTCGGCGCCACCCAGTGGGAGGTCATCCGGACACAAGTCGTGCCCGCGGCGTTGCCAGGCATCCTCACCGGCACGGTGCTCGCCGTGGCGCGTGCGCTCGGTGAAGCGGCCCCGCTGCTCGTCATCGGCGCGGCCGGGTTCTACACGACCGGCAACCTCGACTTCCTCGAGCAGACCCAGGGCGCGTTCACCGCCCTCCCCATGAACATCGCCAACTTCGCCCGCCTCCCTGCGGAGACGTGGCGGGGCCACGCCGCGGCTGCGAGTGTGGTCCTGTTGGTGCTCGTGTTCATCGTCAACCTCGTGGCGATCACCGCCCGAGCCCGTATCTCCAAGAAACTCGGACGCTGATGCAGATGACTGAACCAACCACCCGGATCGAGACGAACGCGACCGTCGGCGCGAGCGAGTCCGTGCCGCCGGACCCGGCGAGCGAGGTCTTCGCCGTGCGCGATCTCAACGTCTACTACGCCGATCTGCGCGCCGTCGCCGACGTTGACCTCGACGTGCACGAGCGTCAGATCACGGCGTTCATCGGGCCGTCGGGCTGCGGCAAGTCGACCGTGCTGCGCTGCTTCAACCGGATGAACGACCTGATCGACATCGCCCGGGTCGAGGGGTCGGTTCGCTATCGCGGCATCGATCTCTACGACGCGGCGGTCGATCCGGTCGCGGTGCGGCGCCGCATCGGCATGGTGTTCCAGAAGCCGAACCCGTTCCCGAAGTCGATCTACGACAATGTCGCCTACGGCCCCCGGGTGGCCGGACAGAAGGGGAACCTGGACGACGTCGTCGAGCAGTCGCTGCGCGATGCCGGCCTCTGGGACGAGGTGAAGGATCGCCTCGACGGCTCCGCCCTCGGCATGTCGGGCGGGCAGCAGCAGCGCCTCTGCATCGCCCGTGCGATCGCCGTCAACCCCGACGTGTTGCTCATGGACGAACCGTGCTCGGCGCTCGACCCGATCGCGACCGGACGGATCGAGGAGCTCATGAAGGAGATCCAGAACGACTACACGATCGTGATCGTGACCCACAACATGCAGCAGGCGGCGCGGGTCAGCGACCGCACCGCCTTCTTCACCGCCGAGTTGGACGAGTCGACCGGCCAGCGGCGCGGCAGACTGGTGGAGCTCGACGACACCGGCACCATCTTCTCGAATCCCTCCGACGAGCGGACCGAGGCCTACGTGACCGGCCGATTCGGTTGAGTCGAGAGGAGACGCCGTGACCGAGATCCGCACCCAGCTCGACGATCGTCTGCGCGTCATCGAGACCAAGCTCCTGGAGATGGCCGAGCTCGTCTCGGTGCGGGTCGGCGACGTCACGTCCGCGATCCTCGAGGGGGATGTCGAGGCGGCCGACCAGCTGGTCCGGGCCGATGACGACATCGACCTGCTGTCGCTCCAGGTCGAGGAGGGCTGTATCGACACGCTCGTGCGCGAGCAGCCCGTCGCCCGCGACCTGCGGTTCGTGGTCGCGGCGATGCACATCAACACCGACATGGAGCGATCCGGTGACCTGGTCACCAACATCGCGAAGGCCGTTGGCCGGCTCCAGGGCGCGCACCCCGATGATCACGTCCGCGATCTGGTCGCCCGGATGTCCGCCCAGGCCCAGGTGCTGATGCGACGCGCCGCGGAGTCGTTCCGCAGTCGCGACGCGGAGCTGGCGGCGTCGATCGACGAGCTCGACGACGTGCTCGACGACCTGCACTATCGCTACATCCAGCACGTCATCAGCGACGCCCGCCGCGGTGACCTCGATCCCCAGCAGTCGCTCCAGCTCGCGCTGGTCGGCCGCTTCTACGAGCGCATCGGCGATCACGCGGAGAACATCGGCGAGCGGGTCCGCTACATCATCGACGGATGGCTGCCGGAGGCGCAGGCGGCCGAGCGGGCCCGGGCCCGGATCGCGAGTGACGAGTTCCGACCGACCCGGGGTCTGGCCGTGATCGACTCGGTGGCCGAGGAGCGCCGGATCGACGCCATCCGCCGCGACTTCGTCGCCAACGTGTCGCACGAGCTCAAGACGCCGGTGGGCGCCATCTCGCTGCTCGCAGAGACCCTCGCGTCGGAGCAGGACGAGACCGATCGCGATCGCCTCACGGACATGCTGCAACGCGAGGCGAAGCGCGTCGGCGACATCATCGACGACCTCCTCGAACTCACGCGGCTCGAGGAGACCGAGACGGCGACGAAGAAGATCGACGTGGACGACATCGTGCGCCGGGCGGTCGACAAGGCCCGCGGTCTCGCCGACGCCCACCGGGTGGAGATCGCCGTGGTCGGCGTGCCGAGCGACCTCGTGGTGCGGGGCGAGCGCCGTCAGATCGTCCGCGCCCTCACGAATCTCCTCGACAACGCCGTGCGCTACTCCGATCCCGACTCGCAGATCTCGCTCACGGTCGAGGCGGTCGAGGGCGCCGTGACCATCACGGTGCGCGACAGCGGCGTCGGGATCCCGCGGACCGAACTCGAGCGGGTGTTCGAACGCTTCTACCGCGTCGACCGGGCCCGCAGTCGCGAGACCGGCGGCACGGGCCTCGGCCTGGCCATCGTGCGCCATGTCGCCCAGAACCACGGGGGCAGGGTGCTCGTCGAGTCCAAGCCCGGCGAGGGGTCGAGCTTCACCCTCCAGCTACCGACCGTCGGTGCGGCCTCGCAATGACCGCGAATGTCAGCGTGCTCGTCGTCGACGACGAGCCGGCCTTTCGCGAGGGGCTCCGCCAGGCGCTGAAGCAGGAGGGCTTCATCGTCCACCTCGCCGCCGACGGCGAGGAGGCGCTGGAGGTCTGGCGTGCGTACAAGCCGGACGTCGTTCTGCTGGACGTGATGCTCCCGCGGATGTCGGGGATCGACGTCTGTCGCGCGATCCGTGCCGTCGACGAGACACCGGTGATCATGGTGTCGGCCCGCAACGAGGAGATCGACGCGGTCGTCGCCCTCGAGGTCGGCGCCGACGACTATGTCGCCAAGCCCTATCGGGTACGCGAGCTGGTCGCTCGGATGCGCACCGTGCTGCGGCGAGCCTCCGTGGCGGCACCCGCCAGCGAAGAGGACACCGTGCTGGAGGCGGCCGGCGTCCGGCTCGACCGGGAGCGGCACGAGGTCACCCGTGACGGCGAACTCGTCCAGCTGCCGCTCAAGGAGTTCGACCTGCTCGCGCTCCTCATGGAGAACCAGGGCCTCGTGGTGACCCGCCAGACGCTCATCGACCGGGTCTGGGGCTACGACTATGTCGGCGACACCAAGACCCTCGACGTCCACATCAAACGCCTCCGAGCCAAGATCGAACCCGACCCCGAACACCCCGCCGTGATCGTCACCATCCGCGGCCTCGGCTACAAACTCGCCGGCTAGCCGCTTCACCTGGGGTCTGACCCGCGCTTCACCTTCGGCCGGTCAGTTCTGCTGGAGGAAGATTTCGTTCCAGAGCTCGGCGAACGCGTCGGTCTCACCCCGGAGTCGTAGCCAGACGATCGCGAAGACGAGCGTGCCGATCGCCAGTCCGACGGCGCCGGGCCCCGGATCCGGCAGACCCCGCCGACGCAGGCGGACGATCCACACGATCGAGCAGGCCAGGGCGGCGAACACGAGCGCCACCAGGATCGGCGCGGCGCTTCCCATCCGCTCGTCCCACTCGCTGAGATGGTCGGCCAGCACGTCTGTGATCCTCGCGCAGTCGGGGCGGCCCTCGCTGTCAGCCCCCCTCGCTAGGGTGAGCCGGTGCCCGACTCGCCCCTCCTCGACGGCCTCAATCCCGCCCAGTTCGACGCCGTCATCCACAAGGGCGGGCCGCTTCTCGTCGTCGCCGGTGCGGGCTCGGGCAAGACCCGCGTTCTGACCCATCGCATCGCGCACCTCATGGAAGAGGGGATGTCACCGTTCGAGATCCTCGCCATCACCTTCACCAACAAGGCCGCCGGCGAGATGAAGGAGCGGGTCGGCGGGCTCGTCGGACCGGTGGCGCAGAAGATGTGGGTGTCCACCTTCCACTCGGCCTGCGTGCGGATCCTTCGCCGCGACGTCGAACGTCTCGGCTTCCCGTCGCGCTTCTCGATCTACGACCAGGCCGATGCGGTGCGCCTCACCGGCTACGTGATCCGCGATCTCAACCTCGATCCGAAGCGGTTCCCGCCCCGCTCGGTCCACGGCGCCATCTCGGCGGCGAAGAACGACAACATCGGCGCCGAGCAGTATGCGGAGGACGTCCAGCAGATCTTCGAGCGCAAGATCGCCGACGTCTACTTCGAGTACCAGAAGCGGCTGCTCACGGCCGGCGCGATGGATTTCGACGACCTGCTGCAACGCACCGTCGAGCTCTTCCGGGCCCACCCGGACGTGCTCGACGGCTGGCGACGCCGCTTCGGCCACGTCCTCGTCGACGAGTACCAGGACACCAACCCCGTCCAGAACGATCTCGTGCTGATGCTCGCCGAGGAGCACCGCCAGGTCACCGTCGTGGGCGACAGCGACCAGTGCCTCCCCCCTGGCACCCTCGTGTCCACCCCGGCGGGCGACCGGGCGATCGAGACGTTGGTCGAGGGTGACCTCGTCCTCGGGACCGGCGGCGGAGCCGACCTCGTCGCTCGACCGATCTCCCACGTGCACCGGTCGATCCACGCCGGTCGGCGTTACCGGATCCATGCGGGCGAGCACGTGATCGAGGGCACACCGCACCACATCATCCCGGCCCGACTCGGTGGCTACACGCCTGGCGCCTGGCTCCTCTGGGACTCGGTTCTCGGCTACCGCGTGGGCGAGTCCGTGCCGGTCGGCGCGAAGGCGTGGTCGATACCGCGGGAGGTCGTGGACGTCCCCGCGGGGACGTTGTTCGAGACGCTCGATCTCCATCCCGACTTCCCGCACGTCCGTCATGATTCGGCGGTCGAGCTCGCGATGTTCGAGGTCGACGGACGCCACCGCGTCGGTGAGATGGCCTTCACCTCCTACCGCGAAGCGACTTCGGCCGCCCGGCTCGTCGCCGGGGATAGCGGTCTCGAGATCGCTCGGCGGGCGGTGATCGATGGCGACGTTCATCCGTTCCAACCGCTGTCACACATCCGGCCCGGTATGACCGTCAAGGTCGTCGGTCCGGCTGGCTTGGTCGACGCGGCTGTGGATCGGGTCGAGATCGTCGAGACCGACGGGCCGGTCTACGACCTCGAAGTGGACGACATCCACACCTACGTGGCCGGCGGCGTGCTCGTGCACAACAGCGTCTATGGCTTTCGCGGCGCCGACATCCGCAACATCCTCGAGTTCGAGGACGCCTTCCCCGACGCGACGGTCGTCGTTCTCGAGCAGAACTATCGTTCGACCCAGTCGATCCTCGATGCGGCGAACGCGGTCATCGCGAAGAACGTGGGCCGCAAGCCGAAGGACCTGTGGACCGACCAGGGCCCCGGCGACAAGATCGTGCGCTACCACGCGGACGACGAATCCGACGAGGCCCAGTACGTCGCCAACGAGATCGCCCGGCTCCACGACCAGGAGCACATGCGCTACGACGAGATGGCGGTCTTCTACCGGACCAACAGCCAGTCCCGCGTGCTCGAGGAGTTCCTGCTCCGGGTCGGGATCCCCTACAAGGTCGTCGGCGGCACCCGCTTCTACGACCGCCGCGAGATCAAGGATGCGATCGCCTACCTGCGAGCGATCGTGAACCCCACCGACGAGGTGTCGGTCAAGCGGGTGATCAACACCCCCAAGCGCGGCGTCGGCGACTCGTCGATCGGCAAGCTCGACGCGTGGGCCACCCGCACCGGCGAGTCGTTCGACCAGGCGGTGGTGCGCTTCGACGAGGCCGGCGTGTCCGGCCGCGCCGCCACCGGCATCGAGAAGTTCCTCGTGCTGACCACCGAGATCCGCAAGCTCGATGCGAGTCCGGCGACCATCATCGAGGAGGCGCTCGATCGCTCCGGCTATCTCGAGGAACTCCAGGCCGAACGCTCGGTCGAGGCCGAAGGAAGGCTCGAGAACCTGTCGGAGCTGGTCGGCATGGCCCGCGAGTACGAGACGGTCGACGAGTTCCTCGAGCAGATCTCGCTGGTCAGCGACACCGATGATCTCGACGAAGCGGAGTCCACCGTCACCCTGATGACCCTCCACTCGGCGAAGGGGCTCGAGTACCCGGTCGTGTTCATCATCGGGATGGAGGACGGCGTGTTCCCCCACATCCGCGCCCTCGGCGAGCCCCACGAGCTCGAGGAAGAACGCCGCCTCGCCTACGTCGGCATCACCCGGGCGATGCAGAGGCTGCACCTGACGAGCGCGTGGAGCCGCATGCTCCACGGCACCACGCAGTACAACCCGCCGAGCCGGTTCCTCGACGAGATCCCGGCCGAGTTGGTCGAGGAGGTCGGTGGTGCCCGCATGCTGCGCAGTCGCAAGGAGCGCAGCTCCTACGGAGGCGGACACGGCGGCGACCGTCAGCGCGTCGGGGCGAGCCGTGAACACATCGTGGAGCAGGCGATCTCCGCGGGGGCCGGGCCCACCCCGTCGGGGGCCGACACGATGGGGCTGCGCATCGGCGACGACGTGCGCCACTCCCAGTGGGGCGAGGGCGTCATCATCGACATCGAGGGCAGCGGCGACAAGGCCGAGGCGAGCGTGCACTTCCCGTCGGTCGGGGAGAAGCGGCTCCTGCTCAGCTGGGCGCCCCTCGAGAAGATCTGACCCACCCGGCTCGGCGAGTTCGGGACGTGGGACTTTTGGCCCAGATCCGTTGATGCCGAAGGCCATCGGCCGACACGAGAGGTGACATGTCACTTGTTCCCGAGCGCGGCGCGCTTCGATGACGGACGTCCGCGTGCCGTCTGCTCCGACGACGATGGGTCGTCGCACGTTCCTCGGCCGGACGGCCGCGGTCGGCGTGGCGACCTGGGCCGTACCGACGGTGCTCTCCACGGACCCGGTGGCCGCGGCGACCGGCTCCTGCTCGGGCGTGTCCGTCTACGAGTTCACGTCCGGACTCGAGGGGTGGACCATCGACAACTCGTGGGGCTCCGGCGTCGACGGCCTGTGGAACCACAACACCGAGGCGAGCCGCGACGGCGGGTCGCTCCACTACGGTCGCGGCACGAACGGCAACTTCGAGACGGGCTCGAGCCGCAACAGCGGACGGGTGCTGTCCCCCGAGTTCGAGATCCCCTCGTCGGGGACCACCGAGGTCCGCTTCACGGTGTGGCGTGAGGTCGAGACGCAGGACGACGGCTACGACCGCCTCCGCCTGCGGATGGTCGGGCCACCGAACTCCACGCTCTATTCGGTCTCGTCGATCGGCAACACCTCGGGGTTCGAGCTCCACACCATCTCGCTGCCCGGCGGTGCGCGCGGCCGCACCGTGCAGTTCCAGTTCGACTTCGACACCCGTGACGGTCTCTACAACGACCACGAAGGCATCTACATCGGTCGCTTCGAGGTCGACGCCTGCCCGCCGCCGGGCGCGGGCGCATCCTTCGCCCCGCTCGCTGCGTCCCGCTTCAGCGCGTCGGCGTCCTCCGCGTCCTCCGCGTCCTCCGAGGATGCCGAGGCGGACGCGCCGCCTCCCCCGCGCCGCTGATCACTCGTCGGCGCAGCTGAGATCCGGACCCTCGGGTGCGGGATCGTCGTCCCCGTCACCCACTGCGGCGGCGACCTCCTCGGCCGTCTCGTTGAGGAACACGATCACCTTGTCGTCGATCACCTCGACCGGATAGCGGACCAGGCCGCACCCCAGCTCGTCGAACGTCACGTCGTCGCAGACCCGGTCGGTGCTCGAGACCATCGAGAACGTTGCGGTCGCCGGATCCCACACGACCGAGCAGTCGCGCGGGTCGCCGACCCGCCGGGCGGAGAACGCGAGCCAGCCGACGTCGGGGTCGTCGCCGACGTGCTGGACGTAGAGGTCGCGCTGGCCGCTGCTCCCCGCGTCGGCGTAGAGGATCGGCCCCCGGGCATCGATCTCCTCGGCCTGACGCGTGGTGAAGCCGGCATCGAACTGCGCATCGCCGAGCTGGATCTGCACGTCCCCGCTGCTGCGGGCGACCCACAGGACCATGCCGCCGAGCACGAGCGCGATGATGACGCCCGTCAGCCCGACGAGAATGGCGCTGCGAGCATTGATCTGCGGTCCGCGGGCGACGGGCATGAGCTCCTCGGCGAATGTGGAGGGGGTGCAGGGACCCGCCTAGTATCGCCCGAGTGCCGCCGTGGGGCCGCTTCGGCCGGTGCGGCACTTTTCGCGTCTTATCAGGAGGATCCGGTGGATCTATTCGAGCACCAGGGCAAAGAGTTCTTCGCCCAGTACGGCATGCCGGTCAGTCCCGGCGAGGCGGCGTTCAGCGTCGACGAGGCGGTCGCGGCCGCGGAACGGCTGGGCACGCCCGTGATGGTGAAGGCCCAGGTCCACACCGGTGGTCGCGGCAAGGCCGGGGGTGTGAAGTTCGCCGGCGACATCGATGCCGTCCGCGAGCATGCGGGCAACATCCTCGGGCTCGACATCAACGGTCACATCGTGCAGCGCCTCTGGATCGAGAAGGCCAGCGACATCGCCGAGGAGTACTACGCCTCGTTCACGCTCGACCGCTCGGCCAAGAAGCACCTCGGCATGCTGTCGAAGGAAGGCGGCGTCGAGATCGAGACGGTCGCGGAGGAGAACCCGGACGCGATCGCGAAAGTCTGGATCGATCCGGTGGACGGGCTGGACGAGGACGTCACCCGCGCCTGGGTCGCGGCCGCGAACCTGCCGGACGCCGCGGTCGAGGGCACCGTCGACATCCTCCAGAAGCTCTACACCGCCTACACGGAGGGCGACGCCGATCTGGTCGAGATCAACCCGCTCATCCTCACGCCGGAGGGCAAGGTGCACGTGCTCGACGCCAAGGTGACCCTCGACGGCAACAGCGAGTTCCGCCACGAGGACTACGCCCAGTACGACGAGACCCAGCCCCGCGACGAGCGCGAGGAGGCAGCCCACGCGAAGGGTCTGCAGTACGTCGGGCTCGAGGGCTCGGTCGGCGTCATCGCCAACGGCGCCGGCCTCGCCATGAGCACGGTCGACGTGGTGAACCAGGTCGGCGGCAGCCCAGCCAACTTCCTCGACATCGGCGGCGGCGCGAACGCCGACGTGATGGCGGGCGCCCTCGAGGTGATCAACAACGATCCGGCCGTGAAGTCGATCTTCATCAACATCTTCGGCGGGATCACCCGCGGCGAAGAGGTGGCGAACGGCATCATCGAGGCGATGAACCGGGTCGCCATCGACTCGCCGATCGTGATCCGACTCGACGGGACGAACGCCGACGAAGGTCGGGCGATCCTCGCCCCGAACCTCGACGACAAGCTGATGATGGAAGAGACGATGTTGGACGCGGCCCGCAAAGCCGTCGAATTGGCGAGCTGAAGGACCAGACGAACATGAGCATTTTCGTAGACGAGAACACCAAGGTCATCTACCAGGGTCTCACCGGCTCGCAGGGCAGCTACTACGGCCGCCTGAACGCCGAGTACGGCACCCAGGTGGTCGCCGGCACGCACCCGAAGAAGGCGGGATCCGACGTCGACGGCGTCCCGATCTACGCCAACGTGGGTGACGCGGTGGCGGCGACCGGGGCGACCGCGAGCTGCATCTTCATTCCCGCACCCGGCGTGCGCGGCGCGGTGATGGAGGCCGCCGAGGGTGGCGTCGAGTTCATCGTCGCCATCACCGAAGGGGTGCCGGCCCACGACGAGGCGTACTTCTACAACGAGCTGAAGCGGAGCTTCCCGAAGGTGCGCCTCCTCGGCCCGAACTGCCCGGGGATCATCAGCCCGGGCAAGTGCAACATCGGCATCACGGCCGGCCACATCGCCAAGGAGGGTGGCCCGGTCGGCATCGTGAGCCGCTCCGGCACGCTCACTTACCAGGCGCTGTACGAGCTCAAGCAGAAGGACATCGGCGTGACGACGTGTGTCGGCATCGGCGGCGATCCGGTCCCGGGCACCTCGTTCATCGACTGCCTCGAAGCGTTCGAGGCCGACCCGGAGACCAAGGCCGTCATGATGATCGGCGAGATCGGTGGCTCGGCCGAAGAGGAAGCCGCCGACTTCATCAAGAACCACATGACCAAGCCGGTCGCCAGCTACATCGCGGGCGTCACCGCTCCTCCCGGCAAGAAGATGGGGCATGCCGGTGCCATCGTCTCGGGCGGCAAGGGCACGGCTGCCGCCAAGATGGAAGCGCTCCAGGACGCCGGTGCGAAGGTCGGCAACAACCCGACCGAAGCCGGCGAACTCATGGCCGAGATCGTCGCCGGTCTCTGACGCATTCGAGAGAGGGGACGAGATGGGACGGGGCTCTGAGCCCCGTCCCATCTCGGGGTGTCACCACTTGGGGTCCGGTGGCTGACAGCGTGGAGTCGTGATCCCTCGCGCCCTGGTGGCTGTCGCTCTTCTCGCCGCCGCGTGTGGGACCTCCTCGGTCGAGCTCGCGGACGAGCCCGACGTCGTCACGCCCAGCACGGTGACGTCCTCGACGACCACCACCACGACCACGACGACCAGCACCACGACGACGACCACGACGACGACCCTGCCGGTGCCGCCGCTCGCCTTCGACGAGCAGGGGGTGCCGATCAACGGCCAGACCTCCGGCGTCGTCCGCACCCCGACCGGCTGGGTCGTGCCCGTGCTCGAGCGGCTCGACGACGGTTTCCGCGTGTGGACGCCATGCGGGAGCGAAGCGGTGATCGGGTCCGGCACGTTCGTCGACTCGGTCGACATCGTCATCGACCCGGGACACGGCGGCTCGGAACCGGGTGCGGTCGGTCCGGGCGGCACCAAGGAAGCGGACATCAACCTCCAGGTGAGCCGGCGCGTGCGCGACGGTCTCGAGGCCGCGGGATACTCGGTGATGCTCGTGCGGGACGCAGACGTGCGGGTGCCGATCGTGACCCGCGCCGAGATCGGACGGGCCCTCGACCCGATCGCCTTCATCTCGATCCACCACAACGCCGGCATCGACGCGCTCAGCCCGACGCCCGGCACCGAGATGTTCCACCAGGTCGCGTCCGAGGAGTCCCGCCGGCTGGCCGGCCTGCTCTACGAGGAGACGCGCGAGGCCCTCGATGGGTACGGGTCGGAGTGGTACGCGATGAGTGACGCCGGCGCCATGCCGCGCGAGAACCGCGAGGGGCTCGACTACTACGGCGTGCTGCGGCGCCCCGGCCCGGTGCTCAGCGTGCTGGCCGAGTTCGCCTACATCACGAATCCGGTGGAGGAGGAGCTGCTGAACCGGGCCGACGTCCAGGATGCGCTCGCCGGTGCCGTCGTCGATGCCGTCGACCGGTTCACCGGAACGGACGATCCGGGCTCCGGGTTCACGGAGGACCCGATCTTTCGCGGCTACGGACCGACGGGTGCCGGGCGCACCACCAACTGCGACGATCCGGAGCTGGAGTGAGGCGGCCGCTCGCGGTCGGCGCGCTCGTCGTGCTGCTCGCCGCCGCCTGCACGGGCGACGAAGGAGGCGATCCGGTGCCCACCCTGTTCGACGACTCGACGTCGACCAGCGAGGTTCCGGCCGACGGCTCGAGTTCCTCCACGACCACGACCACCACGGCCCCGATCTCCACCCGGCTCCCCCCGCTGCCGACGGACATCCCCGGCGCGGTGCGGGCGGCGGACGGCACCCTGCGCGCCGTGACCGGCACGGATGGTGAGGTGTGGAACATCCGGGGCGCCTGCCGTGAGACCGCCGTCGAACCGGCGTCGACCGCGGTGCTCGTCGGCCCGCAGCACGTCGTGCTCGACCCGGCCGGTGGGGGAGCCGACGATGACGACGCGGCCCGGGTCCTCGTCCTCGCCGAAGCCGTCGCCGAGGACCTGCGGGAGCACGACATCGCGGTGACGTTGACCCGCACGTCCGACAGCCCCCTGTCCGGCGAGACCCGCGGCGCGGCCGGGGCCGCGGTCGGGGCCGCCGCGTTCATCACGCTCGCGCTCGGCGACGGCGGCGAGTCGACGACGACGCCGCGGCCCGCCGTGCACCACCAGAGCGACGATGCGGAGAGCCGGCGGCTCGGGGGCCTCGTCCACACCCACCTGCGCGCCGCGCTCGTGGCGATCGGCGGGGAATGGTCTGCCCTCGCGGACGCCGGGGTGCGCCCGCTGCTGAACCAGCGGGGTGAGGACTACTTCGCCGTGCTCCGCGCGAGCGCGCCGCCCGCCGTGCGCGTCACGGTGCTGGCGTCGGCCGGGCGCGAAACGGCCCTCCTCGACGACGAGGAGGGCCGATCCACGATTGCCATGGCACTGGCCGAAGCCATTGCCCGCTTCCTCGTCACCGACGAGGTCGGTGACGGGTATGTCGAACCGGACAATCCGGTGCGGCAGGCGCCGACGTCGAATGCGCCGGGCGGCTGCCCCTGAAGCTCAGAACTGCGTGGGGGCTTCGCCGCCGCCACCGTCCGTCGCCCGCATGTCCATCACCGCAGCGGCGACGATCACCGCGGAAGCGATGAAGCCGAGCAGCACGCCGATCTCGCTCGGACCACCGAGGAAGAAGCCGAACAACGGAACGAAGGCGATCATGCCGAGCATGAAGTGGAGCTGGTTGTGGTCGAAGCCGAGGATCTTGTCCGGCATCTTGACCCCCGCGAACTGCTGGGCGGCGACCCCGCCGGCGACGGCGGCACCGATCAGGAACACGAAGATGCCGAACAGTCCGAAGGCGTCGTTCTCCCAGCCGCTGACCCCGAGGTCCGGGCTCCCGCTTCCGAAGACGTCGTCGAAGTCGATGTTGAATCCGATCTCCGCCCAGTCGAGGAACGTGCTGATGGCCAGCACCACCCCTCCTGCGATCAGCATGATCGTGCTCGGCTTGATGTCGTTGTTTTCCATGAGCCCTCCCGCGGCTACACCTGAACCGACACAGTAATACCAAGAGGGGGTCGTCGCCGTGGAAGGTCGCTCACGACGGCTTTGCTAGGTTCGCCCGTGATGTCGAACGAACCCGTCCGTCGCGCCCTTCTGTCCGTCTACGACAAGACCGGAATCGCCGATCTGGCCGCCGGTCTGGTCGACCTCGGGTGGCAGCTGATCTCGAGCGGCGGGACGGCCCGGGCGATCGCCGACGCCGGCCTTCCCGTCACCGACGTGGCCGAACACACGGGTTCGCCGATCATGCTCGGCCACCGCGTCGTGACCCTGCACCCGAAGGTCCACGGCGGGATCCTCGCCGATCGCGACGACCCCGAGCACCGGGCCGACATGGCCGAGCACGACATCGTGCCGATCGACCTCGTGGTCGGCAACCTCTACCCGTTCGGCACGAGCATCGCCGAGTTCCAGCACGGCGCGGGCCGACCCGAGGAGCTGATCGACATCGGTGGCCCGGCGATGGTGCGGGCCGCGGCCAAGAACCACGCCCAGGTCGGCGTCCTCGTCGATCCCGAGGACTACGGCACCGTGCTCGCCGAGTTGCGCGCCGAAGGGTGGCTCTCGCACGCCACTCGCTGGCGCCTCGCCCGGTCCGCCTTCGCCCAGACCGCGGCGTACGACGCCGCCATCGTCACGTGGTTCGACGAGACGGACGAGGAGGCGGACACCCTGCCGCCCACGATCCATCTCGCGCTCGAGCGCCGTGACGTGCTCCGCTACGGCGAGAACCCCCACCAGTCCGGTGCCCGCTACCGCCCGATCGGCGAGACGAGCATGTGGGACACCGTCGAGCAGCACGCCGGCGTCGCCCTCAGCTATCTCAACCTCTTCGACGCGGACGCGGCCTGGCGGCTCGCCCACGACCTCGGCGATCAACCCGCGGTCGCGATCATCAAGCACGCCAATCCGTGCGGTGCCGCGATCGCCGACGACCTCGCGACGGCCTACCAGCGGGCGTTCGCCTGCGACCCGCGCAGCGCGTTCGGTGGCATCGTCGCGACGAACCGGATCATCGACCTCCCCACGGTCGAGGCCATGGAGGACGCGGCGCAGGCGGACGTGGTGATCGCGCCGGGCTACGCCGACGGCGTGATCGAGCGACTCGTCGCCAAGCGCAAGAACACCCGCCTGCTGACGGCCGCCCCTCCCGCGCCGGCCACCGGGCTCGAGATCCGCCAGATCGGCGGCGGCTATCTCGTGCAGGACGCCCACCACTTCGCGGCGGAGCCCGCCGACTGGCAGGTGGTCACCCAGCGTCAACCGACGGCCCAGGAACTCGCCGACGCCGCGTTCGCCTGGCGGATCTGCGGGCACGTGAACTCGAACGCGATCGTGCTGGCCAAGGACGGCGTCGCGTGGGGCATCGGCGCCGGTCAGCAGAATCGCGTCGAGTCCGGGGAGATCGCGGCGACGAAGGCCGACGGACGGGCCAAGGACGGTGCCTGCGCGAGCGACGCGTTCTATCCGTTCCCCGACGGGATCGAGGCGGCGGCGGATGCCGGCGCGGCGATCATCGTGCAGCCGGGTGGCTCGGTCAACGACGAGAAGACGATCGCCGCGGCCGACGCGCGGGGGATCGCAATGGTGTTCACCGGCGAACGCCACTTCCTGCACTGATGACCGGATCGGATGCGGCCGAGACCGACGATTCCGTCGGGGAGAAGCCGGCGAAGAGTCTCGAATGGGCCCAGCGGGTCGGCCACAACCGCTCGTCGCTCGCGTTCTACCGTGTCGTCCACTTCCTGATCCGCACCCTGCTGCATCGCTGGTTGCGGACGCAGATCCGCGGCGCCGAACACCTCAGCACCGAGGGGCCGGTGATCATTGCTCCGGTCCATCGCTCGAATCTCGACGCCCCGCTGATCGCCGGGGCCGGCACCCGCCGGATGCGGGCGCTCGGCAAACGCTCGCTGTTCACCAACCCGGTGAGTGCCTGGGTCTGTGCCGCGCTGGGCGCCATCCCACTCCGACGCGGGGAAGCGGACCGGGACGCGATGCGGGCGGCTCGCACGATCCTGGACGACGGCGAGATGATGATCGTCTTCCCCGAGGGCACGCGGCAGTCGGGTGACCGGGTCCAGGGCGTCTTCGACGGGATGACCTATCTCGCGAACAAGACCGGCGCCGTGATCATCCCGATCGGGATCGCGGGGACCGAGGCGGCCCTGGCGTCCGGCTCCAAGGGGATCAAGCGGGTCCCCACGGCGGTGGTCGTCGGTGAGCCGATCGCCGCGCCAGAGGGGCGGATGAGTCGCCCGGCGCTGACCGCCTTCAGCGAGGACGTGGGCGCACGACTCCAGGCGGTGTTCGACGAGGCGAACGAGCTCATCCGGACATGACCGGTCGCGCCTCTGGCGCGTGCAACGATTGGGGAATGCGAATCACGGCGGCCCTCCTTCTCGTGGCGATGCTCGCGAGTGCCTGTAGCGACGACGCGGGCGACAACGCGTCGACGACCACGACGTCCACGACGACGTCGACCACGGCTCCGACGTCCTCCACCACGTCGACCACGACCACGACGAGCACCACCACCACGACCACGACGAGCACCACCACCACGACGACATCCACGTCGACCACCACCACGCTGCCCCCACCCAGCACGACCGATCCCGCCCTGTTCGAGTCGTTCACCACCGCCGAGATGCAGGAGGCGCTGGCCGACACCCACGTCTATCTCGGCGGCGCGATCATCGACGAGGCGTTCGACTGGGCCGTCGAACAGTGGGGGCTGGGCACCGTCGACGATGTCGTCGCCTGGTACGACGTCGGCGGCGACATGGAGGTGTGGGTCTCCGAGCTCATCGAGCGCACCGACGACGGCATCCCGATCTGGCACCGGACCGACCTCGTCCTCACGACCTACCTGCCGGAGAACGGCTGGGCGTTCTCCGCCCGCTGCCGGCTCGGCGGCGACCCGACCGAGGGCGTGTTCGCCTGGTACGACCCCGGCGACGGCTCGGCCCAATGGGTCCCTGCGGTCGAGGCATGGCGAGTCGACTTCCCCTCGGGCGTCGCCGCCCCGATCAACGCGGGTGTGGTCGACTGCGAGAACGAGGGATTCGGCATCTGATCGCCCGGTTCCGGGGCGATTCTGTCCCGGTTCGCGGAACGATTCCGGTCTGTGGAACACGCCGCGTTTCGGTTCCGTGAATGAGTCGAATGCCCCGGTTTCGGCACGAAGCTAAGGCGTACCTTGGTGCGCCATGACCACGATCCGTGATCTGCTCGAACGCGGCCGCACCCTCTCGTTCGAGTTCTTTCCGCCCAAGACCCACGAGGCCCGGTCCAAGCTGCGCGCCACGGTCGACCTGCTCGAGAAGGCCGAACCCGACTTCGTCTCCGTCACCTACGGCGCCGGCGGCACGACCCGTGAGACCACCCGCGACACGGTGCTCGACTTCATCGAACACCGCACCTTCCCGGCGATGCCCCACCTCACGTGCGTCGGGCACAGCTACGCCGAGGTCGTCGACCTGATCGACGACTACAAGGCCCACGGTGTGCACAACATGCTCGCCCTCGCCGGCGATCCCCCCGAGGACGGCAGCCCCAATCCCGGCGACTTCCGCTACGCGCTCGAGCTCGTCGAGGCGTTGCGGGAGCACAGCGACATGTCGATCGGCGTCGCCGCGTTCCCGGAGATCCACCCCCGCTCCGTCTCGCGTGAATCGGACCGACACCATCTCGCGGAGAAGCTCGACGCGGCGGACTTCGGCATCACCCAGTTCTTCTTCGACCCCGCCGACTACTTCGCCATGATGGAGGACCTCGCGGCGCTCGGTTGCGACACACCGGTGCTTCCGGGCGTGATCCCGGTGATCAATCCGGCGAGCGTCCGTCGTTTCGCCGACATGAACGGCTCGGCGGTCGACGAGGAGCTGTGGAGCCGCCTCGAGGCGGCTGCCGATGCCGACGAGCGGCTCGAGATCGCCGTCGACGCGACGGTCCGCCAGATCGACGAGTTGCTGGCCGGGGGCGCCCCCGGCGTCCACATCTACACGCTCAATCAGGCTGCCGCGACCGTCCGGATCTGCGAGCGGATCGACATCCGCTGACGTCTCGTTTCGGGGGCGCATCGGTATAAGGTCGCCCGCATGGCTGACAAGATCACGATGCAGGACGACGGCACGCTCGCCGTACCCGACAACCCGATCATCCCCTTCATCGAAGGTGACGGCACGGGGGTCGACATCTGGCCTGCCGCGAAGCTCGTGCTCGACGCCGCCGCCGGCAAGTACGGCCGGACCATCGAGTGGCGGGAGGTCCTCGCCGGGGAGAAGGCCTTCAACGAGACCGGCGACTGGCTTCCCCAGGCGACGATCGACGATTTCAACGAGTACCTCATCGGCATCAAGGGTCCGCTGACCACGCCGATCGGTGGTGGCTTCCGCAGCCTCAACGTTGCGATCCGTCAGATCATGGACCTCTACGTCTGCCTGCGCCCGGTGCGCTGGTTCACCGGCGTGCCGTCACCGGTCAAGGAGCCCCAGCTCGTGGACATGGTGATCTTCCGCGAGAACACCGAGGACATCTACGCGGGCCTCGAGGTCGAGTCCGGCACGCCGGAAGCCAAGAAGATGATCGAGATGCTGCACGACGCATTCGGCTGGGAGATCCGCGAGGACTCCGGCATCGGCGTGAAGCCCATCTCGAAGATGGGGTCCCAGCGCCTCCAGCGTGCCGCGATCGAGTACGCGGTCAAGCGGGGCCGCAAGCGGGTCCACTGGGTCCACAAGGGCAACATCATGAAGTTCACGGAGGGCGCCTTCCAGAAGTGGGGCTACGAGCTCGTCCGTGAGGAGTTCTCGGATGTCGCGGTCGGTTGGGACGACTGCGGCGGCGACGCGGGCGACAAGATCCTCGTCCAGGACGCCATCGCCGACATCGCCCTCCAGCAGGTGCTCACCCGCCCGTCGGAGTTCGACGTGATCGCGACGATGAACCTCAACGGTGACTATCTGTCCGACGCCCTCGCGGCCCAGGTCGGCGGCATCGGCATCGCGCCGGGGGCGAACATCAACTACGTCACCGGCCACGGTGTGTTCGAGGCCACCCACGGCACGGCGCCGAAGTACGCCGGCCAGGACAAGGTGAACCCGTCATCCGTACTGCTCTCGGGCGTGATGATGTTCGAGCACCTCGGCTGGCAGGACGCCGCCGACGACATCATCACCGCGGTCGAGGCCACCATCGGCGACAAGGTCGTCACCTACGACTTCGCCCGACTCATGGACGGCGCCACCGAGGTCAAGTGCTCCGAGTTCGCCTCCGCGATCGTCGACCGCCTCTGACGGTGCGAGGGGTCCGGCGCTCCGTCGCCGGCGACGACATCGTCGACCGCCTCTGAAAATCGTCGCGGCCTCGTGGGGGGCCGCCGATACCGTGGCTCCGTGACAGAAGTGGTCGGGGCGCGCCTCGAAGGCGGCGAGGTCGAGCATGTGTGGCGACGGGGCGGTCGGCTGATCGCCCGGTCCCTGCGCGCCCATCCGTGGCCGCACCTGACGGCCATGGTCGCGGCGCTGCTGTTCGTCCTGGCGGCGGTGGGCGGCGCCTGGGTGCTGCGCGCCATCACCGACGATCTGATCGTCCCGGCGTTCGACGACGGCCGGGTGGACGGGGGCGACGTCTGGCGGGCCGTGGCCGCGCTGGTCGGCGTGTCGATGGCCCGGGGGGCCACGGTGGTCATGCGCCGGCTCTTCCTGTCCATGGCCGAGTACCGCACGCAGCGCGACTGGCGCCGGGATCTCCTCCGGCACTATCTCGAGGTGCCCCTGCGCTTCCACCGCTCGAAGCCCACCGGGGAGCTGCTGGCGCACGCCGACATCGATCTCGTGCAGGCCACCATGGTGCTGAAGCCGCTGGCGTTCTCGGTCAGCGTCGTGCTGCTGGTCATCGTCGCCATCGTCAGCATCCTGCTCGTCCACTGGACGCTGGCGCTCATCGCCGCCGTGCTGTTCCCCGCCCTGGTCGTGCTCAGCCGCATCTACACGGCGAAGGTGGAGGGCCCGGCCGCTCTCGCCCAGCAGCGGGTCGGCGAGGTCTCGGCGGTCGCCCATGAGAGTTTCGACGGTGCCCTCGTCGTGAAGACCCTCGGCCGCCAGGAGGACGAGGTCCGCCGCATGACCGAGGCGTCCGACCGTCTGCGTCAGGCGCGGATCCACGTCGGTCGGCTGCGGGCCAACTTCGAACCGGTCATCGACGCGTTGCCGAACGGCGGGATCGTCCTGCTCATCCTCACCGGCACGTGGCTGATCTCGCGGGGCGACGCGACCCCGGGCGACATCGTGTTGGCGGCGAGCCTTTTCGGTCTCCTCACGACCCCGCTGCGCGTCTTCGGGTTCTTCCTCGAGGAGATGCCCCGGTCGGTGGTGTCGCTCGAACGCGTCGACCGGGTGATGGCGTATCCCGTCGAGCCACGCGGTGGTCAGGGCGGGCTGGCCGAGACCCCGCTGGACGTCGTGGTGGACGGACTCACGGTTCGCTACGGCCACCACGACGTGCTGCGCGACGTCTCGTTCACGGTGGCCGCCGGTGAGACCGTCGCGATCGTCGGCGCGACCGGATCGGGCAAGACGACCCTCGTCGAGTCGATCGTCGGCCTCCTCGATCGCGAACGGGGAACCGTGCACATCGGTGGGGTCGACGTCGAGCAGCTCGCCCCCGAGGAACTGGCCGCCCGCGCCGCGCTCGTCTTCCAGGAGGCGTTCCTCTTCGCCGAGTCGGTCGCGGAGAACGTCGGCATGGGCCGCGCGTCGGACGACGTCGTCGCGCGGGCGTTGGCGATCGCCCGGGCCACCGAGTTCGTCGAGGCGATGCCCGAGGGCGCCGACACCGTGGTCGGCGAGCGCGGCCAGACCCTCTCCGGCGGGCAGCGACAACGGGTCGCCCTGGCCCGCGCCCTGGCCCGCTCTCCCCGCCTGCTGCTGCTCGACGATGCCACCAGCGCGGTCGATCCGCTCGTGGAGGCCGAGATCCTCGACAACCTCCAGCGCGAGCTCGACACGACCCTGCTCGTCGTGGCCCATCGCATCTCGACGATCACGCTGGCCGACCGGGTCGTGTACCTCGACGACGGCCGGGTCGTGGCGATCGGCACCCATGCCGAGCTGCTCGGGCGCGACGACTATCGCACGCTCGTCACCGCCTACGAAGCGGAGTCGTCATGACCGCGGT
Organism: Acidimicrobiales bacterium; assembly: GCA_033344915.1. NCBI lineage: Bacteria > Bacillati > Actinomycetota > Acidimicrobiia > Acidimicrobiales > Acidimicrobiales bacterium. The sequence goes on from JAWPML010000001.1 coordinate 4,052,213, forward strand.
GCCCGGCCAGCCCGACCTCGACGACCCGGTGCGCCTCCTCGACGACGATTCCGTCGACGACGTCTCGGCGATCATGGTCCTGCGCCGCGGGCTGGCGATCAGCCCCGAACTGCGGACCGGCCTCCGGGTCACGGTCGCCCTCGCCCTCGTCGCGGCGGTCGGTCGCCTGATCATCCCGATCACCATCCAGCAGGTCCTCGACCGTGGCGTACTCAGCGACGACGGGTATCGCCCCGGGTTCGTCTGGGCGGTCTCGCTGGGTGCGTTCCTCATCGTGATCGGAGTGATGGCGGCGAGTCGTGTCGCCCACATCCGCCTCGTCATCGCGGCCGAGGCCGTCCTGCTCGGCCTCCGGACCCGGGCCTTCGCCCACATCCACAAGCTGAGCCTGGCCGACCACAGCGAGAGCCGCCGCGGCGTGCTGGTGAGCCGGGTGACCTCCGATGTCGAGTCGCTCGCCCAGTTCACCCAGTGGGGGGCGATCAGCTGGATCATCAACTCGGCGATCATCTCCGGCGCCCTGCTCGTGATGCTCGTCTACAACTGGCAGCTCACCCTGGTGGTCATCGCGTGCCATCTGCCGCTGTTGCCCTTCCTCAAGTGGGTGCAGGTGAAGCAGTTCAGCGCCTACAGCCTCGTGCGCACGCGCGTGGCCGAGACGCTCGGCGAGACCTCCGAAGCGGTGACCGGTGCGCCCGTGATCCGGGCCTACGGCTACGACGCACCGGTGCGGGCCCGGCTCGACGACGCGATCGACAACCAGTACCGATCGCAGATGCGCTCGACGATCTGGTTCGCCGGCCTGTTGCCGGTCGTGGACTTCTTCTCGTCACTGTCGCTCGCCGCCGCGGTCGGCGTGGGTGTCTGGTACGCCGACATCGTCGACGTGGGGGTCGGCGAACTCGTCGCGTTCCTGTTCCTCGTGAACCTGCTGCTCAACCCGATCGCCGAACTCGGCGAGGTCCTCGACCAGACCCAGACCGCGTTGGCCGGCTGGTGGAAGATCCTCCGCGTGCTCGACGTCCCGATCGACGTCGAGGAGCCGGAGCTCGGCGCTCACCTCCCGAGCGGCCCGCTGGCGGTCGCCGCGACCGGCGTCAGCTTCCGCTATCGCACGGGCGAACAGGTCCTCCACGACGTCGACGTGCGGATCGAGGCCGAGGCGAACGTCGCGATCGTGGGTGAGACCGGCAGCGGCAAGACCACGTTCGCCCGCCTCCTGGCCCGACTCGCGGACCCGATCGAGGGGGTCGTCGAGATCGGCGGGCTCGATCTCCGGACGGTCGACCCGGCGTCGCGCCGCGCCGCCATCCGCATGGTCCCCCAGGACGGCTTCCTCTTCGACACCACGATCGAGGAGAACATCCGCTACGGCCGGATCGGCGCCTCCCGCGCCGACGCCGAGGAATCGATCTCGTCGCTCGGTCTCGGCGCCTGGTTGGCGAGCCTGCCCCTCGGCATCGACACCCCGGTCGGCGAACGCGGCGGCCGGCTCTCGGTCGGCGAACGCCAGCTCGTGGCGCTCGCCCGGGCCCAGGTCGCCGACCCCGGTCTGTTGCTGCTCGACGAGGCGACCTCCGCGGTCGATCCGGAGACCGAGGAAGCCCTTGCGTCAGCGCTGGCGCGGCTCGCGGTCGGACGGACCACCATCTCCGTCGCCCACCGTCTCTCCACGGCGGAACGGGCCGATCTCGTACTCGTGTTCGACGCCGGCCGCATCGTGCAGCAGGGCCACCACGACGAACTCGTCGCGGTCGACGGGATCTATCGCGGGCTCCACGAGTCCTGGATCGGCAACACCCGCTCCTCGGGCTGACGCGCCAGGAGCACCGCGACGGCAGCGAACGCGAACACGACGAACGGCGCGAGCGGGGAGGCATCGACGACGCCCTTCCCCAGGTGCACCAATCCCAGCGCCCACACCCCGGCGACGATGCGCACGTCGATGTGCCCGCGGTCGAGCAGGACCAGCGTGGCGAAGAGCAGTAGGGCGCTGTCGTAGTAGATCGTGTGCGGTCCGACGAGCAGGAGCCCGGCGGTGGTGATCGCGAACCGGGCATCGAGGGCGAGTCGCCCCTGCCACCACACGGTCGTCAGCACGGCGATCACGGCGGCGGACACGAGCCCGCCGACGAGGAGCGCAGCGGTGCTCTCGGTGCCCCACAGGGCGTGCAGGAAGCCGATCGGCGCGATCTCGTTCGCCGCGTTCACCTCGGCGTCGGCTTCGAGCAGGGGACGGACGCCGTCGAGCCAGTCGGTGATCCACGCCGGGCCGAGCAGCGCGGTGTTGACGAGCCAGACGCCGATCGCCCCCGCGCCGGCCCAGGTGACGGCGCGCCAGTGTCGTCCTAGAAAGAGCAGGCCGACGAGCGGGATCGCGTACTGGGGTCGGAAGAGCAACAGGGCGAGCGCGAGGCCGGTCAGTGCCTCGCGATCGTCGTGCAGCGTTCGCCAGACGGCGGCGAGGAGGAACAGCGAGAGCGCGGTGTTCTGTCCGCCCCCGACGCCGACGAACACGGGGTAGGCGGTCATCACGGCGGCGAGCGTGAGAGGGAAGTAGCGGTCGACGGCGGGGACGAGCGGCCGGAGCAGCTGCAACGTCCCGACGAGGAGGCCGACCATGAGGGCCGTGTGGACCGCGTACGCGACCCGGTACGGCAGCGCGGACAGGGGGGCGTAGGCCGCGGCGACATGGGGTGCGTAGGGGAACATGATGAACCCGTCCTCGTCGCCGAGGAGATCCACCTGCGCCGCCTGCTGGACCTCCAGGTTCCACAGCTGGTCGATGTCGCCATCGGCGACGATGGTGCCGGCGCCGTAGAACGCGGGGAAGTCGCCGCCCACCCGGCCGGACGCGGTGTCGGACCCGGAGCCGCTGACCAGGACGAGCACGAACGCGAGGGCGAGCGCGCCGAGGAGCGCCTTCGGGTACCGGGAGAGTCGTTCGTCGGGCGCGGCCGGGGCGGGTGCGGTCAGCGTCGTCACAGTGTCCAATCGGCGGGAGACCACCGAGGATTGAGGGGCTAGGCGCCCCGGGTGGACCGCTTCACCTCGTACATGGCGTCGTCGGCGGTGGCGAGCAGCCGGGCGGCCGTGGGGTGGTCGCCGGTCATCGCGCTGCCGATGCTGACGCCGACCTCCACGAGTTGGTCGCCGGCGAAGATCGACTCGCTCAGCGCCGCACGGATGCGATCGGACACTTCGTCGCGGATCGCCTCGTCGGCGCGGGGCAGCACGACGACGAACTCGTCACCGCCGAGGCGGCCCACGAGGTCGCCCGGTCGCAGCGAGCGCTCGAGACGCCGGGCCACCTCCACGAGGACCTGGTCGCCGGCCGCGTGCCCGATCCGGTCGTTCACCGCCTTGAAGCCGTCGAGGTCGCAGAACAGCACGACGATCTCGTTCTGGAAGCCGTCGTCGACGAAGTCGTCGAGCTTGGCGAGCAGGGCTCGACGGCTCAGCAGGCCGGTGAGGCCGTCGTGGTCCGCCATGTGGCGTAGCGCCTGCTGGGTGGTCTTCAGGTCCGTGATGTCGGTGGCGGACACGACGTAGGCGGCCACCAGCGGATCGTTACGGAGATCCGTGATCGACAGGTCGACGGTCACGAGCTCGCCGTCGGGGCGGATCATCCGCGCCTCGAGCCGCTCCGTCCGCTCCGATCGGAGCATCGCGCCGCGGACCAGGGCCCGGTCGTTCGCCTCGACGAGCATCTCGAACGGCTCCCCGGCGACGAGCGCGAGGTCGTGGTGCAGCATCCGCGACAGTTCGGCGTTGGCCCGCAGGATGCGGCCCTCTTCGTCGAGGGTGACGAGCAGCGAGGTCGCATGGTGGACCAGGGCGCGCAACTGTTCGGGATTGCCGCCCCCCAGCTCGAGCTGCTGACGGTCTGCCACGTCGCGCAGCACGACCACGATGAACCCGTCGTCGCCGTCGCCGGCCGGGACCATCCGCCCTCGGATCTCGAGCTGTCGCCAGGCACCGAGTCCGTCCTTGACCCGGACGTCGATCAGGGACCCGCGTTCCTGCGTGGCGACACCCTCGAACGCCGCGAACGCGATGGCATGGTCGTCCTCGTGCAGGAGCTCGAAGACGCTGCGACCCAGCCACGTGGCCGGGTCCAGCTTGATCAGATCGACCGCGGCGTGGTTGACCCAGGAGATCGCACCATCGGGTTCGAGGATGACGATCGCGTCCGGAAGCTCCACCGCGATGCGTCCGAGATCGGTGGTGAACCCAGGCATGGGTCTCCGTCGGCGGCGGCGCACATCCCTTCAATGGGCCATTCGGCCCGGTTCGACGCTAGGTTTTCGTGGGTTTTGCCCACAATCTCAACCATCCGTACACGGAGAAGAAATCATGAACGAGCCCGTTCGCGTTGCCGTCACCGGCGCCGCCGGCCAGATCGGCTACAGCCTCCTCTTCCGCATCGCCAGCGGCTCGATGCTCGGCCCGGGTCAACCGGTCATCCTCCAATTGCTCGAGATTCCGCCCGCGATGGGCGCCCTCGAAGGTGTCGCCATGGAGTTGGATGACGGCGCGTTCCCGCTGCTCGCCGGTATCACCCAGAGCGACGATCCGAACGCCGCGTTCGACGGGGCGAACATCGCCCTGCTCGTCGGCTCGCGCCCCCGTTCGAAGGGCATGGAGCGCAAGGACCTCCTCGAGGCCAACGGGGCCATCTTCACCGTCCAGGGCAAGGCCCTCAACGACAACGCGGCGGACGACATCAAGGTGCTCGTCGTCGGCAATCCGGCCAACACCAACTCGCTCATCGCCATGAACAACGCGCCCGACATCGACGACGCCCGCTTCACGGCCATGACCCGCCTCGACCACAACCGGGCGAAGGCTCAGCTCGCCCAGAAGCTCGATGCCTCGGTCAACGACATCACCCACATGACGATCTGGGGCAACCACTCCGCCACGCAGTACCCGGACCTGTTCCACTGCGAGGTCAACGGCCAGAACGCAGCGGCCGCCGTCGGTGATCAGGACTGGCTGGAGAACACCTTCATCCCCACGGTGCAGCAGCGGGGCGCGGCGATCATCGAGGCCCGCGGCCTCTCGTCGGCGGCGTCGGCGGCGTCGGCCGCGGTCGACCACGTCCACGACTGGGTGCTCGGCACGCCGGACGGTGACTGGGTCTCCATGGCAATCCCGTCGGACGGCAGCTATGGCGTGCCCGAGGGGCTCATGTCCTCCTTCCCGGTCACCTGCTCGGGCGGCGAGTACTCGATCGTGCAGGGGCTCGACATCGACGAGTTCTCGCAGAGCCGGATCGACGCGACCGTCGCCGAGCTCGCCGAGGAGCGCGACACCGTCCGGGATCTCGGACTGATCTGAGCGCATCGCCACAGCCGGGTACGCTCGTCGGCATGGCCGAGTCGGTACCGGACGACACGAGCGAAGCGGGCGCGGACATCGTGCTCTTCCCGGTCGGTGGCCGGGACATGCGATGGCGCGACGTCGTCGGCGACGTGCTGCGTGACGAACGCCGGCGGCAGGGCCGCACGCTCGCGGAGATCGCCGAGACCGCCGCGGTCTCCGTGCCGTATCTCTCCGAGATCGAGCGGGGCCGCAAGGAGGTCTCCTCCGACGTCCTCCACGCGGTCCACACCGCGCTCGGGTTGGACCTCGGCGACGTGCTCGAGCGATCGACCCGCCGGCTACGGCCGCAAGGCCAGGGCCCCGTCCTGCTCGCCGCCTGACGCCGGCATCCGATCCACGACACGATCGGCGATCCCGTAGTCCACCGCCGCCGGGCCGGCGAGCACGAGAGCCCGGTCGGTGTCCGTTCGGATGTCCTCGACCGTTCGCCCGGAGTGGGTGGCGAGCAGTGTCTCGGCCTCGATCCGTACCCGCGCCAGTTCTGCCGCCTCGAGTGCCAGATCACTGATCGAGCCTCGCGTGCCCTCGGTGTGGGGCTGGTGGAGCAGCACCCGGGCATGAGGGAGCACCGCCCGCTTTCCCGGGGCCCCGGCGGCCAGCAGGATCGCCGCAGTGGAGGTGGCCTGGCCGATGCACAGCGTCGCCACGTCGGCGGCCACGTACTGCATGGTGTCGTAGACCCCCATCATGGCGCTGAACGAGCCGCCCGGGGAGTTGAGGTAGAGCTGGATGTCGGTCGCCGACTCGGCGGCGAGGTGGAGGATCTGAGCGACGATCACGTTGGCCACGCCGTCGTCGATCGGCGTGCCGACGAACACGATCCGCTCGCCGAGCAGGCGGCTGTAGATGTCGGAGACCCGTTCGCCCCGCGGGGTCGACTCGACCACGGTGGGAATCGTGTAACTGCTCATCGATCCGATCCCACCAGTCCGATGCGGCGGGTGGGGCGCGCCGGCACGATCTCGTCGATCGACGACACGACATGGTCGACGAACCCGTACGCCTTGGCCTGTTCGGCGTCGAACCACCGGTCGCGCCCGACATCGTCGATCACCTGCTCGATCGGGTGGCCGGTGTGGCGGGCGATGATGCCGCGCATCCGGTCGAGGGTGGCGGCGAGGTTGGCGGCCTGGATCTCGACGTCGGCCGCCGAACCGCCCAACCCGGCCGACCCTTCGTGCATGACCACCTGTGCGTTGGGGAGCGCGTAGCGCTTCCCCGGGGCACCCGCGCACAGCAGGATCTGACCCATGCTCGCGGCGAAGCCGACGGCCACCGTTGCGACGTCGTTGGGGATGAGCTGCATCGTGTCGTAGACGGCCAGCCCGGCGAGGACCGATCCGCCGGGGGAGTTGACACAGAGGCAGATGTCGCTGTCGGGGTCGTCGTCCGCGAGCACGAGGAGCTGGGCGACCAGCCGGTTGGCGCTCTCGTCGCCGACCTCCTCGCCGAGCAGCAGGATGCGCTGTTCGAAGAGGCGGTCGGTGAGTGCGGGAGCCGAGTTGGAGGAGAGGGTCATGTCCCGAGTGTGGCAACGGCGAACGGTGGGGAGGAGCCGTTCTGCCAGAGGCAGAATCGCACCTCGGGGCCTAGCCTTTCGTCCATGCCGGAGTTGCCGGAGATCACCGCCCACGCCGAACGGCTGGCGGACAACTGGTTGGGGGCCGAGCTGACGGCCTTCCGTCCGCTCCACCTGACCGCGCTCAAGACCTACGCACCCCGCCCCGACGACGCGTACGGCCGCGCCCTGACGGGGACGGGGCACCGCGGAAAGTACCTCTACCTGCACTTCGACGACCTGACCTTCGTCATCCATCTCATGCAGGGTGGCCGCCTCCGGCCGGACCCCAAGCAGGCGAAGAAGCCCCGCGGCGGTATGGCCCGCTGGGTCTTCGCCGACGGCGGCGCCCTGTTGCTGACCGAGGCCGGCACGGAGCACAAGGCCGGTGTCTGGCTCGTGGCCGGTGACCCCGAGGGCCAGGAGCCGGTCGATCATCTCGGCCCGGACGCGACGTCGATGAGCCGTGACGACCTGGCGGCGGCGCTGGCGTCCGAGAACACCCGCGTCCACGGTTTCCTGCGCGATCAGCGCCGCATCGCCGGGATCGGCCGGCTGCTGTCGAACGAGATCCTCTGGACCGCGAAGCTCTCGCCGTTCGCCATGACGAAGAAGCTTCCCGCCGACGACATCCACCGGCTCCACGACGCGATGCAGTCCGTCATTCGGCACCACATCGAGTTCGAACGCACGCTCGACGACATCGGGAAGTCGGCGGACCGACCGAGCGCGGTGCACCACCGGATCGGCTTTCCGTGCCAGGACTGCGACGACGAGGTCCGCTCCGTGGAGTACCGGCGCTACACGGTGGCGTACTGCCCGACGTGTCAGACGGGCGGCAAGGAGCTGGCGGACAACACCACGAGCAAGTTCCTCAAGTAGCGCGGAGCAGGGCGCCCAGCTGGGCCAGTGCCTCGCGGTTCGCGAGCAGGGCGGCGATGTCGCCGCCGACGCGGAGGTCGCCGTCCAGGAAGGCGCGTTGGGCGGACCCGTCCCCGGCCGCGAGCCGTGCCGCCACCTCACGACTGGTCGCCACCGACACATCGGCGTCCGGATCGGGCCCGGCGGCCACGGTGACCTCGCCGTCGGCGATGACGACGTGCCACACCGCCTCGTCGTCGAAGCGCTGCTCGATGCGCAGCGCGAGCTCGGCGGGCGGGGAGAGGTCGGCGGCGCGGGCCTGGAGGCGGGCGAGCCAGCTCGCGGGATCGAGGTCAGCCACGTGGTCAGGCTAGGGGCTGCGCTCCTAGCCTCGGCTTCTTGACGACGCGAGAACTCCCGGCCGGGCTCGGCTGGCGCTTCGGCGCCCGGATCATCGACGTGGTGGCGTTGACGTGGCTCGTGGTGTTCGTGCTGGTCGAGATCGACCAGCGGCTGCTGGGCGGCGACCCGCTCGGTCAACGGCAGGCCCGGCTCGGGTTCGACTCGGCCCGGTCCGTCGTGCTCCTGCTCGTCATCGTGGCGGCGTACGAGGTCGTACCGGCGGTGCTGTGGGGGGCCACCGCGGGCAAGGCGCTGCTGGGACTGCGCATCCGGCTCACCAGCCGGGCCCCGGGCGCACTGATGGCCCTCGGTCGCGCCGCGGTGCTGTACCTCCCGCTCATCTTCCTCGGCGTGTTCGGGTTGGTCGTGGTGCTGGTGCTGCTCGTCTCGATCGTGATCGCGGCCGACGGGCGGGGTCTGCACGACCGCCTCCTCGGTACCCTCGTGGTGTCCCTGCCCCGTGAGGATGAGCGTTGATCCTTTCCCGACTTCGACTGGCCGCCCTCGTGCTCGGTGTCGCCCTTCTGCTGCTCGCGTGTGGTGACGATTCGGGCGCGCCCGCCGGCGACGTCGATGCGGGGGCGACGGGTGACGCGGGCGGCCAGGCACTGGAGTCGGTCCGCACCGTCCGCACCGGCGGCATGGGCACGGCGTTCGACGACAGCGAGCGGGCGTTCAGCCTCACGGCCCGCAACGTGAACCACTACGAGCGCCAGGCGTTCGCCGACGGCAAGGACGTGTTCGAAGCGACCTGGGACCCGCGTCCGGGCGAGGAGTTCTCCGGCCTGGGACCGAACTTCGACGCCCGCGCGTGCGCCAACTGTCACCTCGAGGACGGCCGCTCCGCCGGCCCGGCCGGCGATGGGCCGTTGCCGACCGGGATGACCGTGCGGCTGACCACCGATGATCCGTCGATCATCGACCACTACGGCGCCGGGCTCTCGTCCCAGGCGTTCGACGGCGATCCGGAAGCACTGGTGACCGTCGCCTACGAGGAGATCGCAGGCGTCTACGACGACGGCACGCCGTATTCGCTGCGCCGACCGATCTACACGGCGACCGTCGCCGAGGGCCCCGGGCTCCCTGACGACGCGGTGCTCGGCGTGCGCGTCGCTCCGCAGCTTCCCGGCATGGGCCTGCTCGAGCTCATTCCGGATGCCGATCTCGTCGCACTCGCCGACCCCGACGACCTCGACGGCGACGGCATCAGCGGCCGTCTCGGTGAGGCCGTGCATCTACTCACCGACGAGCCGGCCATCGGTCGATTCGGGTGGAACGCGACCCAGCCGACCGTCGAACAGCAGACGGCGACTGCGCTCTTCAACGACATGAGCCTGACGTCGCGCTACTTCCCGTCGGATCTCTGCGACCGTTGGGCGCCCTGCCTGCGGGCGGGGGTGCCGCTCTCGACGGAGTACAACGTCGAGGACTACGGGGACCCGAACTTCGGTGTCCAGGAGCCGGCCGGCGGCGAGGTCACGGACCGACAGCTGCTCGATCTCACCGTCTACACGCAGATCCTCGCGGTTCCGGGGGCTCGCGACATCGGCGATCCGGTCGTCGAACGCGGCAGCGAGCTCTTCATCGACGCCGGCTGCGCGAGCTGTCACACCGGCGGCTACACGACCCGGAAGGGGCCGATCCAGGGTCTCAGCAACCAGCTCATCCAGCCCTACTCGGATCTGCTGCTCCACGATCTCGGCATCGAGTTGGGTGACCGGACCGTGGGCGGCGAGCTCGTGGCGACGGAATGGCGCACGCCGCCGCTGTGGGGCATCGGCCTGCTCGACACCGTGAGCGGCCACACGACCCTGCTGCACGACGGCCGGGCCCGCGACTACGAAGAAGCCGTGTTGTGGCACGGCGGTGAGGCGACCGCGAGCGCCGATGCATTCCGGGCGATGTCCGCGGACGACCGCGCGGCCCTCCTGGCGTTTCTCGAATCGCTCTAGGCCCCGGACCGGGGCCGCTGGTCAGGGACGCTCGGGGACCTGGATGGCGTCCAGATCGAGCACCATGGGGACGTCGATGGCCGGCATCGGCGGATCGGTGAGCGGGTCGCCGGGCATGGTCTCGAAGTTCAGCTCCGGGGCGGGGATGTCCTTGTAGTCCACCGGGTCGAAACCGACGTTGAACTTCTCGAGCAGCTCGAGCAGCGTCAACAGTTCGGCGGTGTCGGCGCCGTCGCACGGCAGCACCGTCTCGATGTCCGCCGGCGTGGTCGCGCCGGTGGTGTTGCCGGAGAAGCAGTTGCCGTTGCCGCCGTTCTCGTTGCTGTACAGCGCCATCAGCAGGTCAGCCTCGAGTGTGGATCCCTCGATGACGTTGTCCCGGATGATGTTGTCCGCCGCGAGATGGTCGCGGCCGTTGCCGTTGGCGAAGATCGCGTCGATCCAATCGACGACGATCACGCCGGCCCGTTCGTTGTCCACGATCAGGTTGCGTTCGACGATGTTGTTCGTCGTGCCCGTCAAGACCACGCCGCTGCCGAGACCGGTCTGGAAGCCGGTGTTGCGGCTCGGGACCTCGGTGTTGTTGTTGTCGTGGATGTAGTTGCCGATGATCGTGGTGCCCGCGTTGGGGGCGAGCTCCTCGCCGTCCTGGCTGTTCGGCACGACACCGATCATGTTGTCGTAGAACTCCGAGTTCGCCACGATCGTGCCGGTCGAGTTCGTGCCCGAGTAGCCGAGCTGGCTGTTGACGCCGACGACGTCGTAGAGCAGGGCGTTGCAGGGGTTGCACTGGCCGATGTAGAAGCTCGAGTCGTCGCTGGCGCCGGCATACGCGTGGTCGATCTGGCCGTTCACGGCGTTGAACGCGTACATGCCGTAGACGCCGATGTTGTGGGCCGTCACGTAGGAGGCGCGATAGCCGTCGACGAGGATGTCGCTGCCGTAGTCGCCCGTCCAGAAGAGACCGTTGCCGGTGTAGTTGCGCACCGTCAGGTTCTCCACGGCGACGCCGTTCGAGAACACGATGACGCCGTTCTCCATGCCGTCGGCGTGTTCGCCGTCGAGGATCACGGTGTTGCGGTCGACGCCGCGGATGACGATGTTGTCGGTCTGGACGACGACGGCCTCGTGGTAGACGCCGGCGTCGATCAGCACGAGATCGCCCGGCTCGGCGGCATCCACCGCCGCCTGGATGGTGGGGTAGTCCGCCGGGACGTTGTGGGTCGTCCAGTCCTGCTCCGGGGGCGTGTCGCCGTCGTCGCCGGTGTCGTCGGAGCCCGTGTCGTCACCGGAGTCGTCGGCCGTGTCATCAGAGCCGGTGTCGTCGCCGCCGTCGTCGGTGTCGCCGGACACGACGTTGGCATCGTTCGAGTCGCCGTCGTCACCGCAGGCGGCGGCGATGAGGCCGAACACGGCGAGGAGGGCGAGGAGCTTGAGCAGTGGGCGTCGCAACATGGACGCCGATGCTACGGGTTTGTCGCCGCGCCCGCAGACTCGGGGCGAACCGCGTTCGGCTTCAGCCGGCGCCGACGATCACGTAGCCGGTCTGTCCGCGGGTGCTCGTGCCGTGGATCGAGCAGTAGAACGGGTAATCGCCGGGGGCGTCGAGAACCAACGCCTGCGGGCCCCCGGCGAGCGCGTCGTCGGAGATCGGCGGGAAGGCACCCTCGGCCGACGGGCGCACGTTGTGGGTGTTGGCCCCGCGGTTGACGAACACGATCTGGGTGCCCGGATCGACCCGGAAGAAGCGGGCGTCGAAGACGTTGTCGCGGATCTCGATCTCCACGATGTCCTGACCACGGAAGTCGACGAACTTGTCGGCGGACGGGCGGGGGAAGTCCTCGGCGATCGGCGGGAAGACCGTGGTGGTGGTGACGACGCTCTCGTCCTGGGTGCTGTCGCTCGGTGGGGCCGTGGTCGTCGTCTGGGCGGTGATCTCGAAGACGAGCGGGTCGTCGGTGGCACACCCGAGCAGGGCGAGCGACGTGAGGCCGATAAGCAGGGCGCGGCGGAGCGTGTGCACCCGATGAGACTACGAGGGGCCACGGTGGCGACGACCAGTCGGCCCGGTGCCCGGGCGCGGCACGTCAGCGGGTGATGGCCAACTGGCGGGACTGGGCGAGAAGGCGTCCGTCACTGGACCAGATGTCGCAGTCCTCGTCGGCGAAGCCATCCGCCACATGGCGGGTCGTGCACTCGGCGTAGACCCGCTCGTCGGGCGGCGCCGGATCGAGGGGGAGCGAGGCCCGGATGTGGACGGTGAGGTCGACCGTCGGCATCGCGGCCCGCTCCGTCATACGCGGGAAGCCCGCCGGCGGGAGGGCGTCGGCGATGGCGACGAGTTCGATCGCGTCCAATGGTCGTGGCTCCGCGGCGCGGATCCACTGGCCGACGCGCGACGAGCCCTCACCGGAGAAGAAGGGCGCGTCGGTGATCGGATGACCGGTCCAGTTCCGTGCCACGGGCGGTCGGACGCTGTCGTGATCGACGCCCTCGTCGTCGGCATGGGCCGACAGGGGCACCGACCATCCGGCCACGGCCGACTCCCAGGGGATCGAGAAGGCGGCGATCGCCGAGCAGATCGGTCGGTCACCCTGGGTCATCGTGGCGTGAACGGTCGACAGGCTGCGACCGGAACGGATGACGTCGACCGAGATCTCCGCCTCGTCGAACTCGGGCCGGGCCAGGAAGTGCACGGTCAGCGAGCGGAGGCCGCGAGCCGGATCGGCGATCGTTTCGGTCATGGACCGGGCGATGAGCGCCGCCAGGTAGCCGCCGTTGGGTCCGGCGACGATGTTCCAGCGGTCGAGCAGCGTGGTGCCGTAGCGATCGTCGCCGAGTGCGGTGACGGCGGTGTCGGCGTCGAAGTCGGGGAGTTCGTCGGTCACGGGCCCAATCCTGCCGGGCGGCGTGGCGTCTGCCACCCTGGCGTGATGCACGTCACCGAGGCGGACGACCGGGGTGTCCCGAGGGCCGCCGACATCGATCTGATCGAGGTGGACTTCGTGGCCGAGGACCGATCGATCGCGGGGTGGCTGCGGCTCGACGTCCGCCGGACGGCCGGCGCCACGCGCTTCCTGGTGGCGCTCCTCCCCGCCGGCGAGGACCCCGTGGTGGTCGTCGACCACGACCTCCCGGTCGTCTCCGGCGCCTTCGAGTTCCGCGCCCCGGGTGTGTGGACCGAGTTCTGCTGCGAGACGCCGCTCGACCACTGGACCATCGGGCTCGAGGCCTTCGGTCTCGTCGTCGACCCGGCCGAGACGATCACGCCCGCGACCTACGGCGAGCGGGTGCCCGTCGGGCTCGATCTCGACCTGGACACCGTCGGTGCGCCCGAGGGCGACGCGTCCTCGTTCGGGATGGACATCCGTGTCCACGGCGAGGTTCTGATCGCGGATCGGACGTGGGATCTCGACGGCACCGGACGGCGGCGGCGGGCGTCACACGATCGGTCGCGCCCGCAGGAGCAGGCGATCGAGGCGGCCCTCACGGTGGGCCTGCCGAACGACGATGGCGTCCTCGTGCCCGTGCGACGCGGGTGGGTCGGGGGGAACCGACCCGGTTGGGTCGACCTGCCCGCTCAGTCGGCCGTGTAGCGGGCGCCGACCCGGGCAATCCCGAGCACGACGATCGCCGCGAGCACCGCCAGCAGGCTGGGCCCGACCCAGTCGCCCGCCTCGGCCGGCCATTCGAGGCCGGTGCCGTCGATCACCTCCGTCTGGTCCTCCGAGATCACGCCGACACCGTTCGGCCAGGGCCACAGCACCCGCAGCGATCCGACCATGAGCCCGATCAGTGCCGCCATGACGGTGTCGAACGCCCGATCCATCACGAAACCGAGGATCGAGGAGAACACGGCGAGTCCGATGACACACCCGAGCCCGATGAGGAGGACGTCCACGATCTCCCGTTCGTCGATCGTGTGGATCACGGCCGCGTACATCCCGATCATCAACAGGATGAAGGACCCGGAGATGCCGGGGAGGATCATGGCGCAGATGGCCAGCGCGCCAGCGCCGACGAAGACCAACGGCGACGGGTCGAGGACCGGCCCGGACTGGTAGCCGAGCAGGAGGAAGACGAGGACCGCGACGGCGGCGATGATCAGCCCGGCCTGCGCCGTTCGCTCCGTCAGCAGGCCCAGCGCGACCACGATGGAGGCGACGACGAGCCCGAAGAAGAGTCCGGCCATCGCCTCGGGGTTGTCGTGCAGCTGGGTCTCGATGACCGACGCCAGGGCGCCGACCGCGATCAGGATGCCGAGGCCGAGCGGGACGATGAACCAGAAGTCGATGGCGCGCATGCGGGTCCAGAAGCCCTTCACATCGCCGCGCAGCAGCGTGCCCAGCGCCCGGGCGCCGTCGCGGATCGTGTCGATCAGCTTCTGGTAGATCCCCAGGACGAGGGCGATCGTGCCGCCGGACACCCCCGGCACCACATCCGCGGCACCCATGAGGAATCCGCGGACGAGTTGGGCACCGGCCTTCTGGATCACGGGGGCCGACAGTACCGTTGGCGCCGATGACTGACGCGGCAAGCGAGGCAGCACGAGGCGAGGCGGTCCGGGTCGGCGACGTCGACCTGTGGGCCGACATCCAGGGACCGGTGGACGGCGAGGCCGTGGTGTTGATCGCCGGGTCCGACGCGCCCGGGTTCCGGTGGTCGTCGGCGATCGTCGATCCGCTCGTGCGCGACGGCTACCGCGTGCTCCGCTTCGACCATCGTGACTGCGGTCGATCGACCCGGTTCGGCCCCGACGACGCCTACCGCCTCGACGACATGGTCGCGGACACCGTCGGTCTGCTCGACCACTTCGGCATCGAGGCGGCGCACGCCATCGGCCGGTCGATGGGCGGCATGATCGCCCAGCTCCTCGCGTTGGACCACCGGGAACGGGTCCGTTCCCTCACCCTGTTCGGGTCGAGCCCCGCGCCCGGCGACGATCGACTTCCCGGCCCGCTCGACGAGTTCCTCGAGAAGATGACGGAGCGACTCTTCGCGGGCCCGCCTCCGGACCGCGAGGGCCGTGTGCGCTGGCTGGTCGAACTCGACGAGCTGCTCAGCGGGCCGGGCTATCCCGTCGATGGGCCACGCCAGGCGGCGTTGGCGGACGCGGAACTCCGCACGGGCTGGGCGCCCGAGACCGGCCACGGGATCGCCGTCCATTCCAGTCCGGGCCGCCTCGATCGGCTCGCGTCGATCGACGTCGCCACGATGATCGTGCACGGCACGGCCGATCCCGTCTTCCCGCCGGCCCACGGGCGGGCGCTCGCGGCCGGCATCGAGGGCGCGGTGCTCGTGGAGGTCGAGGGGCTCGGCCACGATGTCCCCGACGCGCTCGCCCGGGACCTGATGCCACGGCTCCTCGCCCATCTCGGGGAGGCCAAAACGGCCAGATGAGACACCCCGGGGCGGGGGTGCCTCATCTGTGAAGGAAGGTCCTCACCACGCCGTCGCAGCATTGGAATCTTCTCTCTGGAGCGCTTCTCCTCACACCTTCGTAGAGGTGCTTCGGGCGCGAGAAGCTCGTGGGAGCGGTTCCTGCCACGTTTCGTCGTGGGTTCGTATGGCGGTATCTGAGGCGCACGGTTTCCGTTGGCCGGATCGTGCCGTGCTTCGAAGCGCCGTCCTCCCTTCGGTCACCGATCCTGACGGTGCGTCGAGGCGAGTGCGTCGAGCGGGTGACACCGGCAGAACCAACTGGATGTGACGTTTGTCACCGTCGCGCCGGAGGCGGAGAACGTCAAGGGGAACCTCGCGCGGTGGCCGATTGTGAACCCGCGTACGAGCGCGGCCGGTCGGGCTACTGCGACGCCAGCGAGCGGTTCTTGATCTTCGCCTTGACGTAGTCGCGGTTCATGAACGCGATGAAGTCGAGGCTGATCTCCTTCGGGCAGGCGTCGTGGCACTCGCCATGGTTCGTGCACGACCCGAAGAAGTCCTCCATGGTCTCGACCATGGCCTCCGTGCGCTTCCACCGTTCGGACTGGCCCTGGGGCAACACGTTGAGGTGGCCGAGCTTGGCGGAGGTGAAGAGCTGGGCGGCGGAGTTCGGACACGCGGCGACGCAGGCACCGCAGCCGATGCAGGCCGCGGCGTCCATCGCCGTGTCGGCGACCTCCTTGGGGATGAGGGTCGCGTTCGCGTCCTGGGGCGTGCCGGTCGGGACGGAGATGTAGCCGCCCGCCTCGATGATCCGGTCGAACGCCCGCCGGTCGACCATCAGGTCCTTCAGCACCGGGAACGCCTCGGCCTTCCACGGCTCGATGACGATCTCGTCGCCGTCGTGGAACTTGCGCATGTGGAGCTGGCACGTCGCCGTGGCCTTTTCCGGGCCGTGGGCCTGACCGTTGATCATCACGCCGCACGTGCCGCAGATGCCTTCACGGCAGTCGTGCCCGAAGGTGACGGGTTCGACGTCGTCGGCGATCAGTCGTTCGTTGACCATGTCGAGCATCTCGAGGAACGACGCGTCCTCGGGGATGTCGTGCGCGTCGACCTCGAGGAACGCCCCCTGCGAGTGGGGCCCGTCCTGGCGCCAGATCTTCAGCTTGAGGTTCAGCATGCCGCTCACTTGTAGCTCCTCTGGGTCAGCGCGACGACTTCGAACTCGAGGTCCTCCTTGTGGAGGGTGGGTTCGTTGTCCTCGCCCTTCCATTCCCACGCACCCACGTAGGCGAAGTTCTCGTCGTCACGCAGCGCCTCGCCCTCGGGGGTCTGTGACTCCTCGCGGAAGTGGCCGCCGCAACTCTCCCGGCGATGGAGTGCGTCGCGGACCTTCAGCTCGGCGAACTCCATGAAGTCGTCGACCCGGTTCACCTTCTCGAGCATCGTGTTGATGCCCTCGCTGCTGCCCAGCACCTTGACGTTCTTGCGGAACTCGTCGCGCAGGGCGGGGATCTCGGTGAGCGCCTTCTGGAGGCCGGCCTCGTTGCGGGCCATGCCGCAGTACTCCCAGACGATCTTGCCGAGCTCGCGGTGGTAGTGCTCGACACCGTGGGTGCCTCGCTTGGCCGTCCACTGACGGTTCTTCTCGGCGATCGTCGTGAGCGCGTTGCCGAACACGGGATCGTCGGTCGGCACCGCGTCGTCGCCGAGCTTCGGGGCCAGATAGTCACCGATCGTGTAGGGCAGCACGAAGTAGCCGTCGGCGAGGCCCTGCATCAGTGCGGACGCACCGAGCCGGTTCGCGCCGTGGTCGGAGAAGTTGGCCTCGCCGAGGGCGTAGAGGCCGGGCACCGTGGTCATCAGGTTGTAGTCCACCCAGAGGCCACCCATCGTGTAGTGGGTGGCGGGGTAGATGCGCATGGGCCGCTGGTAGGGGTCCTCGCCGGTGATCCGTTCGTACATGTCGAACAGGTTCCCGTAGCGCTCCTTGACCGCTTCGACACCGTCACGCTCGATGGCCGCGGCGAAGTCGAGATAGACGCCGTTCTTCAGGGGGCCGACGCCGCGACCCTCGTCGACAACGGTCTTCGCGTTGCGGCTCGCCACGTCGCGCGGCACGAGGTTGCCGAAGCTCGGGTACTTCTCCTCGAGGTAGTAGTAGCGCTCGTCCTCGGGGATCTCGGCGGCGGCGCGGGAGTCGTCCCGGCTGCTCGGCACCCAGATGCGGCCGTCGTTGCGCAACGACTCCGACATCAGCGTGAGCTTCGACTGGAACTCGTCACTCGCCGGGATGCAGGTCGGGTGGATCTGGGTGTAGCAGGGGTTGGCGAAAAGGGCGCCCCGGCGGTGGGCCCGCCACGCCGCGGTGACGTTGGACGCCATCGCGTTGGTGGACAGGTAGTAGACGTTGCCGTAGCCGCCCGTCGCCAGCACGACCGCGTGACCGTTGTGGGCATGGACCTCGCCGGTCAGCATGTCGCGGGTGATGATGCCGCACGCCTCGCCGTCCTTGGTGACGATGTCGAGCACGTCGGAACGGTTGTAGAGCGTCACCTTGCCCGCCGCGACCTGGGCGGCGAGCGCCTGGTACGCCCCGAGCAGCAGCTGCTGGCCGGTCTGACCGCGGGCGTAGAAGGTGCGGCTCACCTGGGCGCCGCCGAACGAGCGGTTGGCCAGCAGGCCGCCGTACTCGCGGGCGAACGGCACGCCCTGCGCGACGCACTGGTCGATGATGTTGACCGACACCTGGGCGAGGCGGTGGACGTTGGCCTCGCGGGACCGGTAGTCGCCACCCTTGATCGTGTCGTAGAACAGGCGATGGACGGAGTCGCCGTCGTTGCGATAGTTCTTCGCCGCGTTGATGCCGCCCTGGGCGGCGATGGAGTGGGCCCGCCGCGGCGAGTCGTGGAACGTGAAGACCTTCACGTTGTAGCCGAGCTCGGCGAGCGAGGCGGCGGCCGAGGCGCCGGCGAGCCCGGTGCCGACGACGATGATCTCGAACTTGCGCTTGTTGGCCGGGTTGACGAGCTTCACCGAGAACTTGTGGTTGTCCCACTTCTCGGCGATCGGCCCGTCCGGGATCTTGGCGTCGAGGGTGACCATCAGTCGCCTCCTCCTTCGCTGTGGTCCACATCGGTGTCGATCACGTCCTCGGTGAACCCGATCGGATCGGCCCGATTGTCCTCGTCGATCAGGCCGAACTGCACGGCGAGCGGGAAGCTCAGGTTGCCGACCAGGATCACCCCGGCGAGACCCTGGGCGATCCCCCGACGCAGCGAGTTGAACCGGGGGTTGTTGATGCCGAGGCTCTGGAACATCGACCATGCGCCGTGGAAGATGTGGATCGCCAGGGCGACGTTGGCGGCGATGTAGATCAGCGCGATCGGGACGGCACTCATCGAGCTGTAGACGTTGTGGTACGGATCGCCCCGGACCCAGTCGTCATCGACCCAACCCCAGGTGAGGTCGGCGAGGTGGAACAGGACGTAGAGCAGGATGATCGGGCCGGTCCAGCGCATGGTGCGGCTGGCGAACGTCGCCGCGGTGTAGGTGCGGGCGCCGACATAGGCGCTGTCGGCCTTGTGGCTCATCCGGCTCAGCGACCAGGCGCTGTGGATGTGGACGGCGAACATGCCGATCAGCCCGAGCCGCATCACCCACAGCAGGAACGTGCGGGGGGCGAGGTGGCCGCCGAGGTCACGCAGGGCCTCGGCGTAGGCGTGCACCTGGTACGGGCCCTCGTAGAGGTGGAGATTGCCGATCATGTGCACGAGGACGAACCCGAGCAGCCCGATGCCGGTGATCGCCATCGCGTACTTCTTGCCGACGGCGGTCTGGTAGATGTTCAGCGGCCACGGGAGTCGTGGCGGCCGTTTCCGGACCGGTGCCACGTCGTGTCGCGACGGTGATGTTGCCTGTGCCATTCCGGTGCACCTTCTTCTCACGCGGGTATCGCGCACGGTACTTCCCCGGCACGGCTGCGGCCCACTTCTGCCCGCCGCTACCTCACCGGTGCGGAGTAGCGGTTCGTGACCGAGAGGTCGGCGCCGGTGAGGTCGAGATCGACGACGATTCGGTCCGTCCCGTCCGGCACGACGAACGAGAGCTCGCCGATGCGTGAGCACTCGTCGGCGGCGATGGCGCCACCCCAGGCCTGGGTCTGCGTGTCGATCGTCTCGCCGGTCCCGTCGTGGGAACGCACCGTCGCCCGCACCACGGCGTCGTCGATCGTTTCGCGCCGGTCGGACACCACGTGGATCGCCACGGCCAGGGCCTCGCCCCGGTGCGCGACGGCCGGAAGGGGATCGGCGACCACGATGACCGGTCGACAGGCGTCCACCAGGGCCTGCCACGCGGGTTTCGGGCGGCGATCGTGGTCGAGCACGCCGAAGCCGCCGGCCGGTGACGGATCGGCGAGGTAGAACTGGGCGAAGCCGCCGGTCGGCCGGTACTTGAGCCGGCGCAGCAACTCGACGCTCGTGCGGATCACCTCGGCCTGGGCAGCCTGGGTGAGCCGGGCCCAGGCCGCGCCGTCCTCGACACCGGTGGGCGGGACGAGGTGGTGCAGCGACCCGACGGACGCGCCCAACGCCGCGGCGAGGGCCTCCCAGTCGACGGCGGGCCAACGCGGATCCGCCACGAGGTCGCTCCCGGGGTCGACCGACGCCGCGCCGAACGCCGTCACGAACCGGGCCATGCGCGGCACCCGGGCCGCGGTGGCGGCGAGGTCGCCGGCTCGGCCCTCGTGCCAGCCGAACCAGAGGTGGCTGGTGGTCCCGTCGAACGACGGGAAGTGCGGCGGCACCGCCGTGTGGGAGATGACCGGACGGGAGCCGTCGGTGCGGGTGAGCACCCGCTTGACCGAGCGGTCGAGGATGTCGCGGTTCCACGACGGCGGTTGCTGTCCGACGACCGGCGGCGTCGCCGTGGGCGGGGTCGGTCGCCGGAAGGGTTCGTCGTGGACGCACCACACGGCGAGGGCCGGATGGTGCCCGAGGAGGTCGACGGCTTCGCGTGCCTGTCGGGTGGCCTGCCCCCGCACGCCACGGGCCATGACGCCGCGCAGTGGCATCTCCTGCCACAACAGCACGCCGAGCTCGTCGGCGGCGTCGTAGAGCTCCGGGCGGGCGATGTGGGCGATCACCCGGAGCAGGTCGAGCCCGGCGTCGCGCGCGGCACCGACGTCGCCCGCGACCTGCTGGGCGGTGGCGTCGCCGGGGCGGGGCGTGGTCGGGAGGATGCCGGCTCCCTTGAGGAAGAGCCGTTCACCGTTGACCGAGACGGTCCAACCCTTCATGGCGACGGACCGGAACCCGACGCGCACCGCCCGGTGGTCGTGGACGACCTCGTCGACGACGACGTCACAACGCAGATCGTGCAACGGTTGGTCGCCGAGTCGGTGGGGCCACCACAGGGCCGGGGCGGGCACGTCCAGCGTCCACTCGATCCGGTTCTCGCCGACCGCCGCCGAGTGGACGTGCTCGTGCTCGTGTCCCGCGACGCGGGTGCGCAGGGTCACCGTTCCGCCGTCGGGGACGTCCAGCACGCAGCGCATGGACATGCGGGCGCGGGTCGGATTCGCGTCGAGGCAGATGGCGCGGAAGAACCGGATGGCCACGCTTCCGGTCTCGTGGATGTGCACCCGGCCCCAGACGCCGCCCGGGTTCTCTCCGGCGGCCCCGGAGAGCTCCGGGTCCTGGAGGGCGCCCATCATGCCGGTGCGACCGTCGGGATCGCCGAAGCGACTGCAGTTCACGTCGATCCCGAGCACGTGCTCGCGTTGGTCGGCCAGGAGGTCGGTGATCTCGAAGCGGTGGGGGACGAAGTAGCCGTCGGTGTTGCCGACATACCCGCCGTCGAGCCAGACGTCGCCCTGTTGCGCGATCCCGTCGAGACACAGGAAGCGGCGACGCCCCTCGGGGACGGGGCCGAGTTCGAATCGGGTCCGGTGCAGCACCGAGCGGGCCGCGGTCAGCCCCTCGACCGTCGACCAGTGCCCCGGCACCGGTACCGCGCTCCACCCGCGATCGTCGAGGTCGGGCTCGTGGAACGTGCGCCGTAACTCCTCGGTCGCCGGAGCGGCCCGCCACACCCCCGACAGATCCATGGGGCGGAAGGCTAGGCGCTTGTTTGTCGGACTGTCCGCCCGGCTAGGGTCGCCGCCATGTCGAGACCAGAGACCCTCGGTGCCCTGCGCGACAGCGGTTGGGTGTCCACGCCGCTCCGCGAGGAGATCCGCCGCAACGCGATCGAGCGGATTCGGTCCGGCGAGCCGCTGTTCCCCGAAGTCCTCGGCTACGAGAACACCGTCACGCCCCAGCTCGAGAACGCCCTCATCGCGGGGCACGACATCATCTTCCTCGGCGAGCGGGGCCAGGCCAAGACGCGGATGATCCGTGGTCTCACCGGCCTGCTCGACGAGTGGATGCCGATCGTGGCGGGGTCCGAGATCAACGACGACCCCTACGCACCCATCTCGCGGTACGGGCGGGACCTCGTCGCCGAACAGGGCGACGACACGCCGATCGCCTGGGTGCACCGCGACGAGCGCTACGGCGAGAAGCTCGCCACCCCGGACACCGCGATCGCGGACCTCATCGGTGAGGTCGACCCGATCAAGATCGCCGAGGGTCGCTACCTGTCCGACGAGCTGGTGCTCCACTACGGCCTCGTGCCCCGCACCAACCGCGGCATCTTCGCGATGAACGAGCTGCCCGATCTCGCCGAGCGCATCCAGGTCGGCCTGCTCAACGTGCTCGAGGAACGCGACGTGCAGATCCGCGGCCACAAGGTGCGCCTGCCGCTCGACGTCATGCTGGTCGCCTCCGCGAACCCGGAGGACTACACCAACCGCGGCCGGCTCATCACGCCGCTCAAGGACCGCTTCGGCTCCCAGATCCGCACCCACTACCCGCTCGATGTCGACACCGAAGTGGCGATCGTCGAGCAGGAAGCGGACATGCCGACGATCGACGGCGTCGACGTGGCCGTGCCGAGCTTCATGACGGAGATCTGCGCCAACATCAGCCACGCGGCGCGTGCCAGTCAGCAGGTCAACCAGCGCTCCGGCGTCTCCGTGCGGCTGTCCATCTCGAACACCGAGGTGATGGTGGCCAACGCGGTGCGCCGCAGCCTGCGCTCCGGTGCGACCCATGTCGTACCCCGCGTCGTCGACCTCGACGCGCTGCCCGCGTCAACCTCCGGCAAGATCGAGATCGAGACGCTCGACGAGGGCCGTGACCACGAGATCCTCGAGAACCTCGTGCGGGCCGCGACGCTCGCGGTCTTCAAGGACCGCGTGCCGCCCGACACCCACCGCGCCGTCGTCGACGCGTTCGAGGGCGACGTCGTGGTCGACACCGGCGAGGACGTCACCGACGAGGCCTACGCCGGCCTGATGGAGCAGATCCCCGCCTTGGCCGTGCCGGTCAAGGCGCTGCTGGCCGACGAGGACGCCGCCGACGCCGAGTCGCCGGCCATGGTCGCCAGCGCGATCGAGCTCGTGCTCGAGGGTCTGCACCTCTCCAAGCGGCTCAACAAGGACGGCTCCGGCCAGAAGTCGCAGTTCCGAAGCCGCAGCTGATCAACCGCGGGCGGCGTCGCGGAACGTGGCGGCAGCCGGGCGGTGGGATCGGTCACGGCGCAGGAGGCCCCGCGGGGCGTCGAATCCCTTCTTCCACTCGTAGCCGTCGACGCCCGCGTCGTGGAAGTAGCCGCAGAGACCGACGTCGGCGGCGGCTTCGCGCACATGGGCGAGACCTCGCGCGAGCTGATCGTCCTGCCAGGCGTCGTCGGTCGTGGCGATGCCGTGGCCGGCGACGGCGATCGAGTGATCGGGGAGTGTCTCGACAGTGCGGTGGATCGCCTCGGCCAACTCATCCGGCTCGGGCGCGAAGCCGTCGGCCGCTCGGCGGGCATCGGGCGGCCACGGCCCCAACGCGCCCTGCGGGCCGACGCCGATCGGGTGATCGTGGACGATGCCGACGATGTCGACCTCGTTCACGAAGGCGGGGACCTCCGTGGTCGGCCGACCCTCGATCTCGAGCATGCCGTTCGCGTGGGCGCGCAGCCAGGTGCCCCAGAGCAGATCGTCCCAGCGGCGGGTCGCCTGCTCGGCCTCGACCGGGATGCGGCCGTCCTCCTCGGCCCGCGCGTGCACCGGGTCGGCGCGCCACGTGGTCATCACCGACTGGCGACCGGACGACAGCAGCCGGACCGCGTCGTGCACGGCGAGGATCGCGCCCTCGACGGCCTCGCGCATCCACCGGGGATCGGTGCGCCCGGGTGGTCGGGTCCCGAGTCCGTAACCCCGCAGGGCCCAGCCGATGGGGTCGTCGATCGGCACGAAGCCGTCCGCGAACTCGTCGAGTTCCTCGGCGACGCGGTCGACGTGGCGGGCCCAGAACCGGCCGCGGGCGCCGGCATCGCGGTGCCCGCCCTCGTCGTCGAGATACCACCCGGGCAGCGAGGTGTGCTGGAGCGTGAGCCAGTTGCGCAGGCCGGCGTCGCGAGCCGCGGCGAGGATGTCGCGGTACCGATCGAGCGCGTCGCTGTCGAGGCGTCCCTCCTCGGGTTCGATCCGGGCCCACTCGATCGTGACGCGCCAGTCGGTGCAGCCGAGCTCGGCGAACTGGGCGACGTCGTCGCGGAAGTCCTCGTGGAGGCCGAACCCGTCGCCCGAGCGCGGGGCGCGGCCGTCGCTCTCCCACTCGGACCAGTCGGCGTAGGGCGACACCCCCTCGGCGGAGACCGATGAGGAGGTGACGCCCCAGCGGAACTCAGCGGTTGGTGAAGACACCGGCGTCGAAGACGACGCGGTCGCCGACCCGGGTCTGGAACAGCGTCTCGTCGCCCTCGTTCCACATGTGGACGTCGAGCGTTTCGCCCGGCATCACCGGTGACTTGAACCGGCCTCCCATCGAGCCGAAGCGGTCCGGGTCCGAGTCGCAGAGTCCGTGCAGCAGGGCACGGCCGGTGAAGCCGAAGGTGCACAGCCCGTGCAGGATCGGCTTGTCGAAGCCGGCCATCGCCGCGAACGACGGGTCGGAGTGCAGCGGGTTGCGGTCGCCGTTGAGGCGGTAGAGCAGCGCCTGGTCGTCCCTCGTCTCGTAGCTGATCACCTGGTCGGCGTCCCGTTCGGGCAACGCCCAGTCGCTCGCCGGGCCGCGGTCGCCGCCCCACCCGCCCTCGCCCGAGATGAAGAGGCCGCTGCGCGAGGTCCACAGCGGGTTGCCGTCCGCGTCGGTCACGGTGGTCTCGAGTCGGACCAGCGCCGCCTTGCCCTTGTCGTAGATCGCGGCGACCTTTCCCTGGCCGACGGCGGTCCCCGCCGGCGGCACGGTCTGGTGGATCTCGATCGCCTGCTCGCCGTGCAGCAGCGCCGCGAGGTTGAAGTCCCCGAACTTCGGCATGCCGCCGGAGCCCATCACGACGACCTGCGTCGGCAGCGCCTTCTGTTCGGTCTCCTGGGTGTTCTCGGTGGTGAACTCCAGCTCGAACCCGGTCGGGTCGGTGACGCCCGCGCCGACGCCGAGGGCGTAGAGCAGGCTGTCGTCCGACGTCCAGGTGATGGTGCCGGGTTCGGACGTGTTGCCGACGGCGTTCGGGTCGATGGGCATGGTTTCTCCTGTCGATGGGTGGTGTGGGCGGTTCAGGGGGTGGGCGCGGCGAGCGTCGCCATCGCCATCGCGGTGATGCGGTCGGCGAGCCGATCGGCATCGAGATCGGCGGTCGCCGTTGTCGTGATCAGGCCGATCGCCCCGGACACGAGCACGCGGGCGTCCGCGTCGGTCAGCTCGGGTCTGGCCGAGCGGAGTTCGTCGCTCCACTCGGTCGACCAGGCCCGGAGCCGACGGGTCATCGGCGATCGGCGCTGCGAGGACAGATGGCGGGCTTCGCTCGTCCACACCGAGATCAGCGCCGAGCGTTCGAGGGCGACGCGGACATAGGCGCGGACATAGCCCTCGAGGACACCCATCGGGCCGGAACCCGAGACGCGGGCGTTCTCGTTCGCCTCGTGGACCTCGTCCGCGGCCATCTGGATGGCCTCCAGGAGGATCTCCTCCTTCGAGGAGAAGTGGCGATAGATGGCGGGACCGCTGACGTCGACGGCCTTGCCGATGTCGTCGACCCCGGTTGCGGGATAGCCGCGCTCGTGGAACAGGTCGATCGCGGCCGCGAGGATCAACTCCCGGCGGTTCGACGGTCGCCGCGACGGCGCCGCGTCGACCGCGTCCGCGAGGGCGTCGTCATCGAGTGGGCGGGCGGCGTCCGACATGGTTAGTGAACGTTAACAAGAGTGAGGAGGCGGGTCGAAGCCGAGGCGGGACGATGGGTCCGAGGCGGTGACGGCGGGTTAGGGTCCGGACATGGTCTTCCGTCGTCGTCGCCGCCAGCGGCGTCAGCCGCCCCACTTCACCTATTCGCGTTGGGACGGTTCGCAGACGGGCTTCCAGGTCGACGCCGACCATCTCTTCGACGAGCTCGCCGACGACCTGCTCTACCACGGCGACGTCAACAACGCCCTGCGCCAGATGATGCAGGGCGGCATGCAGGACATGGACGGGCGCCGGATGGAGGGCATCCGCGACATGCTCGACAAGCTGCGCGAACGCCGCCGCGACATCCTCGACAAGCACGACCTCGGCGGCGTGTTCGACGACATCGCCGACGCGCTGCGTGAGGTGGTCGAGGAGGAGCGTCAGGCGTTGAACGACATGGTCGAGAACGCCGCCGACTCCGGCGACGAACGGCGAGCCGAGCTCGCGAGCGACTCGGCCACGATGAAGAACATGGAGCTCGACATGCTCCCGCCCGACCTCGCCGGACAGGTCAAGGGGCTGCAGAGCTACGAGTTCGAGAGCGAAGAGGCACAGCAGAAGTTCGAGGAGCTGATGGACAAGCTCCGCGAGCAGCTGATGCAACAGCAACTCGACCAGATCGCCGACGGCGTCAACAACATGTCGCCCGAGGACATGCAGCGCATGAAGGACATGCTGGCCGAGCTCAACAACATGCTCGAGCAGCGGGCCAACGGGGTCGAGCCGGACTTCGAGAAGTTCATGGAGGACTACGGGGACTTCTTCCCGGAGAACCCGCAGACCCTCGACGAGCTGCTCGAGGTCATGGCCCAGCGGATGGCACAGGCCCAGCAGATGATGAACTCCATGTCGCCGGAGCAGCGCCAGCAGCTCCAGGAGCTGAGCAACCAGCTCATGGAGGACATGGACCTCAACTTCCAGATGAACCAGCTGGCCGACAACCTGCGCGAGCAGTTCCCCCAGATGGGCTGGGGCCAGGGCTACGACTTCCAGGGCCAGGACCCGCTCGACATGCCCCAGGCGATGGACATGATGGGCGAGTTGGGCGACATCGATCAGCTCGACAACCTCCTGCGGGGTGCCACCAATCCCGGCGCACTCGCCGAGGTCGACATCGACCGGGCCCGTGACCTGCTCGGCGACGAGTCGGCCGAGTCACTCGAGCGCATGGCCGAGCTGGCGCGCATGCTCGAAGAGGCCGGGCTGATCGAGAACCGCGAGGGGCGCTACGAACTGACGCCTCGGGCCATCCGCAAGATCGGCAACGGTGCCCTCGAAGAGATCTTCAAGCAGATGTCCGACGACATGATGGGCAAGCACGAGCTCCACAAGGCGGGCCAGGGCCACGAGCGGGAGTACGAGACCAAGGCCTACGAATACGGCGATCCGTTCAACCTCCACATCGAACAGACGCTGCGCAACTCCATCGCCCGGTCCGGCGGGGGCACGCCGGTCCGTCTCCATCCGGACGACTTCGAGATCGAGCGCACCGAACAGCAGGTGCGGTCGGCCACCGTGCTGATGCTCGACATCTCGATGTCGATGGCGATGCGGGACAACTTCCTGCCCGCGAAGAAGGTCACCATGGCCCTCCATTCGCTGATCTCCAGCCAGTACCCACGCGACTTCCTCGGGATGGTGTCGTTCAGCGAGGTGGCCCGCGAGTTCAACGCCGCCACCCTCCCCGAGCTCAGCTGGGACTATGTGTACGGCACCAACATGCAGCACAGCTTCCAGCTGGCCCGCAAGATGCTCGCCCGTGAGACCGGCACGAAGCAGATCATCATGATCACCGACGGCGAGCCCACCGCCCACATCACGAAGTCCGGCCAGCCGTACTTCAACTATCCGCCCTCACAGGAGACGGTGGACCTCACGCTCGCCGAGGTCGCCAAGTGCACCCGCGAGGACATCCGCATCAACACCTTCGTGCTCGATGTCACCCACTACCTGCGTCACTTCGTGGAGCAGATCTCCCGCATGAACGGCGGCCGCGCCTTCTTCACCACCAACGACAACCTCGGCGACTACATTCTCCATGACTTCGTCGAGCACAAGAAGTCGATGGTGCGTGGAAGGCGATAGCGCTGAACGACCCTCAGCCTCAACGTGACACCGCCGCCGCCGATGGGCAGGGGGTGAGTGCATCCGGAGGGGAGACCGTGCGTCCCGAAGTCGGTTCCGAAGCGTGGCACCAGTTGATCGCGGGCGAGCTCCAGCGGTCGGTGGTCGAGCTCGCCGATGCCCCCCTCGACGGGTTCGACGAGGTGCTGGTCGACGTGTTCGGCCGGTTCGGCCGCCTTCTCGGGGCGAATACGGTCGGCGAGGCCACGACGACGGACGAAGGCGTCGTGTGGTTCGACGACACGCTCACAACGCTGGAGGAGGTCGAGGCGTTCGGTGTGATCGCCCGCTCGCTGGAAGAGGTCACCGGCCTCACCACCGTGAAGGGTCCGCGAGGCTGCCCCATCGTCGCCGCGCCGGCGAACAGCGGAGGGTTCTCGAAGTTCACCGCCTTCATCGGCGAGCCCGGCTGCGTGCCCGGCGTGGACATCCTCCGCGCCCTCGGGATGCTCAGCGCGATCGTGGGTGCCGCCCGCCAGCGCATCTGCGCCGAGCGCGAGCTGCGCGACCGGGCCGAGCGCCAGGACCGTCTCAACGAGCTGTCGGAGATGGCGGCCACGGCCACACCGGATCCCGAGACGCTCGAAGCCATGCTGGAGCTGGCGCGCACGTCGCTCGACACCACTGCCGCCTCCACGCTCGTGCGCGACGGCGACGAGTTCGTGCTCGTCGCGTCGACGGACGTGTTCGGCGAGCGACCGGTGCCGATCGGCACGCGGACCAGCGACACCGTTGCCCGCTTGCTCGAGAGCGCCAACGCCGGCCATCTGGTGCGCCCGCTCGAGGACTTCGTGCGATCGCCCGACGCGCTGGTCAACTCGGTCGGCGACGTGCTGGTCGTGCCCCGCTACGTCGGTACCGAGGTGGCGGGCGTCGTGGTGTTCATGGACGCCCGCAACCGCACGTGGCTCGAGGAGGACATCGAGTTCGCGAAGTCCGTCTCGCGCAGCATCCAGAATCTCGTGCTGCGAACCGACATGGATGCCCGCCTCCGCCGTCGACACGAGCTCGATCGGATGATCTCGGCGGTTGCGACGATCGCGGCGCGGACCACCCTCGAGGCACTCGACGAGGTCATGGAGGAGACGCTCCGACTCGCCATCGAGGGATTCGGGCTCACGGGCGCGAGCATCTGGGCCTCCGTGGACGATCGGGCCGTGCGGGTGGCCTCACGCGCTGCCGACGGCGAGCTCAGCCACGATCGGGTCAGTGCACCCTTCGACGAGGATGGCGGGCGACGACTCGTCGAGAGCGGTGTCCGATTCGTCGAGGTCTCCTCCTTCGAACTGGACGGTCCGCCGTTGACGCCCTCCGGGACGGGGCTGGTCGTCCCGATCGGGGTCGCTCCCAGCGGCTTCGTGGTCTTCATCGCCGACGACAAGACCTGGACCGACGACGAGATCGCCGCGGCGAAGGCCCTGGCGTCCCTCGCCGAGCAGACGCGTGTGCGCCTCCGGGGAGACGCCGCGATCCACGAGCGCCTCCGGGGCGAGGCGCTCACGGCCGCGGTTGCCGCCGCGGCCGTCGACACGACCACGGCCAACGTGGACGAGCGGGTCGCGACGATCCTGCGGCTCGTGCAGGACCACTTCGGCGTGGTCGAAGCGTCGATCTGGCGGTTCGGTCCCGACACGATCTGGTGCGACGCTGCCGTGCGAACGGACGGACGTCCCGCCGCGGCGGGGTGGACGATGCCGCTGCCACCTGGCGACGGCATCCGATCACGGGGCTGGGGGATCATGCGGCTCGGGTCGCTCGATCTGGGCGACAACCGGCAGCTCGATCCGGACGACACCAAGCTCCTGGTGGTCGGCTACGGCAGTGCCGTCGATCTCATCGGCGGAGTGGTACTCACCGACCACACGGGCCGCTGGTGGCACGAGGAGGACATCGCGACGGTCCGCAGTGTCGGCGCGATCATCGGGCAGCTCCACCTCCGTATCCAGTACGCCCGTCGACTCGAACGCCAGCAGTCGATCGAACGGGTGCTCGCCGACACATCGGCGCGCTTCGTCCACGCCACGCTCGACGATGCGAACCAGGTCGTGGAGGACGGGCTCGAGGAGCTGCGCCGCCACTTCGGCCTGGCGTCGCTCACCCTGCTCCACCTCGATCGTCCTTCCCTGCAGATGCAGGTGTCGTGCGAGGTGACCGAAGACGGCCTGGCGATGCTCGCCTCGCTGCCGCCCCTCGACCGCGATGCACCCGCCATGGCCCGGATCCTCGATCCCGCCGCGAGTAGCCGCTGGCCGCTGAGCGATCTCTTCCCGACCGCACCGGCCGGCATCGAGACCATCGTGCTCCCCACCGTTCGTGGCCGCGACGTCGTGATGCTCGTCGCGACGGTACGCGCCGGGAGCACCTTCTCCGAGGACGCGGAGCCCTCGTTGCTTTCGATGGTCGGTTCGATCGCCCAGCTGCGCCGTCGTCTCCTGCTCGAGCGGCACTCCCGGCGGCGGGCGGAGGCCGATCAGCTGGTCGGCTCGATCGCGCGATCGTTCATCGAGCAGCCTCCTCACGACCACAACAGTGCCGTCGCGGAGGCACTCGAGCGCATCGGTACGTTCTTCGGGCACGTCGCGATCAGCTACTGGGACGTGCCGGCCGACGAACCCTTGCGTCGCGTCTTCGGATGGTCGGACCCGGACCACGCCGACCTCGATGCCTCCCGGATCGAGGTCTCCGGCGCGGGTCACCCATTGTCGAGTCTGCTCGCGACGTCGGCCGAGTCCGAGGTCGTGGAGCTCGGCGCCCACGCGCCGATCCCTGAACTGAGCAGCCACACGATGCTGATCCAGCGTTTCGGGTACGACGACTTCGAGTGCGGACTCGCGGCCCAGATCGCCCGGCCGAAGCACCAGATCGACGATCTGGACATCCAGCTCGACGTGCTGGAGAACGTCACGCGGCTCGTCGAGCAGCTCTGGCAACGGGCGGACGCCGAGTTGCTCGTCAGCCGCAGACTCCAGCACGAGGATCGGCTCCGTCGATTCGCCACCACGCTCCTGTCCGTCGATGCGGATTCCAACGAGACGGCCGAGGCGGCGTTCGCCGAGCTTGTCGCCTCGGTCGGCGTCGATCAGGCCACCATCTGCCGCTTCGCGGCGGGGCCGGAAGGATTCGACTGTGACGCGGTGCTCCATGTCGCGAAGGACGGCGTCGGCGCGCTCGACGAGCGCTTCCAGTCGTTCGTCCTGCCGCTCGGGTTCACGGACCCCGCCACGGCGCCGCACTTCTCCGCGTCCGCCACCCAGTGGCCGATCGACGAAGCGCCGGCCGGGACCCAGCAGATGCTGCGAGCCACGGTCCCACCGGGCCCGCGTCAGATCGCGTTCCTGCCCGCGCCGGGTTCGGACCATCGGGGCGACGGCAGCTACCTCACCCTGTCGCGACCGGGCAATGGCCCCTTCGCGGCCGAGGATCTCGAGCTGTTCCGGTCGGCCCACTCCATCCTCGTGCAACACGAGGCCCGGGTGGCCGCGGAGCGCTACTTCGGTGCGGCCTTCAATTCCGCGCCCGTCGGGATCAGCCTGCGCGACCGCGACCTCCGGTTGCTGCACTGCAACGCCGCCTACTGTGATCTGCTCGGGCGCAGCCACGACGCACTCGTGGGGACGGACCTCCACGAGGTGATGCCGCGTGACATGGCCGATCAGCGGGTCGAGCAGCTCGCCGATGCCCACGAGGGCAGCAGCGAGACCGAGTCGGTCTACCGGCGTCCGGACGGCACGATCCGTTGGGCATCGGTGCGTTCGACCGCCATCACGATCCCGGGCCGCCGTGGTCCTCTGTATCTCAGCTACGCCGAGGACATCACCGACCGCCGCCGCAACCGCGAGATGCTCGAGTACCAGGCGACCCATGACGAGCTCACCGGTCTCCCGAACCGGCGATCACTGGTCGCGGAGATCGCCCAGGAGCTGGCGCACCAGAGCGACTGTGCAGTGCTCGTTCTCGACCTCGACCGCTTCAAGGTCGTCAACGACTCGCTCGGACACAGTGTCGGTGATCAGCTCCTCATCACCTGCTCGGACCGGATCCGCCTGTCCCTGCGGCCCGGCGATGGTCTCTGCCGGCTCGGCGGCGACGAGTTCGCGATCCTGCTCCGCGCCCCCGCCGACGCCCATGCCGCCGGCGTGGTCGCCGACCGACTCCTCACCCTGTTGCGCGAGCCGGTGATCGTCGGCGACGACGAGGTCTTCCCGAGTGCCTCGATCGGCATCGCGATCCCGAACGAGGGTGACTCCGTCGAGGACCTGCTTCGTCATGCCGACGCGGCCATGTACCAGGCGAAAGGCCTGGGCCGGGATCGCTGGGAGGCGTTCGACGGGTCGATGCGCCAGGCCGTCGTCGATCGCATCCGCACCGAGACCGATCTGCGGCGGGCCATCGAGAACGGTCAGCTCGAGGTGCACTATCAACCCGAGTTCCTGCTCGAGACCGGCGAGATCGTGGGCACCGAGGCGCTGGTCCGTTGGCGCCACCCGGAGCGGGGTCTGCTCGCCGCGGGCTCGTTCATCAGCCTCGCCGAGGAGACCGGTCTCGTCGTCGACCTCGGACGCTGGGTCCTCACCCAGGCCACGTTGCAGGGGGCCGCGTGGCTCGCGGCCGGTCACGACATCATCACCCGCGTCAACTTGTCGGCCCGCCAGCTGCGCGGCGCCGTGGTCGCGGAGGTCGAGGAGGCATTGCGCCACGCCGGGCTTCCCGCCAACCGCCTGTGTCTCGAGCTCACCGAGACGGCGATCATGGACGACGTGCAGGAGTCCGCGCGCATCCTCGCCCGGTTCCGTGAACTCGGGGTGCAGGTCGCGATCGACGACTTCGGCACCGGTTTCTCGTCCCTCGCGTACCTGAAACGGTTCCCCGTGGACATCCTGAAGATCGACCGCACCTTCGTGGACGGTGTGGGAGTCGATCCCGACGACACAGCCATCGTCCGATCCGTGATCGGTCTGGCCCGCACCCTGCGGTTGGAGGTCGTCGCGGAGGGCATCGAGGACGCGTCCCAGGTCGGGGAACTCGTCCGGCTCGGGTGCGTGCGGGGGCAGGGCTTTCACCTCGCGCGTCCGGCTCCGGCGGAGGATGTCTCGATGCTCCTGGCCGGCACCAGGGCGCCCATTCGCGAGTAGTCCTCGCAAAAAACCCCTTCGCGGCCTTTACAAGAGCGGAAACACAGTGATGTAATTACATCCGTGGCAGCAGGGCGGAGGGGATCCACATCCGGATCCCGTCGAGCGCCACGGAGGATTCATGGCCATCACTTCCGACACCGAAGCCGAGGAGAAGGCGTGGCAGGACTACGCCAACTGTCTCGGAGTCGATCCTGATCTGTTCTTCCCCGAGCGGGGAGCGTCCACCCGCGAGGCGAAAGAAGTCTGTCGAGGGTGCGTCGTTCGCGACGACTGCCTCGAATACGCCTTGCAGAACGGCGAGAAGTTCGGCATCTGGGGCGGGATGAGCGAGCGGGAGCGCCGCCGGATCCGCCGTCAGCGGGCCCTGGCCCGTGCCGCGGCAGCTGCCCAGGCCGGCTCCGTCACCGCCTGATCGACCCGATTGCGCTCAGGGTCGGCCGTCACCGGCCGACAATCTTCGTGAGCGGCTTTCGTCGAATCTTGCGCGGCCCTCATACGTTCTTCACGTCTGAAGGGGTACTGTCGGACCATGCTCGCCATCATCAACGGAAATGAATGGATCTATCTGCTGATCCTCGTCGTCGTCGTGTTCGGGGGCGCCAAGATTCCGCAGCTCGCTCGCTCACTCGGGCAGGCCCAGAACGAATTCAAGAAGGGTCTGTCGGAGGACGCCGACGACAACGACGAGGACGACGCCAAGTCCAGCAAGTGATCCACCGTCACCGTGCCCGGTGACACCCAGCGAGGATCGGCCGATGCCGTTCCCACGTGGGAGGAGGTCGCGCGTGACCACTTCCGATTCATGTATGCCGTCGCGTACCGACTGGCGGGGAACCAATCCGATGCCGAGGACGTTGTCCAGGAGGCGTTGCTCCGGGTGAAGCGGGGCCTCGTCACCTACACCCCCGGCTCACTCCAAGGATGGCTCGCCCGCATCGTGACCAACGTGTTCCTCGACGAGACCCGGCGCCGCAAGCGGCGACCGCAGACGGCCCTGCCCGACGACCCCGATCGCGTGATCGCGGGCGGACCCGCCGCGGACGAGGACCTCGCCATGCGGTCGCTGCCCGACCACATCCAGACCGCCGTGAACCAGCTGGCGGACGAGTTCCGCACCGCCGTGGTGCTCTGTGACGTGGCCGGGCTCAGCTACGACGAGATCGCTACCCACACGGGCGTGCCGGTCGGGACGGTCCGCTCGCGGGTCCACCGCGGCCGCTCGCGACTGCGGGAGCTGCTGACATGATCGGCGAGTTGCTGTCCGCCCACCTCGATGGTGAGCTCGACGACGCCGAGCGGGCCGCGGTCGACGCTGCGCTCGCCGCCGACGCCGCGCTCGCCGCGGACTACGAGGACCTGCGGCGGGTGCGGGCGTTGTTGCGCGGCGAAGCGGTCGACCCGCCCGGCGGCGTTCAGGAGCGCGTCGTCGCGGCCGTCGACGCCGTGCGTGCGGTCGATGCGGTCGAGGATGCGCCCGCCGTCGTCGTCTCGCTGCGAGCGCGGCGCCGCGTCCCCACGTTTGCCGCCGCTGCCGCCGCGTTGGTGATCATCGCCAGTGTGGTGGGTGGTGTGGGCGGGGCGAACGCACTGCCCGCGATCGGTGACCTCGTCTCCCAGCACGAGGTCGCAGCGGCCGTCGTGGAGGGCGCCCCGATGCCCGACGAGATGATGGCCATGGCCGAACTCCCGATGGACGACGCGATGGCGGCTGCGCCGCCGATGCCGGGGGACGTCGAGATGGCCCACGCCTTCTCGAACGGGCCGACGATCCATCTCGTCTACGTCACGTCCGCCGGCGAGCCCATCTCGGTGTTCCGCCACGAAGGCGACGCCGACGTCGATGCCCTCGGGTCGGGGTCCGTCGTCCGCGCCGATGAGGCGTCGATGTGGTCGGCGCCGCGCGACGGCGCCTACGTCGCGGTCATCGACGGCAGCGGGTACGTCTGGGTCGTCGTGAGCGCCGAGCCCCACGACGCGATGATGGACGACATGATGCACGACCTGCCGAGCCGGTCGCCCTCGTTCGGCGAACGACTCCGCGATGCGGCCGACGTCGTGGCCGAACCGTTCCGCGTCTGGGACTAGAGGGTCTCAGCTCGCGAGCGCGATGGTCTCCTGGCGACGCGCCTTCAGGATGCGACGCCGCTGGCGCTCGCTCGTGCCACCCCACACGCCGTGGTCGATGCGGTTCCGCAGCGCGTACTCGAGGCAGCGCTCCTGGACCGGACAGCCGTCGCAGATGCGGCGGGCCACCTCCACACCGACGCCGTCGGAGGGAAAGAAGGTGTCCGGGGGGTGGGTGGCGCAATTTCCTGCGGCCATCCAACTGGTGTCCATGGGGGATTCTCCTTGGGCTCGGGTCCGCACGCTGACGCCCGCACTGCCGAAAGCCCGCTCTCGGTAGTGGTAGTACGCCCAGATGACGGGGAAAGTTCCCGTAAAACATGATTCGACCGACCCATGCCACCCACTGAAGCGATATCCCCACTCTGCGTGTGAATTTCCGGAGAGTTCGCGGAACCAGCGGGCGTGAGGCGGGACGAAGCTGCTCGTTTACACTGGCGTCCATGACCGACACCGCAGACCTCGAGACCGACGAGCCGCCGATCGGCCAGGCGACCATCGTCTATCTCGGTCCGACCGCGCCCCACTGGGAGATCCGGGCCGTGTACGGCGAGCGCGACGTGATGGACGGCTTCCGCGACCGGGTCAACGCCCGACTCCTGCTCCTCCCGCCGCACGATCCCCAGTTCCGTCGCAATCGCGAGCGGGTGAACCGCGACGGTGAGCGCGAGCGCATCGTCGTCGAGTGGGACCTCGGCTACCCGGAGGACGACGAGGCCACTGCGTGACGCCGGGGACGGGCGGCAACGCGTGATCTCCATCGGCGTCGATCTCGGCGGCACCAAGACCATGGCGGTCCTCGTCGAGGACGGCCGCATCATCGACGAGGCGAAGAAGTCGACGCCGCGCGTCGGCGGGCCCGACGACGTGCTGGACGCCATCGCCGCGGTCGTGGCGAAGATCGACCCGGACCATCGCGCCCCGGCGATCGGCGTCGGCGTGCCCGGCCCGGTCCGTCCCGGCACCGGCGTGCTCCCGGTGGCGAGGAACCTCCCGGGTTGGGATCACGACGTCGACGTCGCCGCGGGGCTCGCCGAGCGGTGCGAAGGCCGACGCGTCGTGGTGGACAACGACGTGAACGTCGGCACGCTCGCCGAGGCGCGGATCGGTGCCGGGGCCGGCGTCGCGGACCTGCTCGGCGTGTTCATGGGCACCGGCGTGGGCGCCGGACTGGTGCTGGACGGCCGGCTCCGGCAGGGCCCGCGTGGCGTTGCCGGCGAGCTGGGCCACGCGTACGTCGCGTTCCGGGACCTCCACGACGCGGCGGTCGGTCGCGGCGAGCTGGAAGACTATGCCGGTCGCCGGATGATGGAGGCGCGCGCCCGCGCCCACCACGACGCCGGTGAGGCGACGGCGCTGGTCGAGCTCGTGGGCGACGGACGCATGAAGTCGAGCACCTGGGCGAAGGCCCTGGAGGCCGAGGACCCCGTTGCGGCCCGGCTCGTGGACGATGCGACAGAGGCCATGGCCGCCGCACTCGCCAGCGCCGTCGCCCTCGTCGACGTGGAGCTGATCGTGCTGGGTGGCGGGATGGCCGAGCGGCTCGGTGAGCCGTTTCGGGCCGACCTGGAAGCGCGCGTCGCCGCCCGCGCCTTCGCCGGCGTGGGCGCGCCGGTGCGTTCCGCGATGCTCGGTGACACCGGCGGTGCACTGGGGGCCGCCCTGCTGGTCGAGGTCGCCGCGTGAACGAGTCGTCGCGCTCGGCTCGGGTCGGCGGCTGGGACGTCAACGACACCGACCTGCTCAACCGCGAGCTCAGTTGGCTCGCGTTCAACGCCCGGGTGTTGGCCCTGGCGGACGACCCCGACACGCCCCTGCTCGAACGCGTGGCGTTCCTCGCCATCTACGCCAGCAATCTCGACGAGTTCTTCCAGGTACGCGTCGCCGGCCTCGACGACCAGGTCGCGGGCGGGATCTCCACGCCCGGGCCGGACGGCCGCACGCCGCGCGAGCAGGTCGCGGCCATTCGTGACGTCGTCACCGAACTGGGGGCTCGGCACGAGGACGCGATCGTCGACGACATGATGCCCGCCTTGCGGGACGCCGGGATCGAACTCGTCGCCGCGGCCGACCTGACCGACGCCGAACGGGCCGAGCTGGCCGAGCACTTCCGCCAACGGATCTTCCCGATCCTCACCCCCTTGGCGGTGGACCCCGGCCATCCGTTCCCCTACATCTCCGACCTGTCGCTGAACCTCGCGGTGGTCGTGCGGGACCGGGTCGACGGCCGGTCCCTCTTCGCCCGGGTCAAGGTGCCGAACACCATCGACCGGTGGCAGAAGATCGGCGACGGGCGCTATGTCGCGCTCGAAACGGTGATCGAGGCGCATCTCGACCAGCTGTTCGAGGGCATGGAGATCATCGAGTCGCATCTGTTCCGCGTCACCCGCAACGCGGACCTCACGCTGGAGGACGCCGAGGCCGACGATCTGCTCGCCGCGGTGGAGATGGAGCTGCGTCGCCGTCGGTTCGGGCGGGCCGTGCGGCTCGAGGTCGCGGCGACGATCTCCGACGCCGTTCTCGACCTCCTGATCCGGGAGCTCGACCTCGAACCCCACGAGATCTACCCCACGGCGGCGCCGCTCGACGCGACCTCGCTGTTCGAGATCGCCGGGCTCGATCGTCCCGAGTTGAAGTGGCCGGACTGGCAGGGCGTCGTGGAGCCCGCGCTCGTCGGCGAGGACGGACCGGCGGAGTTCTTCGCGGCGATGCGCCGCGGCGATGTGTTCCTCCACCACCCGTACTCGTCGTTCGGATCATCGGTGGTCGAGTTCATCCGACAGGCCTCGCGGGACCCGCAGGTGCTGGCGATCAAGCTGACGCTCTACCGCACGTCGGGCGACAGCACGATCATCGACGCGCTGATCCGGGCGGCCGAAGGCGGCAAGCAGATCGCCGTCCTCGTGGAGCTCAAGGCGCGCTTCGACGAGGCGGCCAACATCGGCTGGGCCCGGCGGCTGGAGCAGGCCGGCGTGCACGTGGCCTACGGGATCGTCGGTCTGAAGATCCACTCGAAGATCTGCATGGTCGTGCGCCAGGAGGGCGATGGCATCCGGCGCTACTGCCACGTCGGCACGGGCAACTACAACCACCACACGGCCCGCATCTACGAGGACTTCGGGGTCCTGACCGCGGACGCCGAGGTGGGCGACGATCTCGCCGACCTCTTCAACGGACTGACCGGCTACAGCCACGCGCAACAGTTCGCCCGCCTGCTCGTCGCGCCGCACCACCTGCGCTCCGAGCTGTACCGCCTCATCGACCGGGAGATCGAGTCGGGTCGGGGGCGCATCGTCATGAAGATGAACAGCCTCGTCGACGCCGACATGATCGCGAAGCTCTACGAGGCGTCGCAGGGCGGCGTGGACATCGATCTCGTCGTGCGGGGCATCTGCTGTCTGCGTCCGGGTGTGCCGGGTCTGTCGGACCGCATCCGCGTCCGTTCCGTGGTCGGGCGCTACCTCGAGCACTCGCGGATCTATCGGTTCGGCAACGGGAACGGCCCCGGCGAGCCGTTGACCTACATCGGCAGTGCCGACCTGATGACCCGCAACCTCGACCGCCGGATCGAGGTCCTCCTGGAGCTGCGGGACGAGGCGACGCTCGCCCGGTTGCAGGAAGCGATCGACGTGAACCTCACCGACGATCGCCTCGCGTGGACCCTCGACGGGTCCGGGGTGTGGACGAGACGTCGGGGTACGGTCGGCGTCGATGCCCACGAGCGGTTCCAGCAGCTCGCGCGGGCGAGGAGTGCGGCCCATGCGTG
Source organism: Acidimicrobiales bacterium (assembly GCA_033344915.1). NCBI lineage: Bacteria > Bacillati > Actinomycetota > Acidimicrobiia > Acidimicrobiales > Acidimicrobiales bacterium. The sequence goes on from JAWPML010000001.1 coordinate 4,091,230, forward strand.
ACCTTCGGGCGAAGCTGACCGAGGTCCATCCCGACGTCGAGGTGTGGGCGGCGGGCGGCGTCGTCATCCGCGACGCCGGCGGCGAGCTCGAGGTGCTGCTGGTCCACCGCCCGGAGCAAGCGGACTGGTCGTTCCCGAAGGGGAAGCTGGACCCCGGCGAGACCCTCGGACGCACAGCCGAGCGCGAGGTCCGAGAGGAGACGGGCTACCGCTGCAACCGGCTCCAGCGCCTTCCCGAGGTGCGCTATGTCGCCAAGGGCAAGCAGAAACTGGTCGTCTACTGGACGATGGAGATCCTCGACGGCACGTTCGAACCGAACGACGAGGTCGATGCCCTCGGGTGGTTCGACCTCGTCTCGGCCGGCCGCGTGCTGACCTACGACCGTGACGTCGACCTGCTCGACGCGATCCGGCCGACCCAGGCGCACCTTAGGATGCGGGCGTGACCGACTCGGGCTGGCGCCCACTCCGGCGACCCCAGCCCGAGACGCGAGGGGCCGAAGGATTCGTCGTGACGCCCTTCGTGCGTCTCGCACGGGTCCACGCCGTCGCGGCCGCGTCCGACGGCGCCATCACCGCCGCCCTCGCCGGTTCGATCTTCTTCTCGATCAGCCCGGAGGAGTCACGCGGTCGGGTCGCGCTCGCCCTCCTGTTGACGATGGCGCCCTTCGCGGTCGTGACCCCGCTCATCGGGCCGGCGATCGACCGGGTGCGGGGCGGTCGGCGGATGATGATCCTGGCGACCCTCGTCGGCCGGGCGATCATCGCCTTCTTCATGATCCAGCACTTCGACACGTTGCTGCTGTTCCCCGAAGCGTTCGGCATCCTGGTGCTCCAGAAGGGCTATGCGGTGGCGAAGAGCGCTGTCGTGCCCCAGCTCGTGCGCAGCGAGCAGGATTTCGTCGGGGCCAACAGCCGGCTCGCGCTGCTGAGCTCGATCGCAGGCCCGTCCGGCGCGGCCGTGGCGGGGCTGTTCTCGATCCTCGGCGGGCCCGCGGTCGCCGCCGCGATCGCGATGATCGGCTTCATCGTCTCGACCGTGCTCGCGGTCCAGCTCCCGAAGGTGGTCGTGGCGGATTCGCCGTTGGAGGCGGACGAGAAAGCCGAGCTGCGTGACGCCCGCATCCTCCTCGCCGCCACCTCGATGGCGGTGATCCGCGGCGCGGTCGGCTTCGTCACGATGCTCGTCATGTTCGAGCTGCGCGGTGGCAAGGACGGCGTGGACGTGAGCACCGAGGGCGCGGCGTTCGGCGGCTCCACGGCGACCGTGCGCGACATCGACATCACCGGCGATCCCCGTGCCTCCCTGCTCGATTTCGCGCTCGTCGGCCTGTTCGCCGTCGGCGGTTCGCTCAGCGGGGCCCGCCTCGCCCCGGCCATCCGTCAGCGGATCACCGAGGAGCGGATGCTGGCCGGGGCGCTCGGCATCATCGTGGCCGCCAGCGTGTGGGCCGGGCTCACGGGCGACATCCTCGGCACCGCGCTCCTCGGGTTCTCCGTCTCGTTCGGCACCGTCACCGGCAAGCTGGCGTTCGACGCCCTGGTGCAGCGCGACGCGCCGGGGGCGAACTACGGGCGGTCCTTCGCCCGGTTCGAGGCCCGCTTCCAGCTGTTCTTCGCGATCGGCGCCTTCATCCCTGTGATGATCCGCATGCGCGTGCCGTTGGGCGCCTGGGTGGTCGCGATCGCGGCCGGCGCTGCGCTCGTGTCGTACGTCGCCGGTGGCCCGGGCCGCGGTGGCTGGCAACGGCGACGACCCGCGGTGCCCGAGTCGGCGACGCCGGAACCCGACGGGGAGGACGACACCGCGGAGCTCACCGACGAGGACCTGCAGGCGTCGCAGCCCGCACCGCCGGCGGCCGCGACGGAGCTCGCCGCCCCGGACTACTGGGACGACACGACGCCCTACGTGTCGTCGATCGACGGGGTCGAAGTCGATCCGTCACCGCCCCCGACCGACAGCCGAGACGGCGACGACGCCCGCTACTGAGCCGCGTCGGGTTCGTCGTCGTCGGGGAGGTCGATGCGGGCGAGCCAGAGCCCCGGCGCGTCGACCTCGTTGGGCGTCGGCAGGTTGCCGGGTTCGGCGAACAGGCGGTTGAGCCCGTCGGAACCGGCGCGCTCGACGATGCCGGCGACGAACGCGGTGCCCCGTTCGTACTGCGCCCGGTCGAGTTCGAGGCCGAGGATCCGTTCGACGAACCGATCGCTCGCGTCCGCCTCGACCCGGCGGCGCCGCAGCGCTTCGGTCAGCATGGCGTAGCTGCCGATGAGGGTGCCGCCGGTCTGATCCATCACATGATCCACATAGCCGGTGACGGCGGCGACGAGCGCGGTGAGCTCCGGCTGGAGCGCCTCCTGGGCCGGTGAACGAACGGCACCCAGGATCTTGTCGGGGTCCGACAGCGTCTCCTGCAGCTCGGCGAGGGCGTCCGGTCCGGCGGACAGGTCCAGCTCGTCGAGTCCGGCGCCGATACCGGCCGGATCCTGTTCGAAGCCGCCGGCATGGCGATGGAGCAGGTCCGTGAGCCGCTCGCGCACGTGGGGGACGTTGAGGACCGCGTGGTGGGCCACCTCGTGGAGGCAGACCCACAGCCGGAGATCGTCGCGATCGAGCGACCACTCGGCGCCGAAGTGGTCGACGTTGCGCAGCAGGACGAGCAGGGGAGCGTCGGGCGGACGGGGCACCGGCAGTGAGTAGCCGCCGAGCGCGCTGCGGGCGAGGTTGCCGACCATCGAGCCCGTGGTCATGCCGAGCATCATCGGGCCCATCATCTGCGAGAACCCGGCCATCATCTGCGCCATCGGGTCGGACTCGGGGACGTCGTCCGGCAGGGCCATGGTTGCGGTCATCGCCGCGGCGAGGGTCTCGAAGAGCGGGCGATAGTCATCGATCGTCTGGTCGGCCCACTGGGAGCGGTTGGCGACGGTGACCCGCAGCGCACCATGGCGAGCGACCGGGAGGTCGGTCGCATCCTGCACCCGGAGCTCGGCGACCCGGACGAGCTCCTCGAGGGCGATGCGGTCCGCCGGGTCGATGTTCGCCTCCGACTCACCGTCGTTGGCGATGGTGCGGGCGAGCTGACGAGCCGCGTCCGTGCCACCCCCCGCCTGGCCCTGGAGCATCCGCATCAGCTCACCGATGAACGGGATCCCGCCGAAGGGATCGCCGTCGGGTGGCAGATCGTCGCTCATGACGGCATCGTAGGTGTGTGCCCGCCCCGTTCCTCATCACCACATGACCCGCGTCGTCGTCACCGGCGCCGCCGGCGCGATCGGGTCCCGGGTCGTGCGTCAGCTCGCCCGCACCGACGGCATCGACGTGTTGGCGGTCGATCGCGTCGGCACGCCCGTCGCGCCGGACATCGAATCCAAGCGGGTCGATCTCGCCGCGGGGCCGCTCGCGTCGATCTTCGCCGGGGCCGATGTGATCGTGCACCTCGCGTCGGCCGCGACGCCCGGCCTCCCGGATCCGACCGCGGAGGAGCTCGACCTGGCCATCGCCCAGCGGGTCCTCGACGGGGCGGCCGAAGCCGCCGTCGGGCAGGTGGTCATCCTCTCGACCGCGATGGTCTACGGGGCGTGGGCCGCCAACCCGGTGCCGCTCACCGAGGACGCGCCGGTGCGACCGAACCCGGACCTGTCGTGGGCGGTCGCCCGCGCCGAGGTCGAGCGGCTGGCGCTCGAATGGGGAAGTGCCCGTCCCGACGCGGCGGTGGCGGTGCTCCGACCGACCGCGATCGTGACCGACGATGCCCTGGGCGGACTCGCCCGCGTCCTGCACTCCGCCCGCGTCGGTGTCGCGGCCGACGGTGACCCGCCGGTTCAATACCTCCATCTCGACGATCTGGCGGCGGCCGTGGTCGCCGCGGTCACGGGCCGCCTCGACGGCGTGGCGAACGTGGCCCCCGACGGCTGGATCCCGCCCGACAACCTCTCCGACCTCGAGGGTCCGAAGCCGCGGCTGCGGGTGCCCTCGTGGGTCGCCCGCGCGTTGGCGGCGGCCCGCTGGCGCTTCGGTGTCGCCCCGATCCCGCCCGGTGTCGTTCCCTACACGTCCCACAGCTGGGTCGTGAACAACGACCGCATGCGCGAGCTCGGTTGGTCGCCGAGCTACTCCAACGAGGAGGCGTGGGTCGTCAGCCACGAGCCCGGCCCGCTCGATCGGATGCCGGCCCGTCGGCGTCAGGAACTCGCGCTCGTCGCCTCCGTCCTCGCGATCGTCGGCGTGGTCGTCGGCGCGGTGCTGATCGTGCGCCGGCTGCGTCGCTCAGGCCGCGTGGTCGAGGACTGAGTCGAGTTCGACCACGCAGGTGATCGACTCGCCGTCGCGATCGACCTCGATCGCGACCGTGGTACCGGGTTCGTAGCTGCGCAGCGAGGCGACCATGGCTTCCATGCTGTCGACCGGATTCTGGCCGATCGCCGTGACGATGTCGCCGACCTCCACCCCACCCGATGCCGCCGGCCCGTCCTCGGTGAGGGCGGTGATGAGCGACCCCAACGGCTCTTCGGCATGGGTGCGGGCGGTGACGCCGAGCCACGGATGGTCGGCCGCGCCATCGGCGATGATGTCGTCGGCGACGGCGCGGGCGATTCGGATCGTGACGAGCGCCGCCGGCGCGGTGTCGGCCGTCGCGGTGGCGACCCCGACCAGTGACCCGGACGCGTCGTAGGCCGGACTCCCCGGCGCGATCTCACCGAGTCGCCCGTCGAGTTCGACGATGCCGACGATGGATGCGCCGTCCTTCAGGGCCGTCGCCGATGCCGGTTCGACGACGGTCTGGGTGCTCTCCGCGCCGTTCTGGAGCGCGATCGTGACGACATCGCCGGCGGCGAGGTCCGCGTCGGCGTCCGGGGCCGGTGCGCTCGGCATCGTCGTGTCGAGCCGGATCACCGCGATGTCGGTCGCCGCGTCGTGGCCGACGACGACGCCGTGGGCGGTGGTGGCGCCGAACGACACCATGACCTCGTCGGCGCCGCCGACCGCCTGCCCGCTGGTGATCACGTAGCCGTCGCGCACGGCGAGCGCGGCGCCGAGGGTCTCCGTCGAATCCGGCGCGCGGACCAGGATCATGTTCGCGGGGGCGGCGTCGAGCCCGAGCAGAGCGGCGACCGCGGTGGTCGACGGCAGCGCACCACCGGCGGGCCCGACCGACGCGAGGTCGGCGGACACCGTGACCTCGGTCGGGCCGGACTGGCTCAGCCACAACACGGCGGCGGCACCGGCCACGCCCAGGATCGAGATCCCGGCCCGGCGGCGCCGGCGGCGTCGCGCCGTCGTCACGATCTGCCGCGCCTCCATCGCTGCTTCGGCGGGGTGACGCCACACGCGGTCGGCGCGCGGGAGCGGCGGCCGTCCCGCGGGCTCCGCGCCGTCCGTCTCCCCGTCTGCCACGATCCGCGAGCGTACCGATGCGAGGCGACCTGGGGGGCGCGCCCCGCTCCCGGTCCGGCCGGCACGGGGGTCGGTGGGGTGGGCGGTGGTGATGCCGGGCATACGATTGGTCGCCGTGCTGATCCCTCCTTCCGACACCGACGATTGGCTGGGCCTGACCGAGGCCGTTCTCCCCGTCGGTGCCGCCGCCGACTGGGCGGTTCTGCCCCGCTGTGGCGCGGTGGTGCTGTTCAGCGGCACCGCGCGGGATCACGCACCGGGCCGTGAGGGCGTGGAGCAGCTCGAGTACGAGGCGTACGAGGAGCATGTCGTCCCGCGGCTCACCGAGATCGCGGCGACGATGCGCGAACAGTGGCCCACGCTCGGTCGCGTGGCGTTGCTCCACCGAGTCGGGATCGTGCCCGTCGGGGAGTCCTCCGTGGTGGTGGTGGCCTCGGCCCCCCATCGCGTCGAGGCGTTCGCCGCGGCTCGGTTCGGTATCGACACGCTCAAGGCCACCGTGCCGATCTGGAAGCGCGAGACGTGGAAGGACGGTGAGTCCTGGGGCCTCGAGGCCCAGCACATCACCGAGGTCGCAGGCGATGCCGGGAGCACCGGGGGCGCCGCGTGAACTCCGCCGCCCTCTTCCTGCTCGTCGCCGCGCTCGCCGCGGTCCTCGGATCGTTCGTGATCTACGCCGTCAATCGGGTCCGGCGGCCGAGTCCGCTGGACTTCCAGGAGCAGCTGCGGGCCATCGCTCCGTCGACGGGCAAGGGGACGGGCGAACAACCGAGCGGTATCGTTCCCCTGGACCCCGGGGCCGACGAGGAGCGCTGAACCCTGGCACGAGACCTTGCGATCGATCTGGGGACGGCCAACACGCTGGTCTACGCCCGGGGTGAGGGCATCGTCTTGAACGAGCCGTCCGTGATCGCGCTCAACAGTCGCAACGGCGAAGTGCTCGCGATGGGCCACGAGGCGTGGCAGATGATCGGCCGCACGCCGAGCTACATCGTTGCCGTCCGGCCGCTGCGCAAGGGCGCGATCACCGACTTCGACGTCACCCAGCGCATGATCCGGCTGCTGTTGCAGCGGGTCGGCGTGTCGCGGCTCAACCGGCCCCGCGTCGTCATCTGCGTGCCCTCCGCCATCACCGCCGTCGAGCGTCGGGCCGTGACCGAGGCCGCCAAGCGCGCCGGTGCCGCCGATGCCCGGCTCATCGAGCAGCCGGTCGCCGCCGCCATCGGTGCCGACCTGCCGATCAACGAGCCCATCGGCAACATGGTGATCGACATCGGTGGTGGCACCACCGAGACCGCCCTCATCTCCCTCGGCGGCGTCGTGGCGCTCGAGGCGGTGCGGGTCGGCTCGTTCGACATCGACAACGCGATCCAGGGTTACGTCCGCCGGGAGTACGGCATCGCGGTCGGTGAGCGCACCGCCGAGGAGATCAAGATCGTGCTGGGCTCCGCCGACCCCACCGAGGACGAGGTCAACGCGGAAGTGCGGGGCCGCGAGCTGATGAGTGGGTTGCCGAAGACCGTCATCCTCACGCCGGGCGAGATCCGGGAGGCCATCGACGAACCGGTCACCGCGATGGTCGATTCCGTCCTCTCCTGCCTGGCGCAGGCACCCCCGGAGCTCGCCCAGGACCTCATCGTGCAGGGCATCCACCTCGTCGGTGGCGGCGGCATGCTCAAGGGAATGGACAGCCGTCTCTCCCGCGAGGCCGAGGTGCAGGTCCGCCTGGTCGACGCGCCGCTCGAGGCCGTCGCCTACGGCGCCGGTCGGGTCATCGAGCACTACGAGTCCGTGCAGGCGATGTTCATGGAGGGCGGCAGCTCCCGCCGCTGATCGACGCGGGGATCACTCCCCGCGTGCACTCAGTCCAGGGGCCCGAGCAACTCGTCCACCGCGTCGCGGACCTGACGATCGCGGTCCTCGCGGGCCCGGGCGAACGCGGCGTCGACCTCCGGACCCTCGAACGGCGCCAGGCACAGGACCGCGCGTCGGCGTACCGCCGGCTTGTCCCGGGTCGCGGTCAGGATCGCCTCGAGGCCGCGTACGTCGCCGATGGCGCCGAGGGCCGCCACCGCGGCTTCGCGCACGAGCGGGTCGTCGTGGTCCGTCGCCACGGTGGCCAGGGCGGTGATCGTGGCTTCGTCCGGACCGGGGCGTTCGCCGAGGGCCCACGCCGCGGCTTCGACCACCATCGGCTCGGTGTCGTCGAGCAGGGCGCGCACGGGCGGCCCGTCGCGACGGGCCGCGAGCTCCAGCGCGGCGATGCGGACGCCCGGATCCGGATCCGCGAGGGCGGCGCCGAGCACCGACTCGCGCAGATCGCCCAGCCGGTCGAGGGACCGCATCGCGGCGATGCGCACCCGCGGATCGGCGTCGTCCCAGGCGGCTTCGGCCGTGGCGCGATCGCCGGTGTGGCCGGCAACGGCGGCACGGCGGCGGCGGTCGCGGGCGTCGTCGTTCACGGCCCGACCCTAGCGACGGCCATGGGCCGAAAGCCTCAAGCGGACCGGGGGTTCTGCCGACGGGAGGAATCGGCACCCATCCGTCGAAGGAGTCGACCATGAGCCACATCGTCATCCACGAGGACACGCACAACGTCACGCAGTACGCACCGTTCGACGACGTCCAGTCGGCCGCGGCCTACCTGGAAGAGCTCCACAACGCCGACGGCCCGACCAACGCCCGCCTCTTCGCGCTCGAAGAGGTGCAGTTCGCCGTCCGTTCCTACGTGAAGGTCGAGATCGACGCCGCCGGTCCCATTTCCGAGGTCGACCCGGCTCCGGTGTTCACCGATGCGCCGGCCGAGCCCGTGGTGACCGCCGAGACCGGCGAGCGGGCCGAGGACGACGACTGGGACGACGACGCCGACACCGTCGAGTACGTGGAGGCTGCGATGGCTCCGGTCGATGCGTACGCGCCGCCCCCGGTCGATGATCTCGACGAGGCCGCGCCGGGTGAGGTGCGACGCGGGCTCTTCGGACGCTGATCAGCCGATCGCCTGCTCCAGCAGGAATCCCAGGGCGAGGAAGAACAGACCCACCACGGTCGCCAGCAGCACGCCCAGCGTGATGATGATCACCGCGAGCACGATGATGGCGCGGACCCGCTCCCACATCCGGACGTAGGCCTTCTTGCCGACCACCGGTTGGTCGACCCGCTTGCGAACCAGACCGATGGCGCGCAGGGAGTCCATGACGATGGAGTTCTCGTCGTCCACCGGGGCCGTGCGCAGCACATCGATGCGAGTCACCCGGCGTGCGGTGCCGGTAACGCGCACGACCGTGGCAGGCTGAAGCGCCGCCGGCGGCCGCCGGCCGAAGACGATGAATCCCGCCCCGAGGACGAGCACGGACACGATGACAGAGGTGAACACGCCGTCGCCGATGCTACCGCCGCCAGATGCCCCGGACGCGCGCGCCGACCGGCGCCGACCACGCTGGCTCACCCGGTCGGGCACCGCGGTGCTGGTCCTCGTCTGTCTGGTCGCGCTCTCGTTCGTGGTGCCGGCGCAATGGCTCGGCCGCGTGGTCCCCGGTCACGCGATGATCGACGATCCGACGGTCGCCCAGAAGCCGGGTTCGGCCCGTGCCACCAACGCCCGCGTCGAGATCAGTGCCGCCGATGTCGACGATCCGGACGGGGCGATCCTCTTCACCACGGTCGCGCTCGACAGCACGATCACCGTGTTCGACTGGTTGCGAAGTGAGTTCGACGACGACATCGTTCTGCGCCCTCGGGTCGAGGTGCTCGGGACCCGCAGCATCGAGGAGAACCGCGAGCGCAACCTCGAGATGATGCGGGTCTCCAAGGACGGCGCGGTCGTCACCGCCCTCGAGTATCTCGGTTTCGACGTCATCGACGAGACCGGTGTCGCCTTCGAATCCGTCATCGACGACGGACCGGCCCACGAGATCCTCGAACCGGGCGACGTGATCGTCGCGATCGACGGGGACCCGGTCACCAGCGTCACGTCGCTGCTCGACATACTCGCCACGAAGGTGCCGGGCGACGTGGGCGTCATCACCGTCGACAACATCGACACCGGCGAGATCCGTGATGCCGAGCTCACCTGGGGGGAGAACCCCGAACGGGAGGGCGCCTTCATCGGCATCGCCAATGTGGTCCCCCGCCAGGAGGAGCTGCCGCTTCCCTTCGACGTGTCGATCGACTCGGGGAACATCGGTGGCCCCTCGGCGGGACTGGCCTTCACGCTGACGATCATCGATCTCCTCACGGAGGGGGACCTCACCGGCGGGCAGAACGTGGCGGTGACCGGCACGATCGAACCGGGCGGCAACGTCGGCAACGTCGGCGGCGTCGGGCAGAAGGCAGCCGCCGCCCACGAGGCCGGAGCGGTGGCGTTCGTCGTGCCCGTCGAGTCCGTGGAGATCGCCGAGGAGCACGCGCGCGACATGCCGATCATCGGCGTCGAAACCCTGGAGGAGGCGCTGGATGCCCTCGCCTCGCTCGGTGGTGACACGACCGATCTCACGCTCGTCTCGGGCTGAGCAGGCCTCCCCGGCCCGACGCGGCGGGGGATACCCACCTCCGGTCTCCGGCATCCCTACGATCAGGGTGTGAATTCGGCCGACGACATCGACCCCACGCGCCTCGAGAGTGCCTCCTTCGAGATGGTGCGGCGGGGCTTCGACCCCTCCGAGGTCCGCGCCGAGATGCAGCGCGCCGCCCAGGAGATCCGCCGTCTGCGCCTGGAGCGCGACGAGCTCTCGGGCCGTCTCGCGGAGTACGACGGGGTGTCGGCCGAACAACTCGAGGCGCATCGGGTCGCGGAGGCGCTCGGGGCGGAGGCGACGCAGGTGATCGAGGCGGCGCATCTCGCCGCGAGGGAGCGGGCCGAACGGGCCGAACGCGAAGCTGACGCCGTCCGCGAGGAAGCGCTCGCCGCGGCCGAGGCCACCCGAGCCGAGGCCCAGGCTGCTCGCGACGAGCTGCTCGCGGAGGCCCAGAAGGAGTCGGAGACCATCGTCAACGAGGGTCGCGAGCGCGGCCGGGAGATGGTCGCCGAGGCGCAGGCGGTCCGCGAGCGGATGCTCAAGGACCTCGCCCGCAAGCGACAGACCGGACGGGCCCAGGTCGAGCAGCTCCGAGCCGGGCGTGACCGGCTCATGGAATCGCTGTCCATCGCCCAGGCGAGCCTCGACACCGCCGTGACCGATCTGATCGCGTCGGTGCCCGAGGCCAGATCGTCGGCCGAACGCGCCGGCCTGCGGGTGACATCGGAGCCGACCCCCACGGTCGACGAGCTCGAGGGTGAGATCGAGGCGGCTCGCCTCGTCGGGCATCCGCTCGTCGACGACGTCGTGGATCCCGGACCGATCGACGAGGCGTTCATCACCGGCGAGGTCGAGGCCCTGACCCATCTCGACGTGCTCGACGACCCGGTACTCGACAACCCGGTACTCGACAACCCGGTACTCGACAATGATGTGCTCGACGACGTGCTCGAGGGCGATGTCCCTGACGACGATGGGGACGCAACCGAACCCGACGACGCGGTGCCGGAGCCCGATTCCGGCGCGGAGGACAGTGCGCCCCCCGAAGACAGTGCGCCCCCCGAAGACCGTGCCCCCCACGAAGACAGTGCCGAGCTGTACGACGTGGAGGCCGAAGAGCCCGTCCCGGAGCCGGAGCCCGAGCCCGAGGAACCGGCGGCCGACGTGGACGACGTGTTCGCGAAGCTGCGTTCCGCCCACGAGGCCGACGACGAACCGGAGCCCCCCGAGGCCGAGGCCTCGGCCGAATCCGAACCCGAGCCCGAACCCGAGCCGGACTCGGAGCCCGAACCCGAGCCGGACGCCGACACGGAGGGTCTCGACGTCGCCCGGGCCGGTGCTCGCAAGCGGGCGGCCGACGCGGCAGCCAAAGCCATGAAGAAGGTGCTGGTCGAGGAGCAGGGCACCCTGCTCGACGGAATCCGCCGTAGCGGGGCCGACGCCCTGAGTCTCGTGATCGACGACGATGCGAGCCATCGTGCCGACTACGAGAAGGCGGCGGCGCCGGCGCTCAAGGAGTTGGCTTCCGAGCTCGGCGGATCGAAACGGGCGAAGCTCACCGCGGCCTACGACCAGATCGACGCGATCGCCCTCGCGCCCGTGCGCCAGCGGCTCCGCGATGTCGCCGACCGGGTCGACGACGACGACGAACTCTCGGACACCGTGCGGGCGCTCTACCGCGAGTCCCGGGGTCGGCGCCTGAACGAAGCGGCGGCGGCCGCCGCCGTGGCCGTCGACGGACTCGTGGTGATCGCCACGGCGTCGGGACCGGTCCAATGGCGGGTGGAGTCCGGAGGGCCCTGCGGGCCGGACTGTGCGGACAACGAACTGGCGGGGGAGCTCGCGGCGGGCAAGCAGTTCCCCACCGGCGACGCCCACCCGCCGGCCCATCCCGCCTGTACGTGTTGGCTCGCGCCGGTCGACTGACCACACGGATCGGCGGCGCCGAGTCCGCCACGCGCTGAGCGGCCGATAGCCTGCACCCGATGCGCGCTGCTGATGATCTGCCCCGTCGCGAGCCTGGAGCCGGGAGCGGTCGCGGGCGAGTGATCGCCGTCGTCGCCGTGATCGTCCTGATCGTCCTGGCGACGTCGCTCTCGGGCCTCGCCGGCTTCTACACCGACTATCTGTGGTTCGAGTCGCTGGGCCAGTCGGCCGTCTGGCGGCGGGTGCTCGGCGCCAAGGTCGTCCTCACGCTGATCTTCGGCGGCATCTTCTTTGTGTTCATGTGGCTGAACCTCTTCCTCACGGACCGCGCCGCGCCGACCTTCCGCCCGGCCGGGCCCGAGGAGGAGCTGCTCGCCCGCTACCACGATGTGGTCGCCGGTCGGAAGGGACTCGTCCGCACGGGCGTGTCGTTGCTGTTCGCCCTGATCGCCGCCGCCGGCGTGTCGTCGGAGTGGGAGACCTGGCTGCTCTTCACCAACCGGCAGGACTTCGGCATCGAGGACCCGCAGTTCGGCCAGGACATCGGTTTCTACGTGTTCCAGCTCCCGTTCCTCACCTTCGTGGTGAGTTGGGCGTTCGCCGCGTTCGTGATCATCTTCATCCTGACCGCGGTGAGTCACTATCTGAACGGCTCGATCCGGATCACCGCGGTCGCCGGGAGCCGGGCGACGCCGAACGTGAAGGTCCACCTCTCGGCGATCCTCGCCGTGCTCGCCCTGATCAAGGCCGCCGACTACTGGTTGGACCGCTATCAGCTCACCCTGTCCGACCGCGGCGTCGTGGACGGTGCGCTCTACACGGACGTCAACGCCCAGCTTCCCGCGATCTACCTGCTGATCGCGATCTCCCTGTCCGCCGTGGTCCTGCTGGTCATCAACCTCCGCCTCCGGGGCTGGACGATGCCCGTGCTGGCCGTCGGGTTGTGGGCGTTCACCGCGATCGTCGTCGGCGGGATCTATCCCGCCTTCGTGCAGCGCTTCCAGGTCGAGCCGAACGAGACCACCCGCGAGGCCGAGTTCGTGGCCCGCAACATCGAGGCGACGAACTTCGCCTTCGGTCTGGACACCATCCAGCCCGTGGACTTCACCTACACCGAGGAGCTGACGGCCGAGCAGTTGCGCGAGCACGGTGACGCAGTCGCCAACGCGCGGCTGCTGGATCCCGTCGCCGTGCACCCGACGTTCGAGCGCGAGCAGGCCGAGCGGGAGTTCTACCGCTTCGTCGGCGAGGAGCTGTTCGATCCGGGTCGTCGCGCCGGCGCGGATCCCCAGCTCTACCTCGACACCGACCGCTACGAGATCGACGGCGAGCTCCGTCAGGTCGTCGTCGGCGCCCGCGAGCTCGACCTCGGCGGGGGGTTGAGCTGGGAGCGCCAGCACGTGCGGCTGACCCACGGTTACGGCATCGCGATGGCGACCGCCGACTCGACCACGAGCTCCGGATCCCCGGACTTCGTGGTGGCCGGTCTCCCCACGACGTCCGACGAGTCGATCGACATCGAGATCGAGAACCCGCAGATCTACCACGGTGAGGATCTCGGCGGCTACGCCCTCGTCGCCACGACGGTCGACGAGATCGACTATGTCGACTCGGTCACCGGCACCGACGTGCCCTACCTCTACACCGGCACCGGCGGCGTCGAGATGAGTTCGTTCCTCCGCAAGGCGGCGTTCGCACTCCGCTTCCGCGAGATCGACCCGCTCATCTCCAACTTCGTGGATGACGGCACCCGCATCATCTACAACCGCGACGTCCACAACCGGGTGGAGGCGCTCGCCCCCTTCCTCGACTTCGATGCCGATGCGTATCCGGTGCTCGTCGACGGCCGCATCTTCTACGTCATCGACGGCTACACCACGTCGGACCGCTTCCCCTACAGCGAGAGCAGCGACAACGGACGTCTCCGTGACGGCGGACTCGCCGGTGCGGACTTCAACTATGTCCGCAACTCCGTGAAGGCCGTGGTCGACGCCTACGACGGCACCGTCTCGTTCTACGTCATGCCGATCGACGATCCGATCATCCGGGCGTGGCAGGGCGCGTTCCCGAATCTGTTCTCCGATTTCGAGGAGATGCCCGAGGCGCTGCGCGACCACCTGCGCTACCCACAGGACCTGTTCCGGGTCCAGACCAACATGTACGCCCGGTACCAGGTCAACGATCCCGAGGCGCTCATCATCGGCACCGAGGCGTGGGCGGTCTCGCAGGACCCGGGCCGTTCGGTGCGCGCCGGCGGCACGGCCGAGACGAGCGTCGACGATCTCGGGGTGGAGACCACCCGCGAGCAGCGCGTCAACCCCTACTACACCCTGATGCAGCTTCCCGGGGAGGAGGAGGACTCGTTCGTCACGCTGCGCACGTTCGTGCCGTCGTCCGACGACGACACCCGCAAGGAGCTCGAAGCCTTCATCGTGGGCGAGACGACCGCCGATGGACGGTCGCGCCTCGTCAGCTACGAGATGAATTCCGCGTCCGTGCCCGGTCCGGTCCTGGTGGCCACCAGCATCGGCCAGAACGACGAGATCTCCGCGCTCCTGACGCTGCTCGACGCCAACGGGTCGGCCGTCGAGTTCAGCGACGTCCTGCTCATCCCGATCGACGATGCCATCCTCTGGGTGCGGTCGCTCTACGTCGCAGCCGAGGGCACCAGCGTGCCGACGCTCGAGAGCGTCATCGTGTCGGTGGGTGAGGGCGAGCAGCTCGCGATCGGCAAAACGTTCCGGGAAGCGCTCGAGAACCTCTTCCCGGGCGAGCAGTTCGACGATCTCGTCGCCGTCCCGGCCGGGGGTGAGCTGGCTCCGATCATCGATCCGCCCCCGACCAACGGTGACGGCGATCCGCCGCCCGACGACGGCCTGCCGGACACGGAGGCCGAGCTGCTGATCGAGATCGACAGGGAGTTCCGTGCCGCGGACGAGGCGCTCGCCGAGGACCCGCCGGACCGCGTCGCCTGGGCCGAGGCGCAGGATCGCATCGCCGAACTGCTCGACCACTTCCGTTCGCTGAACGAGCCGCCCGAGCCGGTCGATCCCGGCGAGGTCGACAGCTGACCGATCGGCTCGGCCTGCTCCGCCGTCTCTACGGCGCGTCGGCCGACGGCCTGGCCCGTGAGATCGACGTCCGCATCGCCGGCGTGGAGCGGCCGGCCCGGGACCGGGCGCGCTGGACCGAGCACGATGCCTGGCTGATCGCTTACCCCGATCACTTCGGGGCCGGCGGTGTCCGCGCGGTCGCCGAGGTGGTGGACCGGTTGGCGCCGACCCTCAACGGCGTCCACATCCTGCCCTTCCATCCGTCCTCGGGCGACGGCGGTTTCAGCGTGGAGGACTACGCCGTCATCGACCGGGCGTTCGGGGAGTGGCGCGACCTCGCCGATCTCGGCGCCCGGCACCGGCTGATGGTGGATGCGGTGATCAACCACGTCTCGTGCCGTAGTGAGTGGTTCCGGGCCTGGCTCGCCGGGGAGCCGGCCGTCGACGGGTTCTTCCGCGTGGTGCCGGCGGCCTCCGATCTCGGCGCCGTCGTTCGGCCTCGCGCCGGCGCGCCGGTTGCCTCTTTCGAGCGAGGGGGTACGGCGGTCGATGTGTGGGCGACCTTCAGCGCCGACCAGGTCGACCTCGACTATCGCAGCCCGGCGGTCCTGCTGGCGGTCGTCGACGTCCTGCTGCGTTATGTCGTCGCGGGCGCCGACGCCATCCGGCTCGACGCGATCGCCTACCTCTGGAAGGACCCGGCCCGGCCGTCGATCCACGAACGCGAGACCCACGCCCTCGTCGCGGTGATCCGCAGCATCCTCGACGACATCGACCCGTCGCTCGTGTTGATCACGGAGACGAACGTTCCCCATGCCGACAACGTGTCCTACTTCGGCTCGGCCGCGGAGCCGGAGGCCGACGCGGTCTACCAGTTCACGCTGGCTCCGGTGGTGCTGCATGCCGCCCTCACCGGCGATGTCGCCCCCCTGCGGTCGTGGGCGGCAGAACTCGAGCGCCCGGCCGGCGCGACCTTCGTGAACTTCCTGGCGAGCCATGACGGCGTCGGCGTGCGCCCCGCCCGTGGGTGGCTCGACGACGACCAGATCGAGGCGCTCGCCCGGAGCTGTCGCGCCGTTGGTGGCGTGGTCAACGAGGCGGAGTCCGGCAGTGGTCCCGAGCCCTACGAGCTCGCGGCGACCTGGCGAGCGCTGTGCGGGCACGGGGTGGACGACACGACGGCGCGGGCCCGGGTCGTGGCGACCCATGCGGTGATGTTCGCCCTCGCCGGCGTGCCGCTCGTCTACGCCCCATCGCTCGCGGGCTCGCCGAACGACACGGCTCGCTACGCCTCCTCCGGCCACGGGCGGGATCTCAACCGGGGCCGGTTCGCCTCACCGGCGGACTTCCTCGGTGAGGTGTCGTCGTTCGGGTCACCCCTCGTCGCCATGCTCGACCGGCGACGGTCCTGCCCCGCGTTTCATCCCGACGCGGACCAGACGATCCATCCGCGAAGCGACGCCGCGATCGTGATCGAGCGTCGGGCCGGATCGTCTCGAGCGCTGGTGGCGGTGAACTTCGGGCCGCAGGCCGCGACGGTGGAGATCGGCGATGGGTGGTGTGATTCCGCCGGTGTGGTCCTCGACTCCACCGTCTCCGTGGATCCGCTCGCGGTCGTGTGGCTTGTGTCCGATTCCTGACGGAACCGACGTCCGGTCGCTGACGGACGCTTGTGTTCGATCTCGACACAATGGGAATCAGTTCTTGGGCGGCGGTCCGAGAACTCCGGTGTGGGGCGCGGCGGCCCCCACCGGAACCCTCGTGGCTCGGGTCTCTCCCTTCGGGAGGGGCCCGAAGTCGCGTCGGGGCGTACTACCGTTGGGCATCCATTCGCCCGGAGGTCCCCCCATGGTCGTGTCCACTCGTGCCCGTCTCGCCGTGCTGTTCGCCGTACTCGCCCTCGTCGCCGCTGCGTGCGGCGACGACGGCGGCGGCGGCGGCGACGATCAGGCCGGGGGAGACGACGGTGTCGTCACCGATGAGACCACGACGACATCGACGACCACCACCGTGCCGGGGACGACCCAGCCGATCCCGGACGACGGCACCGCGCTCGTCGACCTGCAGGTCTCGGTCGTCGAGTTCGGCGACGAGGGCTTCGTCACCATCGTGAACCAGGGCGACGAGGACGTCGATCTCAACGGCATCAACCTCTGCCAGTTCCCCAACTATCAGGATCTCGGCACGATCGTCGACGGCGCCACGCTCGCGGCGGGAGCGTCCATCGACATCGCCGCCGAACACTGGGGCGGCCTCGACGCCGCGAGCGGCGAAGCCGCGCTGTACGAGGGCTCGAACTTCGGGTCGCCGGACGGCATGCTGTCCTACGTGCAGTGGGGCGAGGGTGGCCACGAGCGGGCCTCCGTCGCCGCCGACGCCGGTCTCTGGCCTTCGGCCGACGCCTTCGTCACACCGGATCCGGCCTTCAACAACATCGAATCGGGTGGCTTCGCGGCCGATCCCGAGTCCTGGAGCTGAGTCAGGCCGCCAGCGTCGCGGCGAGACGCTCGCGGCGTTCGTCGTCGAACCAGCGTGGGTCGACGGGGAGGGCGTCGGCCCCGCTGATCATCCTGCCCTCGGCGTTGCGCAACGCGATCTGGTCCAGCCGGATGAGGCTCGGATGCTCGACGCCCATGGCGTGGGACAGCGCCAGCAGGTCGTGGCGTAGGGCGCGGATGTAGCCGGCGGTCCGGTTGGCCTTGTCCGTGGGATCGAGGCCGCGGACGAGGCGGCGCTGCTGGGTGGCGACCCCGGTGGGGCAGTGGCCGGTGTGGCACTTCTGCGCCTGGATGCAGCCCACCGCCAGCATCGCCTCGCGGCCGACGGCGATCAGGTCGACGCCCATCGCCAGGGCGATCGCCGCGTCGGGAACGAAGCCCAGCTTCCCCGCGCCGACGAACACGACGTCGTGGTGCAGTCCTCGCTCGGCGAACGCGTCGAAGACCACCGGGAAGCCGTCGCGGAAGGGCAGGGCGACATGGTCGGAGAACACCAGCGGCGCTGCACCGGTGCCGCCCTCGCCGCCGTCGACGGCGACGAAGTCCGGGCCCCGCCCGTCGCGGGCCATCATGTCGGCGAGGTCCGTCCAGAAGCCGGGATCGCCGACGGCGGACTTGATGCCGACCGGGAGGCCGGTGGCATCGGCGATCGTCTCCACGAAGTCCACGAGGCCGGCGATGTCGCCGAACGAGGCGTGGCGGCTGGGGCTGCGGACGGTCACCCCGACCGGCACGCCGCGCGCCGCGCTGATCTCCCGCGACACCTTCTCGGCGGGGAGCACACCGCCGAGCCCCGGCTTGGCGCCCTGACTGAGTTTGATCTCGATGGCTCGCACCGGTGTGTCCACGATCGATTCGAGCAGCGCGTCCATCGAGAATCGTCCGTCGCCGTCGCGGGCGCCGAAGAGCCCGGTGCCGATCTGGAACACGAGGTCGCCGCCCTTGCGGTGATGGTCGCTGATGCCGCCCTCGCCCGTGTTGTGCGTGCAGCCCGCCAGTGCGGCTCCCCGGTTCAGCGCCTCGATCGCCGGGCCGCTGAGGGAGCCGAAACTCATCCCCGAGATGTTCACGATCGATGCCGGCCGGAACGCGCCCGCCCGACCGGTGCGGGCGCCGATCACCTTGGCGCCGGGAAGCGGGTCGGGCGAGGCATCGAGCGGTCGGTCCGCCGCCACGATCGGGAAGGCGCTGTGGCGGAAGGTCGGGTAGCCGACCGCCTCGGTGCGATTGTCCGTCCCGAAGCCGAAGTAGGGGTTCTCACCCTTGGCCGAGGAGTAGACCCAGCGGCGTTGATCGCGGCTGAACGGACGTTCCTCGTCGTTGTCGGTGACGATGTACTGCCGGAGTTCGGGCCCGACCCGCTCGAGCAGGTAGCGAAGGTGGCCGACGATCGGGAAGTTCCGCAGGATCGCGTGCTTCTTCTGGGTCACGTCGTACAGGGCGAGCAACACCAGCGCGCCACCGACGATCACCAGAACCCAGAGCCACCACGGCATGCCCCGACCGTAGTGGTGCCCGCACGCGTCGGACGGGCACCACGACCGAGGCCGTGATGCCCGTCCGGTCGGACCGGGGGAGCGGTCCGGGGCAGTTGCTCAGGCGACGGCGCTCAACGCATCCCGCAGGGCGGCCGCGGCGGCCTTGGCGTCGTCGCTGGCGGCCTCGAGTTCGGCGTGGGTCGTGCGCAGGTCGCTGCGAGCAGCGTCGAGGACCGGGCCGCCGACCCCGTCGTTGAAGCTCTGCGGCGTGACCGCGAGGACCGCGTCGGCGACCCCGTCGTTCGCCGCGTTGGCCGCGTCGAGGTGGATGAGGGACTGGTCGCGGAGGGCCTGGGCCTCGCTGATGTCGACGCCGGCCGCTTCGGCCCGCTCGAGGGCTTCGTCCAGCTGGTCGATCACGTCACTGCCGGCCCGCACGGCCGCCTGGGACCGGTCGGCACCCACCGTCAGATGGGTCTGGGGCAGGACGACGAGATACACGCGGTAGCCCGGGGCGACCGTGGCACAGAGGCGAATCACGGCCTGTGGTTCGTCCGCGGCCTCGACCTGGTTCTGCAGCACGGTCAGGCCGGTCTGCGTCGAGTCGATGATGCCGTCGATGGCGAGTTCGTGGGCCGGGGTGAGGGCCACGACGTGCTCGACGCGGGCCTGTGCCCTCGCGAGATCGTCGAGGCGCTTGTCGATCGCCTCGTGGCAGGCCCTCTTGAGGTCCGGCAGCGAGTGCTCTGCGGACTCGGCGTCGGCTTCCGGTTCGACGTCGTCCTGGGCCATCGCCGGATTGGCGAGACCGAGGGTCAGACAACCGACGAGCAGAGCGCCGGCGAGGGTGGGGAATCGGGACTTCATGGTTTTCTCCTGTGTTTGGGAAGGGGTGGGCGGGGACCGGGGGGCGACACCTCAGCCGGACGCCTGGGCCTCGGCGTCGGCAGCGAGGTCGGATCCGACGCCGTCGATCTCGTCGTCGAGCCCGGCGAGCAGATCGTCGAGGGCGTCGAGCGCGTCCTGGGCCGCGGTGACGGCGGCATCGTCGACCGGATCGACTGGAGGCACGGTGGTCGTGGGCACGGTGGTCGACGGCACGGTGGTCGTGGGCACGGTGGTCGACGGCACGGTGGTCGTGGGCACGGTGGTCGTGGGCACGGTGGTCGTGGGCATGGTGGTCGTGGGCACGGAGCTCGCGGGCGCGGTGGTCGACGGCACGGTCGTCGACGGCGGGACCGTCGAGGTCGTGGCGTCGACGG
Organism: Acidimicrobiales bacterium; assembly: GCA_033344915.1. NCBI lineage: Bacteria > Bacillati > Actinomycetota > Acidimicrobiia > Acidimicrobiales > Acidimicrobiales bacterium. The sequence goes on from JAWPML010000001.1 coordinate 4,111,359, forward strand.
GCTGCTCCTCGATCTCGGCGGTGATCGCGGCCGTCGGGTCCGGCGTCGTGTCCGCCTCGTCGGCGGACGGGCCGCAGGCCGTCAGGGTGAGGGCGGCGAGGGCGAGGGCGGTGGCGGGGAGGTGGCGGGAGAACATGTTCCCGACAGTGGGCCCGCCGTGCGTGCAGCCGACGAGGAAGCTGTGAGGAAGCTGTGAGGGCGGCTCTTACCCGTCGCTTACCGAAGGCGCTGGATTTCCCACAACAGCTGCGATTCGCCGTGGATCAGGCGCGCCTCGACCTGGCGGAAGCCGAGCTTGTTCAGGACGCGGGCGCTGGCGGTGTTCTCGGGGTCGGTGATGGCGTGGATCAGGTCGCCGGTGTAGCGCTCCCATGCGTCCGCCAGGATCACGTGGCCCGCCTCGGTGGCGAGTCCCTTGCCCCAGTGCCGCTTCGACAGCGTGAAGCCGAACTCGACCGGCGCGCCGTCGACATCGAACAGGTGCTGGAGACCGGCCTCGCCGATCAGTCCGCCGGTCTCGGCATCGCGGATCGCCCACAGGCCCCAGCCCTCGGCCTTCCAGCAACGTTCGGCGGCCGCGAGGGCGGACTTGGTCTGATCACGGGTGCGCACGCCGCCGTCGACGTAGGCCATGACGTCCTCGTCGCCGTAGAGCGCCCCGACCTCGTCGAGGTCGTTGGCACTGAGCGGCAGGAGAATCGTCCGTTCGGTTCGCAGCGGTGATGCGCTCACCCCCCGATCGTGTCACTCTGGAGCGCGAAAGGGGAGCGCAATGGGCAGGTCTCGTGGGAATTGAGTGTCAGCCGGTCACCGGCACCCTCGGCGCGGAGGTCACCGGCGTCGACATGGCGAACCCGACCGACACGATGATCGACGAGTTGAAGAAGGCGTGGCTCGACCACAAGGTCCTCATCGTGCGCGACCAGCACATCACGACCGAGGAACACATCGCGTTCGGACGCCGTTTCGGTGAACTCGAGATCCACCCGTTCGCGACGGGTCGCAAGGACCATCCCGAGATCGTCAAGATCAAGTCCACCCCCGAGAGCCGCTACGCCGCGTCCAACTGGCACTCGGACGTGACCTGGCGTCAGGAGCCCTCGATGGGGTCGATCCTGCGCGGGGTCGTCATCCCGCCCGTCGGAGGCGACACGACGTTCGCCGACGCGGCCGCCGCCTATCGCCGCCTGCCCGAGGACGTCCGCGAGGAGGTCGACGACCTGTTCGCCATCCACGACTTCAGCAACACGTTCGGCCGGCGCATGTCACCGGAGGACCGGGCCGCGAAGCAGAAGGAGTTCCCGCCCGCTCGCCATCCCGTCATCCGCACCCACCCGGACACCGGTGAGCGCTCGATCTACACCAACCGTTCGTTCGTGTCGCACATCGAGGGGGTCTCCGAGGAACGAAGCCGTGAGCTCCTCGACATCCTCGAGCGGGCGATCATGAACCCGAGCGTGCAGATGCGGGTTCGCTGGGAGGTCGACACCTTCGTGTTCTGGGACAATCGGGCGGTCCAGCATCACGCGGCCAACGACTTCTGGCCGGAGGTCCGCCACGTCGAGCGGGTCACGATCGTGGGCGACAAGCCCTTCTAGGAGCAGGCCATGACTCTCGAGATCACCCAACTGAACGGCTTCTTCGGCGCCGAGGTCGGCGGCGTCGACATGGCCGATGTGGACGATGCGACCCGTGACGAGCTGCGCAAGGCGTGGCTCGACCACAAGGTGCTCGTCCTGCGCGATCAACCCATCTCGATCGAGGAGCACATCGCGTTCGGGCGTCTGTTCGGCGACCTCGAGGTTCATCCGTTCACCGAGGGCATCGAGGGGTACCCCGAGATCGTGAAGCTCGAGGCCGGGGGCGACTCGGGGAAGACCTTCGTCGCCGCCGGCTGGCACTCCGACGTGACCTGGCGGGCCGAACCGTCGATGGGATCGATCCTGCGGGGCCGCATCGTGCCCGATGTGGGCGGCGACACCTGTTTCGCCGACGCGACGGCCGCCTACGACCGATTGCCCGACGACATCAAGGAGGTCGTCGACGACGCGTTCGCGATCCACGACTACGCCCGGGTGTTCGCCAGCCGGGTCGATCCGGCCGAGGTCGACGAGGTGCGGGCGAAGTACCCGCCCCAGCGCCATCCGGTCATCCGCACCCACCCCGAGACCGGTGCGCGCGGCATCTACACGAACATCGGGTTCACGTCCCACATCGAGGACATGGAGCCCGACGAGTCGCGTCGGATCCTGCGCCGTCTCGAACGGGCGATGATGGATCCCTCGATCCAGATCAGGGTGAGCTGGCGGCCCGACACGTTCGTGATGTGGGACAACCGGGCGGTTCAGCACGCTGCGACCGCCGACTTCTTCCCCGCTCACCGGGTGATGGAGCGGGTGACCGTCATCGGCGACCGGCCCTTCTGAGCATCGCTCGATGATCCGGCCGATGCCGCCGCGCGGGCGGGCGCGGCTGCCGTGGGACGCCGCGGTTCCCGATCCGGTGGCGGCGATCGCCGCGGATCGGGCGGACCTCGGCGACACGTTCGCGATCGAGTCCGGCGCCATGACGTACCTGTTCGTCTTCTCGCCGGACGGCGTGCGCGCGTTCTACGACCTGCCCGAGACGGCGGCGAGCAAGGGCATCGCCGACATGCGGATGCTCGGGCGCAAGGTGCCCGCGGACCTCTTCTTCGATCGCCGAACCATCCCGCACGACATGTTCACCCGCGATCTGGCGGACGCCTACCTCGGTCAGGTCGCGTGGGCGCTCGACACGGAGGTCGGGATGCTGGGCGATGCCGGCGAGGTGGACGTGTTCGACCTCACCCGCCGGCTCGGCCACCGGTTCGGTCTTGCCAGCTGGGGCGGCCCCGGGGCGGCGGCGGGGGCGACGTTCGCCGCGCTCGTCGACGCGCTCGACCGGCTCGATGCGTCGGCCGCCTTCGTCACCCCCGAGCTGGCGGCGGAGATCGCGGCCAACGACCACGCCGACGAACGAGCGGCGCTGGACGAGATCGCCGAGCTCTACGGGGGAATCGTCGAAGTCCACGTGGCGGATCCGCGGCCCGGCATGTTCGCGACGATCGTGGATCGCTGGGCAGGCGCGCCCCAACGGGTCCGTGGCATCGCGCATGACGTGGCGCTGGTGCACCTCGGCTCGATGTCAAACCTCTTCGCTGCCGTGGGCTGGTCCATCGTGCATCTCGTGCAACGCCCCGCGATCGCCGCCGCGGTGGCGGGTGGTGACCGGGCGCGGGCCGAGCGCTGTGCCCTGGAGTCGACCCGGCTCGCGCAACGCTCGATCATGTTGCGGGAGGTGCTGACCCCGACCGAGATCGACGTCGACGGCATCACGTACTCGCTGGATCCCGGCGCGACCGTCGCCACGCTGCTCCCGCTGACCAACACGTCCGCCGCGCCGGGGCTCGACCGTTACGACCCCGAGCGCTGGAACGGCCGTCGCCTGGGCGAGCACGCCGATCTGGCCGCGCGCGAGCTCGTCACCGTGTTCGGCCACGGCTCCCACACGTGTCCGGCGCAGCCGTTCTCGCCGCGGGTGATGGTGGACACCCTGGTGCGCCTGTTCGCCGAGTTCGAGTTGACGCTGGTCGATCCCGACCCGCGACCGCGACGGGGGCAGATCGGCGGCGTCGCCCGGAGCGAGGCCCCGTGTCGGGTGGCCTATCGTTCCCGTCCATGACCTTCGGACCCCTCGTCACTGCGGACTGGCTCGCCGAGCATCTCGAGGACGAGGACCTCGCCGTCATCGATGTGCGCTGGTCCGTCGCCGACGGACCCAAGCGGGCGGATTACGAGGCGGGCCACATCCCCGGCGCCCGGTTCGCCGATCTGGACGTCGACCTCTCCTCGTCGCCCTCACCGGAGACCGGCCGCCATCCGCTGCCGGCGCCGATCGCCTTCGCCGAGGCGATCGGACGTCTTGGCGTGGGCGACATCACGAAGGTCGTGGTCTACGACGACGCCGGCGGCATGATCGCAGCGCGGCTCTGGTGGATGCTCGACATCATCGGCCGCGACGTCGCCGTGCTCGACGGCGGCATCGATGCCTGGACCGGCACGCTCTCGACGGCAAAGGTCGCGCCCAGTGCCGCCACGTTCACCCCCCGGCCCTGGCCGGTCGACCACCGGATCGCGATCGACGCGCTCGAGTCCGTGCTCGGCCCGGACACCGTGGTGCTCGATGCCCGGTCGCCGGACCGCTACGCCCACGGTGCCGAGATCGACCCCCGCCCCGGCCACGTGCCCGGGGCGTTGAGCGCGCCCGCCACCGACAATCTCGACGGCGATGGTCGCTGGAAGTCGCCCCGTCGGCTCCGCCTGCACTACGAGGAGATCGGGGCCGACGGCGACAACGTGATCGCCTACTGCGGCAGCGGCGTCACCGCGTGCGCCGACCTGCTCGGTCGTCGTCTCGCGGACCTGCCCCCGGCTCGGCTCTACGTGGGCTCCTGGTCACAATGGGGGAGTGACCCCGACCGGCCGGCGACGGAGGGGCCCCGGCCCTAGACCGGCGAGCCTGTCGGCATAGCGCGTGATCAGCGGGGCGAGGACCGCGGTGATGAGCACGTAGGCGGCTGCCAGCGTGCCGAGATCCTCGCCGTCCGCCAGACCTGCGCCGAGCGACGCGATCACGATCGAGAACTCGCCGCGGGCGATGAGGATGGTGCCCGCCCGCAGCCGAGCGGGGGCACCGACGCCGAGTCGGGCGGCGGCGTACCAACCGGTCGTCGTCTTGGTGACGATGCCGATGGCGGCGAGAAGGATCGCCGGCACCGCCACGGCGGGCAGGTCGGCGGGATCGATGCCGAAGCTGAAGAAGAGGAAGAACGTGCCTGCGAAGAGATCCCGCAACGGGCTGACGAGGCGCAGGGCCCGTTCCTCGACGGGACCGGACAGGGCGAGTCCGGTGAGGAACGCCCCGACGGCGCCGGACACCTCGAAGGACTGGGCGATCCCGGCGACGACGAGGGTGAGACCGAAGACCGCGAGGAGCAGCGACTCGTCGGAGTCGGTCAGGATCAGCCGGCTCACCTGCGTCCCGAACCGGAGGGCGATCCACAGGATGAGGAGCACGATCGCGACGGCGATCGCGACGGTCGTCGTGGTCTCCGCGAGGGAACCGCCCACGATCAACGCAGCGACGATCGGGAGATAGAGGGCCATCGCGAGGTCCTCGATGACGAGCAGGTTGAGGACGCTGGGCGTTTCGCGGAAGCCGAGACGACCCAGGTCGCCGAGCGTCTTGGAGATGATGCCGGAGGACGAGATCCAGGTCACGCCGCCGAGCAGAACCGCAGGCAGGACGTCCCAGCCGAGGATCAGCCCCGCGGCCACGCCGGGACCGGCATTGAGGACCATGTCGGCCAGCCCGGGCGGAATGCCCGTGCGCAGGCCGCTGCGGAGCTCGGCGTCGGAGTACTCGAGGCCGAGGGTGAAGAGCAGGAGGAGCACACCGATCTCAGCGGCGAGGGATGCGAAGTCCGCGCTCACGTCGATCTCGGCGATGCCGCCCTCGCCGAACGCCAGACCCGCGAGCAGGTACAGCGGAACGGCCGTCATCCCGAGGCGGTGGGCGATCCGGCTGAGCGCGGCAAGGCCGAGCGCCAGCGCGCCCACCTCGAGAAAGGCGTTCGCAGCTTCCGCGCTGCCGGCCGCGACGAGCATCGCGCTACGCGCCGAGCAATGTTCGGAGTTCGTCGAGCGAGTCGGCCGATCCCACGGCGACGATCAGGTCGCCGGCCTCCAGGACGAAGTCGGCTTCCGGCGACGGCATCGGTTCGCCGTCGCGCAGTACCGCCACCATGCTCGCCCCGGTGCGGGTGCGGTACTCGCCGCTGCCGATCGTCGTGCCGTCTCGGGCCCCGTTCTCGTCGACCCGGATCCAGGCGATCGACTGTCCTTCGATCTCGTGCTGGGCTTCCTGGACCTCTTCGACCACCTGGGTCGCACCGAGCAGCTCCGACAGCGTCCGCGTGTCGTCGTGGCTCAGCTCCACACTCGAACAGGTGTCGTTGTCGCCCTGATCGTAGATGAGGATCTCGCGGTGACCGTCGTGGTGGACGAGGACGCCGACCTGTCGGCCCGCATCCGTCCGGAACTCGTGGCGGACACCGACGCCGGGCAGCTTCACTTCTGACACGTCTCGCATGTCGCCATTCTCGCGGACCGTCGCCCGGATCGTGCACCTGCGGCGTCCAAACCGCTTGACGGACGTCTCCCCGCCTTGTGAAATGAATCACAAGCAGGAGGGAGCGCACGAGTGGTCGAGCGCCGTCATCATGTCGTGGTCGTCGGAGCGGGGTTCGGAGGTCTCGCCGCGGCGCGGGTGATGGCGGACCTGCCGGTCGACATCACGGTCGTCGACGCCCGGAACCACCACACGTTCCAGCCCCTCCTCTACCAGGTGGCGACCGCCGGACTCGATGTGGACGACGTCTGCTACGCCGTGCGGGGCGTGTTCCATCGGCAGCGCAATGTGCGGGTACGGCTCGGCCGTGTCACCGGCGTCGACCCGGCCACCCGGGTCGTGACGCTCGACGGCGGCAGCGACGCACTGGGCTACGACTCGCTGATCCTCGCCTGCGGTGCCGTCACCAACACCTTCGGTGTGCCCGGGGTGGACCGGTTCGGGTTCGGCCTCAAGAGCGCGGCGGATGCCGTAGCCCTGCGCGATCACGTCCTCGGGCGCTTCGAGGCGGCCGACGCCCGTCCGGAGCTGATCGACGACGGCGCGCTCACGGTCGCCATCGTCGGCGCGGGCCCGACCGGCGTGGAGATGGCGGGGGGCACGGCGGAGTTGGTCCACCGCGTCCTGCGACGGGACTTCCCGGCCCTGGACGTCGGGCGCACCCGGATCGTCCTGATCGAGGCCGCCGAGCGCGTGCTCGGTACCTTCGACGAACGGCTCGCCGGCAAGGCGCGCCGGAGCCTGGAGAAGCTCGGCGTCGAGGTGATGACCGGTGCCGCGGTCGAGTCGGTGGACGCCCGCGGGGTGCACTTCGGTGACGGATCGACGCTGCCGACCCAGACCCTCGTGTGGGCGGCCGGCGTGAAGGCCAACCCGATCGCCGCGGCGAGCGGACTCCCGACCGGCCCCGGCGGCCGCATCCTGGTCGGCGACGATCTGGCGGTCGGTGCCCACCCGGATGTGTTCGTGATCGGGGACCTCGCCGCGAGCCCCACCCCCGACGACCGACCGCTGCCGCAGGTCGCCCCGGTCGCCATCCAGGGCGGTCGCCACGTGGCGGCCGTGATCGGTGCCCGGATCGGCGAGACCGACCCGCCGGGCCCGTTCGTCTATCGGGACAAGGGGTCGATGGCGACGATCGGCCGCCACGCCGCCGTGGCCGAGCTCCCGAACGGGATGCGGTTCAGCGGGCCGCTCGGGTGGCTCGCCTGGCTCGCGCTGCATCTCGTGATGCTGATCGGCTTCCGTAACCGAGCCAATGTGCTCGTCAACTGGGCGTGGAACTATGTCACCTACGACCGCGGCAGTCGCGTGGTCATCGGCCGTCAGGCCGTCGCGTCGACACCCACGTAGATGCGTTCGGGGTCGCCGGACGCGAGGACCCCGACTGCGGCGGCGGCGTCGTCGAGCCCGTACACGTGGGTGCGGAGCGCGCCGAGCCCGGGCTGGGCGGCCAGCAGCTCCAGGGCGCGGTGATAGGCGGGTCGGCCGGCGGAGCGGGCTCCCTGGATCCGGATGGCGCGCAGGACCACCTGGTCGACGTCGAGCGCCGCGGCGGTGCCGTGCTTGAGGCCGCCGAGCACGACGGTCCCGCCGTCGGTCACCGCGTCGATGCCCTGCATCACCGGCTCGACCGCGCCGGCGCTCGTGTCGACGACGACGTCGACGCCGTGTCCGTCGGTCACGTCCTTGACCACGGCGACGAGATCCTCGGCCTGGACGTCGACCGTGCGGTCCGCGCCCAGCTCGAGTGCGGTCTCCAGCCGGCGACGATCGTTCGCCGTGCCGGAGATGACGATCGTGCCGGCGCCTGCGGCCCGGGCGGCCACGACGCTGCCGAGGCCGCGCTGGCCGGCGCCGAGGATGAGGACGGTCTGGCCGGATTCCAGCCCTGACCGTCTGACCGTCCACTCGTAGGAGGTCCCCAGCGCGTTGAACAGCGTGGCGGTCCCCGGGTCGAGGTTCGCCGGCACGCGGTGGACGACCGAGAGTGGGTGCAGCGCCATCAGTTCGGACCACCCGCCCCACAGTCCGGGGGCGGCCGACATGGGTACGAAGCCGTAGGCCAGCGGTCGGGTGGGCCAGCCGCGACACGAGACGTACTCCCCGGAGAGGCACGGTGGACAGCTTCCGCACGGGATGCTCGGTTCGATCGCGACCCGATCGCCGGCCTCGACGCCCCATCGCGCGGCGGTGGCGTCGCCGATCTCGTCGATCACGCCGACGACCTCGTGGCCCGGGATCAACGGTCCGCTCGGCCAGGCCGACCCGGTGAACGACCCGTCGAACTGTTCGACGTCGGTGCCGCAGAGCCCGCAGGCCTCGACCCGCAGCCAGGCCCACTCGTCGGTGGGCAGGGCCGGCCGTTCGACGTCGAGCGTCTGGATCTCGTGCGGGCCGGTGAGGACGGCCGCGCGGACCATCACCAGCTCTCGGGATCGGCGACGACCGCGTCGGGCACCGGATGCCGGTACAGCTCCGACGCGTTCTCCCAGGTGATACGGCGTCGATCCGCCTCGGGCAGCCAACCGATCTCGTGCTCGACGACCTCCTGCGTTCGAGGCCAGGTGGAGTCACAGTGGGGATAGTCCGATTCGAGCAGGATGTGGTCGAGGCCGATCCGCTCGCGCTGCACGAAGGCCGACGGGTCCTCGACGGCGCAGAAGTAGAAGTTGCGGCGGAACACTTCGCTCGGGGTGAGTTCGTCGGTCCACGTGCCGTACATGTCGTGGTAGCTCAGCATGTGGTCGAGCCGGTCGATCAACCCGGCCACCCATCCGATCCCGCCCTCGGACAGGCAGATCTTGAGGTCCGGATGGCGCACCGGGGCGAGTGAGTAGAGCCAGTCCACGGCCGCATAGATCGCGTAGGCGAAGAACAGCACGCCGACGACGTCGGGTGGCGCGTCGTCGGAGGTCGACGGCGACGCGCCGGCCGAGCCGATGTGGAGGTTGATGACCGTCCCGGTCTCGGCGCACGCCTGCAGGAACGGCTCCCAGTGACCGGAGTGCAGGCTCGGGAATCCGAGCTTGTCCGGCGCCTCCGAGAAGGTGACCGCCTTGAAGCCCCGGTCCGCGTTCTCGCGAATCATGTCCGCGGCGACCTCGGGGTCGAGGAGCCACGGGATCTGGCACGGGATGATGCGGTCGGGGTAGGGCCCGGCCCAGGCTTCGAGGTGCCAGTCGTTCCAGGCGCGCACGGACGCCATCGCGAGCTCGCGATCGTTCGTCACGGTCTGGAGCCGCTGACCGGCGAAGCCGGGCAGGAACGAGGGGAAGTTGACCGAGGCGTACACCCCGTTGACGTCCATGTCCGCGATGCGGGCGTCGATGTCCCAGGCACCGCGGCGCATCTCGTCGAAGCGGGTCGGCTCGAAGCCGTACTCGGAAACGGGCCGCCCGACGACGGCGTTGAATCCGACGTTGGGAAGTTCGTTGCCGTCGTAGAGCCAGGTCTGTCTGCCGTCCTCGGTTTCGACGACGCGCGGGGCGCGCTCGGCGAGGTGGGCCGGGATCCGGCCCTCGAACGTGTCCGGTGGCTCGACCACATGGTCGTCGGCCGAGATGATCAGGTGACGGCGGGGGGCCGGCGCCGGCTCGGGGAGGAAGGTGACGCTGCGGTCCTCGCCGGTCGATGCCTGCGTGAACGAGAGGTCCTGGGCGAGATCGTCGATGCTGCGCATGGTTCGTGCTCCGATGCCGTCAGTCGAGAACGTCGGGTTCTTGTCGGATGAGTTGGCGGGCCAGTCCGTCGAAGTACAGATCGGCACCGCGTTCCATGAGCGAGACCTTCATCCCCGCGACGAGGCCCGGGTCGAGCGGAAGCGGCTCCCGGCCGCTGCGCATGACGTCGAGCGACATCCGGCAGGCCCGGTCGATGCTCGCGGCACGATAGGTGGCCTGCTCGATCGTCTCGCCGGTGATGATCACGCCATGACTGGCGAGGACCACGACGCTGGCGTCGCCGATGCGTTCGGCCAGGTCGGCGCCGAGTTCGGCACTGTCGATCTCGCCGGTGTATTCCGCGACGAGGCCCAGGTCGCCGTCGAACATGCTGGCGGTCTGGTTGACGAGATCGGGCAGGACGCCGATCGCGGCGAGCACGCACACGTGGTACGGGTGGTTGTGGATGACGACCCGCGCGTCGGGGCGGACGCGATGGAGTTCGGTGTGGATGTGGATGGCCGGGGTGACGTCCCACTTGCCGGCCACGATGTTGGCGTCGCCGTCGACCTCGCAGATGTCGCTCGCCGCGATCTCGCGCCACCACAGGCCCCACGGATTGACGAGCATCGTGTCCGTTCCCTCGCGCTGCCACGTGATGTGTCCGGCGAGGTTCTCGGCGAAGCCTTCGCGGGCGAGCCATCGGAAGGCCAGCGCCAGCTTCTGTTCATCCGTGAGGTCCCGCCCGATGCCGGGCGACACACTCGGTGACCACACGGCGTAGCCGCCCTCGCGCACGAGTGTCGGGTCGGAGGCGGGAGCGTCGTTCGTGGTGGATGTCATCTTCTATATGATTTGCGTTTAACATGGCGCTGTCAACTCCCGCCCGTCGAAGGCCAACCCGATGACCGATTCCGTCGCCGACTCCACCGGTTCCGAGCCGATTCTCGCGGTCCCCTCGATCCACGGCGATCGCGCCAACGGTGGTCGCTATCGCGCCCCGCACGTCGCCGACCTGGTCGTCGCCGAACTCCGTCGCCGGATCCTCGACGGCGAACTCGCCGACGGCGACGAGCTCCCTCGCCAGGAGGACCTGCTCGCGGAGTTCGGCGTCTCGAAGCCGTCGATGCGCGAGGCGTTGCGGATCCTCGAGTCCGAGGGGCTCCTCTCGGTCCGTCGGGGGAAGGTCGGCGGCGCCATCGTGCACCGACCCGGCGAGGACAACATCGCGTACGTCCTCGGCATGGTGCTGCGGAGCCTCGCCACCCCGGTCGACGACCTGTCGATGGCGCTCAACCTGCTCGAACCCCAGTGCGTCGCGCTCTGTGCCGCCCGCGAGGACCGCGCCGAGGCGGTGGTCCCGCAACTGCGGGCCGTGCAGGACGAGGCCGCGGCCTGCATCGAGGACATGAGTCGCTTCACCGTGGTCTCGCGGCGGTTCCACGAGGAGATCGTCCGGCTCTGCGGCAGTCGCACCCTGACCCTGGTGGTGGGGGCGCTCGAGTCGGTCTGGTCCGCGCATGCGGAGGCGTGGGTCGATCTCCATCAGCGCGATGGTGAGCTGCCGGACCTCGCGTATCGCCAACAGGGACTCGACGACCACGCGGTGCTGCTGGACCTGATCGAGGCCGGCGACGTGAACGGGGCGGTGGCCGAGGCGCAACGTCATCTGGCCTGGTCGCCCGTGTACACGATCGACGAGAACCACTCCGTCTTCCCGAGCCTGCTCAGCGGCCGCCGCGAGGCCTGACGAATCGGGGCCGCCCGATTCAGCCGAAGCGCGACTCGACGTCGGCTGCGATCTGACCCTTCGCGATCTTGCCGCCGCTCGAACGGGGCAGCGCATCGAGGACCACGAGGATCTCGGGCCGGATCTCCTTGGGCGTCGCCCGTTCGTCGAGATGAGCAAGGAGCTGATCGAGGGTCAGGTCGGCCCCCGACGTGAGCTCGACATAGACACCGACCCGCTCCCCGAACACCTCGTCGGGCACGGCGACGGCCGCGCTGAGCCCGATGTCGGGGTGGGTGTTGACCTCGTCCTCCACCTGCGACGCCGAGATGTTCTTCCCGCCGCGGATGATGAAGTCCGAGATGCGACCGGTGACGGACAGGTAGCCGTCGGCGTCGATCGAGCCGACGTCGCCCATCAGCATCCAGCCGTCGGCCGTGAAGAGGTCCCGGTTCGCCTCCGCATCGAGATACCCGAGGCAGGTCGCCGGCCCGCGACAGGCCGGACGCCCCTCGCCGGGAAGGTCCACGGGTTCGAGCGTGTCCCGGTCGAGCAGGCGCACCTGCATCTCCGGAACGATCCGACCCGCGGTGAGCAGCCGTCGGTCGAGCGGGTCCTCGGGGGTGGTGCCCGAGAGCACGCCGGTCTCGTTGGAGCCGTAGAACTGGAGGACCGTGCAGCCGCTGCGCGTCTCGAACTCCTCCGCCCGCTCCCGGGGGACGGCCTCGCCGCCGGTGTACATCGACCGCAGCGTGGTGAGATCCCGGGCGTCGAACGACTCGTCGTTGAGCATCATGAGGAACTGGGTGCTCACGCAACAGATGACCGTCACGCCGTGGCGCTCGATCATCTCCAGTGCGTGCGTCGTCGAGAAGCGGCGGGACACGACCGTGGTCGCGCCGAGCACCAGGGGTGTGTAGTGGGCCGTCCACAGGCCGAATCCGAACGGTGCGGGGACGAGCGACATCACCACCTCGCGGTGTCCGTCGCCGCTCCCGAGGCCGCCGAGCCGCGCCGCGAGATCGTGGAAGTAGAGCCATCGGTTCTGGAAGTGCAGCACGCACTTGGGAAGCCCGGTCGTGCCCGACGTCGAGTTGATGAACGACAGGTCGTCGGGGCCGATCCGCCGATCGTCGATGTCCGTCGCCCGGGGCGCGGTCGTCGCCGCGCCGTTCACGACGATCTCGCCGGCGGGCTCCGCCTCGAACACCGGGACCTCGATGTGGGTCGCGAGATCGAGGCCGTGGTCGGTGAGCGCACGGCGGAGTTCACCGCCCATCGCATCGCCGTGGCCCGCGAGGGTGACGAGGGTCCGGGATCCGGTCGATCGGAGGAGGTGGGCGACCTCGCGGGCGTTGGCCCGGGCGCCGATCCCGACGGTGATGACGCCGGCCTTCTCGAGCCCGAGGTACACGGCGTGCACGGTCGCCGAATCGGGGATGAACGCGCCGACGCGGGTGCCCGGTGCGAGCCCTTCGGCGATGATCACGTCCGCGACGCGGTCGCTTGCTGCGTCGAGGTCGGCCCAGGAGAGCCGGCCGTCGTCGCCGATGTAGGCGATGTCGTCGGGTCGTTCGGCCGCGTGACGGCGGAGATGGTCGACGAGCGTGACATCGCCCCACCACCCGGCGTCGCGGTAGGCGACGGCGTCCGCGGGATCCACGGCATTGCGAAACACCGGCTCGCCCCCCTTGTCCATCAATGATTTAATCATCTATATGATATTTGCATATCGGCCACGGGCTGGCGAGAATGACGCACCAGGGGGAACGATGAACGATCACAGGGAACGGCGCTAGTGGCTCGCCTCGACCCGATGGACTTCGACGACCTCGAGGACGAACACGCGGTCCTCTTCGACGCGTTGCGGGAGTCGTACGGACAGCTGCCGAGCAGTTTTCTCACGCTCGGTCGGATGCCGTTGCTCCTCGACGCCCTGTCGCGGATGGCGATCGCGACCCTCGGTGAGGGTCGGATCGACGTGGGCCTCAAGTGGATGGTCTCCCACGTGGCGAGCCGCGCCGCGGGGTGCAGCTACTGCTCCGCCCACACCGGCTATCACGCGGCCGAGACCGCCGGTGTCCCCGTCGAGAAGGTCGAGGCACTCTGGGGATTCGAGACGAGCGACCTGTTCGAGGAACGGGAGGTCGCCGCCCTACGGGTCGCCCGCGATGCCGCCCTCACGCCGAACCAGGTCACCGACGAGCACTTCGCGGACCTCAAGCGCCACTTCACCGACGACGAGATCGTGGAGTTGATCGCACCGGTCGCGATGTTCGGTTTCCTCAATCGCTGGAACGACACCTTCTCGACCGACCTCGAGCAGGAGCCCAGCTACTTCGCGGCCCAGCACCTCTCCGAGGGGGGCTGGGAGGCCAAGCCTCCGTCCGCGCCGGCGGCGCCCGATGATCGGGAGCGACCATGACGAGCGGTGTCGAGGTCGTCGCGACCGGATTCCGCTTCCCGGAGGGGCCGTCCGTCGCGCCCAACGGCGACATCGTCGTCGTGGAGCTCGCCGGTGGACGGGTCTCGCGGGTGACCCCCGACGGCGAGGTCTCGACCTTCGCCGTCCTCGGTGGGTCGCCCAACGGTTCGGCCTTCGGGCCGGACGGCAACCTCTACGTCTGCAATGGCGGCGGACGATGGGCCGCGGAGACGTCGACGGGCGGATCGGTCGGGCCGGCCGACGGTGACAGCCTCATCCAACGCGTCACCCCGGACGGCCGCGCGACCGCGCTCATCGCCGCCGTCGGGGATCGGCCCCTCAACGCCCCGAACGACATCTGCTTCGACGCGGACGGCGGGTTCTGGTTCACCGATCCCGCCTGGCCCGACCACACCGGCGAGACGCCACCCGGAACGATCTGCTGGAGCGACACGGATGGCCGGGTCGTCGACGCCCATACCGGGCTCGAATTCCCCAACGGGCTCGGCGTGACCCCCGATGGCGCGACCCTCATCGTCGCCGAATCGCGGACCAACCGGCTGGTGGCCATGGCGATCCTGGGCCCGGGCCGGCTGGGAGAGCCCCGCCATTTCGCCGACCTTCCCGGCGGGTTCCCGGACGGCTTGTGCTTCGACGCCGAGGGCAATGTGCTGTGCGCCGGTCACGGGGCGGGAAGCGTCGTGGTGTACCCCGCCGCGGGCGGCGCGGCGATCGAGACGATCACCTTCGATGATGCCGACATCACCAATGTGTGCTTCGGCGGGCCGGACATGACATCGCTCTTCGTCACCGAGTCCGACGGTGGGCGTCTGGTGCGCGTCGAGCGCGAGGTGCCCGGCATGGTCCTGTTCCCGGACCGGGTGCTGCGAGCAGGAGGTGGTGACTGATGCGTGGTGACCTCGAGTGGGGGACCATCCCGCGGATGCTGGCGGAGTCGGTCGAGCGTCATGGTGACCGCGAGGCGCTGGTCGACGGTGAACTCCGCCTGACCTATCGCGAGCTCGGCGATCGCGTCGACATGGCCGCGAAGGCCTTCCTCGCCGAGGGGCTCGAGGTCGGTGACCGCGTCGCGATCTGGGCGCCGAACATCCATCAGTGGATGGTGGCGGCGCTCGGCGCACTCTCGGCCGGCGGTGCGATCGTCCCCCTCAACACCCGGTACAAGGGCGAGGAGGCGGCCTACATCCTGGCGAAGTCCCGCTCGTCGGTGTTGTGCACCGTCAACGGCTTCCTCGGCACCGACTATGTGGCACAGCTGCGCGCCGCGATGGGCGCGGCGGCCGACGACCGCCCGGTCGAGGGCCTTCCGGAGCTGCGCCGGATCGTGCTCCTGTCCGGAGACCCGGTCGCCGACACGACGCCGTGGGACGCCTTCCTCGGCCAGGGTGACGGTGTCACCGACGAGCGACTCGCCGAGCGGCAGGCCGAGATCGGCCCGGACAGCCTCAGCGACATCCTCTTCACGGCCGGGACCACCGGCAAGCCGAAGGGGGCGATGCTCACCCACGGTTCGACGTTGCGTCAGTTCGCCGACTGGACCGAGATCATCGGTCTCGGGGCGGATGACCGCTACCTGATCGTGAACCCCTTCTTCCACGTGTTCGGGCTCAAGGCGGGGTTCACCTCGGCCCTGATGCGGGGCGCGACGGTCGTCCCCATGGCGACGTTCGACATCGACGAGGCACTGGCGATCGTCGAGCGGGAGCGGATCACCATGTTCCCCGGCCCGCCCACGATCCACCAGGCCGTGCTGAACCATCCGCGCCGCGACGAGTTCGACCTCTCCTCGCTGCGCCTGTCGACCACCGGCGCGGCGGATGTGCCCGAGGAGATGATCCGGCGCATGCGCGAAGAGCTCTCCTACGAGGTGGTCGTGACCGGCTACGGGCTGACCGAGTGCACGGGCGCCGCCACGATGTCGCGTCACGACGATCCGATCCCGAAGATCGCCCTGACGTCAGGTCGCCCGCTCCCCGGCCTGGAGGTGCAGATCGTCGACGACGACCTCAACGAACTGCCGCGGGGCACGCAGGGAGAGATCGTCATCCGGGGCTACGGCATCATGCTCGGCTACTTCGACGAGCCCGAGCAGACGGCGACCGCGATCGACCCGAGCGGCTGGCTCCGGTCGGGCGACCTGGGCGTCATGGACGACGAGGACTATGTCTCCATCACCGGGCGCAAGAAGGACATGTTCATCGTCGGGGGGTTCAACACCTATCCGGCGGAGGTCGAAGGCGTCCTCCTCACCCACGAGGCGATCGCCGAGGTCGCCGTCGTCGGCGCGCCCGACGAGCGCCTGGGTGAGGTCGGTATGGCGTGGGTGATCCTCCGCAAGGGCGCGGCGGTCGAACCCGAGGAGCTCATCGACTACGCCCGCGAGCGTCTCGCCAACTACAAGGTGCCCCGCTACGTCGAGTTCGTCGACGAGTTCCCCGTGAGCGCGGCGGGGAAGGTCCTCAAGCGGGATCTGGTCGAGCGTGCCGCCGAGCTGCTGGCGGATCGGGCCTGACGGGTACCACATGGGAACCGTGACCTTCGGCGAGGCAATCGCCGTGCGATCCGACGGCGACGGTCGGTTCACGGTGTCGGTGCCGCCGTCGTGGACGGCCGGCGACCTGGCCCCCGGGGGTCTCGTCGCCGCCCAGCTCCTCGCAGTCGGAACGGCGTTGGTGGACGACCCGGCGCTGCCGCCCCGCTCGTTCACGACCCAGTTCCTCCGCGCGGTGTGCCGGGGGTCGTACGAGGTCGAGGCGGAGGTGCTTCGCCGCGGCCGTTCCACCGCCAACGTCGGCTTTCGGGCGGTCCAGGACGGTGCCGTCGTCGCAACCGCCCACGGCGTGTTCGCCGGCCCCCGCTCCGGGCCCGAGTTCGCCGAGATCGCCATGCCCGATGTCGCGCCGCCCACCCCGGGCCGTCCGACAGAGGGCTACGTGCCGCCGTTCGCCCGCCCCTACGCCGACAATGTGGTGATCCAGGAGCGGCTGGGCCCACCGGCGCTGTCGGGTTCCGCCGGGCCGATGGAGAAGGCGGGCTGGGTCGGGTTCGCGGCCGCCCATCCCCTCGATGCCGCCGGGTTGGCCATGATGGCCGACGTCGGGATGATGCCCTGGTGGGGTCGACTCGAGGAGCCCTACGGAACCGCGGCGCTCGAATGCACGGTGCAGTTCCGCGGACACCCGCCCGACGGGGATCCCGGTGACCTCGTGCTCATGCACTCGCGAACCGGGCTCGTCCACGATGGCTATCTCGACTGGGACTCCTGGATGTGGAGCGATGACGGGACCCTGCTGTGTCAGGCCCGTCAGCTGCTCGTCGTGGTCGGAGCCGTGCCATCCGAGTAGCCGTGCTCGTCCATCCGCAACATGCGGCGCCAGACCATCGTGAGGCGCTCCGTGGCGCGTTCCAGATCGATCCCGTCGCCGAACACGAACCAGAGGTAGGCGCACCGCTCCGTCACCGCGCCGAGCGCTTCGGCGGTGAAGGGGATGTCGTCGATCTGGGGAATGAGGTCGGCCGCCATCCAGCGGCGCAGGGCCCGCTCGGTCCGCGCCCGGCTCTGCATCTGGCGGGAAATGATCACCTCGCGGGCGAGCGCGTTGCTCATGGCGGCTTCCTCGAGCATCGCCCAGAAGCGCGCGTTGCGGCGGAAGGCCTCCAGGTAGAGCCGGTTCGTCTCCTGGATGCTCTCCATCGGCGAGACGCCGCGCGGCCGCTGGGGCGAATCGAGCACTTCGGCCTCGACGGACTCGAGGACCACCTCGAACACCTCTTCCTTGGTGTCGAAGTAGGTGTAGAAGGTGCCGACCGCGACTTCGGCCGCGTCGGTGATGTCGGTGATCCGGGTGTTGTGGTAGCCCCGCTCGTTGAACACCACGAGGGCGGCATCGACGATCGCGGCACGGGTTCGTCGCGCTCGGTTGCTGAGGTTGGCCGGGTCGTCGCCGTCGCTTGTTCCGCTCGTCGACCCGTCCGAGGACTTCGGGTTCATGCGATTGACAGAGTAGCGCGAGTGAGGAATAGTTCAAGAGATGAATCTTTCTTCAGAAAAGGGGAGTGAGCCGCGTTGAGCCCACGAGTCGTGATCGTCACCGGTGCGTCGAAAGGCTTCGGCATGGCGGCGAGCCAGGAGCTCGCCCGGCGAGGCCACACCGTCGTGGCCACCATGCGTTCACCCGACCGGGACGGCCCTGCTGTTCGGGAGGGGTTCGAGGACCTCATCCATGTCGCACAGCTCGACGTGACGGACGGCGAGCAGACGACCGCGGTGGTCGACGACACGCTCGAACGCTTCGGCCGCATCGACGCGATCGTCAACAACGCCGGCTACGGCCTGTACGGCACCGTGGAGGATGTCGGCGTCGATGAGGTGATGCGCCTGATCGACACCAACCTGCTGGGCCAGCTGCGCCTGTGCCAGGCGGTCATCGGCCCGATGCGGGAGGCGGGCCGGGGCACGATCGTGAACGTGGCCTCGGCCGGCGTCTACATCGTGGCGCCGCTGACCGGTCTCTACTCGGCGTCGAAGATGGCCGTCGCGGCGATGACCGAGGCACTCCGCCTCGAAGTGAAGCAGTTCGGGATCCACGTGGTCTCGGTCGAGCCCGGGATGTATCGCAGCGACTGGCAGTACGGATCGCTCGACGTGTGCCGCCGCCTCGAGAACGAGGAGAGCGCCTACCAGGAGGCGTCGATGCGCGCCCTCGAAGCCTTCCGGGAGATGGGCGAGACCCGCCCGGGCACGGCGACCACGGGGGCCACGATCGCCGACATGGTCGAACTCGAGCAGGAGCCGCCGCTGCACGTGCCGGTCGGCGACGACGCCTACCGCCTGCGCGAACAGCGACGGATGCTGACGGACGAAGCATGGGAGCAGATGATGCTGCAGGGACCGTTCTTCCACGAGGGCTCCAGCGAGGGCTTCGCCGGGTACAGCGCATGAACGCCGAGGCAACGCCGTCGGTCGCCATCGTGCTCGGCGCGACGACCTCGGTCGGCCGCGCCGTCGCCGCCCGACTTGCCGAAGCGGGAGCGCGGCTCGCACTCGTCGGCGTGGCCGGTGTGGAGACCGCGTCGGACCTCGAGGAGGTCGCCTCCGGGTTGAAGGGGCTCTCGGGCGAGGCAATGACCACCGAGCTCGCGCCCCGCGACCGCGCCGGATTCGAGTCGTTCTTCGCCGCGGTCGCGGACCGACACGGACAGCTCGACGCACTCGTCACGGTGCCGGGCGCGCCCCGGCCCGTTCCGGCCGATCAGATGTCCGACGCCGACTGGGACGACGCGATCGACGGCTCGCTCAGTGCGACCTATTGCGCCTACCGGGCGCTGTTGCCCCACTTCGAGTCCACCGGCCGGGGCCGGGTGGTCAGCGTGGTGGGTGACGAAGGCCGACGCGGTGCGGGCGGCGCCAGCCACATCGCGGCGGGCCACTGGAGCATCATCGGCTTGGCGAAATCGGCGGCGCTCGAGATGGCCGAGTCCGATGTCGCCGTCAACGTCGTCACCTCCACGGCGCTCGACGATCCGCGCTGGCAGGACGATGCGTACCAGCGCTACGCCCACGCCACCGTGGGTGAAGACACCGCGACGACCGACCGCGACTCCACGGCCGCCGCACTGGGTCTGCGTCACCCCACGACGCGCCCCTTCGTGTCTCCGGAGGCGGTGGCGCGCGCCGTGATGATGTTCCTCACCCAGCCGGACAACACCATGACCGGCTCCGTGCTCGACCTGAGCCAGGGCATGGCTGCGCTCAACACCGCATGAGCACGACCCTCCACACCCGACAGCACCGCACCCGGCAGCACCGCACGAGGAGAGACGTTCGATGAGCCGATTCGACGACCAGGTCGTCGTCATCACTGGTGGCGCCAAGGGGCAGGGGCGCTCCCACGCGGTCGCCTTCGCCGAGCGGGGCGCCGACGTCGTGCTCTGCGACATCGCCGCGCAGATTCCGTGCGCGTCGGCCATGGGCACGATCGAGGACCTCAACCACACGCGTGACCTGGTGGAGGCGACGGGCCGTCGTTGCGTCGCCGTGCAGGCCGACACCCGCGATGCCGCTGCCATGCGCGACCTGGTCGGAAAGACGATCGCCGAGTTCGGCAAGATCGACGTCTTCGTGGCCAACGCCGGCATCGCCGCCTTCGGTCCCATCGCCTCGATGCCCGACGACATGTGGTTCGACGTCGTCGACGTCAACCTCAACGGTGTCGCCAACGCCGTGCGCGCGGTCGTCCCCCACATGATCGAACGGGAGCAGGGACGGATCATCGCCACTGCCTCGATCGTCGGTCGCGAGGGCGGGCCGAACAACGCCAACTACGCCGCGTCGAAGTGGGGCGTGATCGGGCTCGTGAAGTCGCTGGCGATCGAGCTCGCACCTCACGGGGTGACGATCAACGCCCTGTCGCCGATGTCGGTGTCCACCGACATGTGCCACAACGACAAGACCTACACACTGTTCCGTCCCGATCTCGCCGCGCCGACCACCGACGACGTGCGCGACACGTTCGCCGGGCTCAACCCGATGCGGGTCCCCTGGCTCGAACTCGAGGACAGCACCAACAGCGTGCTGTTCCTCGCGTCGGACGAGGCGCGCTACATCACCGGCACGTCGCTCGACGTCGCCGGCGGCTGGAACGCCAACCACTGCGCATGACGAGCACCTCCACGGCCGACCGCGGGGCCCGGATCCCGTACTGCAGCGACGAGATGCTCGCGCCCCACGCCGAACTGCTCCAGACGATCACGACCAACTTCGGCTTCGTTCCGTCCAGCTTCCGCACGCTCGCCTACAAGCCGAACCTGCTGCGCGCCGTCGGCGATCTCAGCGCCGCGGTCATGAGCTCCGACAGTCTCACGCCGGCACGGCTGCGCTGGATGGTGTCCTACGTCTCGAGCCGCGCCGCCGGATGCACGTACTGCTCGGCCCACACCGCCTACAACCTCGCGGAAGTGTGCGACGTCGACCACGAGACGCTCGACGAGCTGTGGACCTTCGAGGTCAGCAATCGCTTCACCGAAGCCGAGCGTGCCGCGCTGCGGGTGGCGGTGGCCGCCGGGGGCGTCGGCAACGTCACCGACGAGCAGATCTCGGCCCTCGCGGACCACTACGGACCCGAGGAGATCGTGGAACTCGTGGCCGCCATCTCGCTGTTCGGGTTCCTCAACCGGTGGAACGACACGCTCGGCACACCGCTGGAGGACGGGCCCGACCACATGGTCGAACTCCTCGGCGGCGGGACGTCGCGCGCCGCTCGAGGCTCGGCAGGCTCGGCGGCAACGGATCAGGCGCTTCGCTCCGGATCGTTCATCTTCGTCAACGGTCAGTTGGCGCTCGACGACGCCGGTGAGATCGTCGGCCCCGGGGATGCCCGGGCCCAGGCCGAACGGTGCCTGCAGAACATCGCCGATGCGCTCGCCGCCCACGGTGCGTCCCTCGGTGATCTGGTCAAGCTCACGTGCTTCGTCCTCGACGCCGACGACTTCCCGGGCTACGCGGCCGCGAAGGCGGCGCTTCTGCCCTCGGCGGAGGTCTCCAGCACGACCGTCGTCGTCCGCGATCTTCTGATCCCGGGTGCGCTGCTCGAGATCGACGCCATCGCGGCTGCCCCTTCCGCATCCGCGCCGTCCACCACCGGAGAACTTCCATGAGCCGTGACATCGCGAGCCTGTACGCGCCGGCCGCCGCCGGCGGACCCCCGCTCTTCTTCCCGACCCCCGAGCGTCCGATCTTCTTCAACTTCGATCAGGGCAATCCGGACCCGGCGACGTATCCGCTCGACCTGCTCGAGCGGCTCTCGCACGAGGTGCTCGAGGAGGCGGGCGGCGACGCGCTCAGCTACTTCGATCCGGACACCGGCTACGAGGAGCTCGTCTACGGCTTCCGGGGTCTGCGGACTGCTCTCGCCGACCGACTCAACGAGCGCGACGGCCGCGAGTTCGACGCCGACAACGTGATCCTCACCTCGGGTGCGGTCCAGGCGCTGTCGCTCGCGGCGCGGGCGTTCGCCGGGCCGGGCGACGCCGTCTTCGTCGAGGCCGTCACCTTCCCGTACGCGTCGTCGTTCCTGGCCGGCACCGGAGCCGACGTCGTGGCCGTCCCGGTCGACGCCGACGGTCTCGATGTCCACGCGCTCGCCGACGCGATCGACGCGGCGGCGGCTCGCGGTCTGCGCCCGAAGCTCGTCTACACGATCGCGACGTTCCAGCTGCCGACGGGGATGTCGATGCCCCCCTCGCGCCGCGAGCGCCTGCTCCAGCTGGCCGATCGCCACGACCTCGTCGTCATCGAGGACAACGTCTACTACGACCTGCGCTACGACGGAGAGCCCCCGCCGACGTTGCTCAGCATGGACGAGACGGGGCTCGTCATGCAGTCGGACAGCTTCTCCAAGACGGTGGCGCCCGGGTTGCGCCTCGGTTGGATGGTGGGGCACCCCGACGTGATCGGCGGTCTCGCCGCGGTGCGTGAGGACCTCGGCGTGAGTCAGTTCCTCGCCCGGGTCATGGCCCGCTATCTCGAAGGTGGCCACCACGGCCCCCAGGTGGCGACCCTCCGGGACGTCTACCGGGCCAAGCGGGACGCGGCGGTCACCGCCCTGCACGAGCACTGTTCGGAGTATCTGACGTTCCGGGTGCCCGAGGGCTCGTTCTTCCTCTGGCTCGAGCTCGGCGACGGCGTCGACTGGGACCGGGCGGCCGAGGCCGTGCAGCGCGAGGGGGTCTTCTGTCGCCCCGGTGAACGGTTCACCGACGACGGCTCGGGTCGCCAGTTCCTCCGCCTCGCCTTCAGCCTCCCGAGCGTCGACGAAATCACCCAGGGCATCGCCGCGCTGGGTCGAGCACTGCGAGACTCCTCCACATGACCGACATCACTCGCCCGAAGATCTCGGCTCGTTCCGTGGAACGGGTCTTCGCTGCGGAGACCGACAATCCGGTCCACGCGCTCGGACCGTTCGACCTCGACATCGCCGAGGGGGAGTTCTGCTGCATCGTCGGCCCGTCCGGCTGCGGGAAGTCCACCTTCCTGCGCATCGTCGCCGGCCTGCTCCGGCCGTCGGCCGGCGCCGTCGAGGTCGACCTCGCCGGCACGTCGAAGACCCCGATCGCCATGGTCTTCCAGGACTACGGCATCTACCCGTGGAAGACCGTGGAGGCCAACGTCCGCTTCGGGCTCGAGGTCGGCGGCATGTCCAAGAAGGAGGCGCGCGAGCGGGCGCTGTTCTGGCTCGGCCGGCTCGGGCTCACCGAGTTCCGCAATGCCTATCCCGACAAGCTCTCCGGCGGCATGCGCCAGCGCGTCGCCATCGCCCGGGCCCTCGCGGTCGAGCCCGAGATCCTCCTGATGGACGAACCCTTCGCCGCGCTCGACGCCCAGCTTCGCCAGATCCTCCAGGAAGAACTCCTCGCACTCTGGGAGGCGGACAAGCGCACGGTGCTGTTCATCACCCACAGCCTCGAGGAGGCGATCGTGTTGGGCGATCGCGTGCTCGTGATGACGGCTCGGCCGGGCCGCATGCTCGAGTCGGTCCAGGTGCCCTTCGATCGGCCCCGCACACCCGAGCTGCGGGCCGAGCCCGAGTTCAACGAGTTCAAGGCCGGCCTCTGGGACCACCTGAAGCTCCAGGTCGAGCAGTACCTCAACGAGTTGCGCACCGTCGAAGAGGAAGGTGACGAGCGATGACGAGCACGGACCCGAACACGCACGTCGACAAGCGGGGCCCGCGCGTCCTGCGGCGCGAGCCCGGCGTGGCCGAGATCAAGCCCCGCGCCCATGTGCGCAACCGCAAGGCCGCGGAACGCGCCCTCGCCGTCGGCGTGCCCGCCGTCCTCCTCCTCATCTGGCAGCTCGCCCACCACTACGAGTGGAACCTGCTCGGCTACTGGAAGATCGATCAGCGCTTCTACGCGTCCCCCTACGAGATCGTCACGTCGGAGAAGCTCCGCGAGGCCGACTTCTGGCGCGACGTGTGGACCAGCACCCGACGGATGCTCATCGGATTCGCGCTCGGCGCCGGTGCCGGGGTGTTCATCGGCCTGACCATGGGGATGTCCCGGCTCATCCGGGCGGCGCTCGATCCACTGCTCACCGCGCTGTACACCGTGCCGAAGCTCGCTCTGCTGCCCCTGTTCCTCACCATCTTCGGCTTCGACGAGCGCCCCCGGGTGATGCTCATCGCCGTGACGGTCTTCTTCTTCGTCTGGATCTCGACGATGGCCGCGATCATGGCGGTGCCCGAGGGCTACCGCGAGGCCGCCATGAGCTTCGGCGTGAGTCGATGGCAGATGTTCCGACACGTGCTGTTGCCGGGGTCGTTGCCCCAGATCTTCGTCGGGCTCCGTATCGCGGCCGGCGTCGCGGTGCTGATCCTCATCGGCGTGGAGCTCGTCATCCCGAGCCAGGGCGGCATCGGATCGTTGATCGAGCGGGGCCGCACACTCCTGATTCCCGAGCTCACCTACGTCGGCATCGCGCTCGCCGCCCTGCTCGGGCTGCTGTTCACCCTCGTGGTCCGATGGATCGGCCGACTGCTGATCCCCTGGGCCCCCGAGGACAACGCGCCGGGGCAGGGCTAGCGGCCCGGCGTCGACGACAAGGACTCGGTCCACCCGGACCGAACAAGACCGTGAAGTTCCACGGACACGAACCAAGAGAGGGAGAAAACCATGAGGGGAACGAGGAAGGACTGGTGGCTCAAGATTTTGGGCCTCCTACTTGTCTTCGCGGTCATCGCCAGCGCGTGTGGTGATGACGACGAGGGCTCGGATTCGGCATCCGGGGACGACGCATCGGATTCGTCCGGTGACGACTCTTCGGGGGATGACTCGTCCGACGACGGGACCGGCGACGGAACCGCTGACGACGGTGGCGACGATCCGCTGGCCGGCTGCGGCGAGGGTGCCGTCACCGACCTGAGTCCGGACCGCGAGGTCGCCCGCTGCGAGCCCGGCTACCCGGCTCCGCAGCCGTTGGAGGAGCGCGCCAGCGTTCGTCTGGCGACGAACTTCTGGGGGTTCGAGTTCACCGCGCCCTACGTCCTCGCCCTCGAGTTGGGTGAGTTCGAGAAGGAGAACCTCGACGTGGAGGTCGTGACCGGCGTTTCACTGGCCGACGGCATCGTCCAGATGGAGGATTGCACGGTCGACATCACCGTCGGTGGCACGGAGGCGTCGCTGCACAACGGCATCGCCGCCGGCCTCACCGTCAAGCAGGTGATCGGGAACTACTTCCCGCCGGACGCCGGTGACACCAGCATCGACCAGACGGGTCTCTGGGCCCGGGCCGACGCCTTCACGGACCCCGAGAACCCGGACCTCACGGAGCTGCGGGGCACGACCCTCGGCACCGCCGTGGCGCTCGGCTCGGTGATCAACTACCCGATCGGCCTCGCCTTCCAGGAGGCGGGTGTCAGCCTGCTCGACCTCGACATGGAAGTCATCCCGTCCGCCGACCTGCCGTTGGCGCTCGAGAACGGCGCCGTGCAGTCCGCCTGGGTGCTCGATCCGATCTGGCTCCAGCTGGCCGACAACCCGGACTACGTGCTCGTCGCGACCCAGCCTCCGGGCGAAGCGCTCGGTGGGCTCTATGCGTCTGCGTGCTTCCGTGAGGACCGCCGTGAGGTGGCCGTCGCGTTCATCCGGGCGCTGATCCGGACGATGAACACGTACCTCGCCGAGGGCTACAAGACGAACAACGTCGAAGAGCTCCAGGTGCTCGCCGATGTCGCCGACATCCCGCTCGAGTCGTTCACCGGTACGCCGGAGACGCTGATGGACTGGGAGATGGGCGAAGGGACGTCCGAACGAGCCCAGGGCTTCTTCATGGAGTACGGCGTGCTCGAGTACGACGAGATCATTCCCGAAGACCAGGTCTACGACCGGTCGATCTACCTCGAGGCCGTGCGAGGCCCCGAAGGCTGATCTGAATTCCCTCCACCGGATCGCCGCCCGGGCTTCGGCCCGGGCGGCGGTCTCGGCGGGTGTTCACACGATCAGCCGAGCCGCTCCGGGAGCTGGGCGAACGTCGCCGGGTCGTGCCCGGGAACGAGCATCGCGCCGCCCTGGCGGAGCGCCCGCAGCCGCTCGATGCTCGCCGCCTGTTGCGCATGATCGTGTCCGATCGGGGGCAGCGGGCCGCCGTCGATCGTGGTGCTGAAGTAGGCACAGTCGGCGCACAGCACCACCTCGTGGTCGCGGAGTCGGACCCGCAGTGACTGGTGGCCCGGCGTGTGGCCCGGCGTCGGGATGCACACCACCCGGCCGTCGCCGAACACATCGTGCTCGCCATCCAGGTGCACGATGTCGTGGCCGAGGTCGTAGTCCGACGGGTTGAACGAGTTCGCCGCGGCGAGGTCGTCGTCGAACCCGGCCTGCCACTCGTCGCGTTGCACGAGCACGCGGGCGTCGGGCAGCTGGGCCAGACCTCCGACATGGTCGAAGTGCAGGTGCGACAGGATGACGGTGCCGACGTCGGTCGGGTCGACGCCGGCCTCTTCGAGTCGTGCGCCGATCAGGTCGTCGGGGCCCACGCCGAGGCCGAAGAAGAGCTCCACGACCTCGCGGGCCGGTCCAGCGGCGGTCAGGTCGCGGTGCATACCGCAGTCGAAGAGGGCGAGATCGCCACCGTGACGGATGAGCCAGGCCGGCACCGGGATCTCGATCGGCGCGTCGTCGCCGCCCGCCTCGAACATCGATCGACCGGCTGTGAGGGTGCCGCAGGCGAGGGGTTCGATGGTCACGTCCATGCCCACTACCGTCCCACGGATGGACGCCACCTTCGAGTTCTCGGCGGAGCTCTACGAGTGGGACGCCCGCGACGATTCGTCGTGGGTGTTCGTCACCCTGCCCGCGGATCTCGGCGAGGACATCCGGGACATGGCCCTGCCTCGGCGAGGGTTCGGCTCGGTGAAGGTGCGGGTGCGGTGCGGGTCGAGTGAGTGGCGCACGTCGGTGTTCCCCGACTCGAAGTCCGGCTCCTACGTCCTACCGCTCAAGAAAGCGGTCCGGACAAAGGAGAAGATCGACGTGGGTGACACTGCGGCATTCGAGATCGACGTGGCGCCCGAATGAGCGCGACCGGTCGGGCGCGGCGCGAGGCCGTCGTCATCGAGCACATGGCGTCCGAGAACGTGCAGGACTGGGCCCGGACGATGGCCACCTTCGGTCACCCCCGCTACGAGCTGCCCGGGGGCGAGATCCACGACGGCGCCGAGGACGTCATGCGTTACTGGATCGAGGGGCGCACGCTCGTGCCCGATCAGCGCAACGAGCTCATCGAGCTGACCCATCTCGACGAGCGGCGGGTGCAGATCGAGTTCTGGCTGCGGGGCACGCCGACGGCGAGCGGTCGTCCCTTCGAACGGCGGCTCTGGGCCATCTTCGACTTCGGCGACGACGACCTGATGGTCAACGAGCGGGTGTTCCTCGAGCCGCCCGACGAAGCCTGAGCCGGCTCGGCTCGATCAGTTCGGCCAGTCAGCGGCCTGTTCGAGCAGGTCGTCCCGGAAGTCGGGGTGGGCGATCGCGGCAAGGGCGAGCGCCCGTTCCCGCACCGACTGTCCGGCCAGCTCGGCCGCCCCGTACTCGGTGATGACGACGTCGACCTGATGGCGGGGCGTGGTGACGATGCTGCCGGCGGCGGCGACGCCGGCGATCCGCGAAACCCGTCGGCCCTCGACCTCGGTGGTGGACGGCAGGCAGATCAGGGAGCGGTCCGAGAGCTCCAGTCCGGCTCCCGCGATGAAGTCCTCGTGTCCGCCGATGCCGGAGAACTGGCGACCGTCGATCGTGTCGGCGATGACCTGGCCGGCGAGATCGATGCTCATCGCGCCGTTGATCGTGATCATCTCGCGGTTGCGGCTGATGTTCTCCGGCGAGTTGACTACGTCGACCGGCAGGAAGCGCACGGCGTCGTTCCCGTCGAGCCACTCGTAGAGCTCGTCGGTGCCGGCGGCGAACGTGGTGACGGCGAAGCCGTCGAACTCGCCCTTGTGGTCGTTGGTGACCTTGCCGGCCTTGCACAGCCGCATCAGCCCTGTGGTGAACATCTCGGAGTGGATGCCGTAGCCGCCGCCGGGCCCGTCGGCGAGCAGCGCCGCCACCGTGTTGGGGATGCCGCCGATCCCGGTCTGGAGCGTGGCGCCATCGGGGATGTAGGCCGCCGCGATCCGGGCGATGGCGGCATCGACCTCGCTTGCCTCCTTGTCGGCGAGCACGAACGGATTCGCATCGCCGGCGATGACCACGTCGACCTCGTCGACATGCAGAGCGTGACGGTGCTCGGGCGGCAGCCCGATGGTGCGGGGGAACGCCGCGCTCGTCTCGACGACACAGAGCCGCTCCGGGTCGGCCGCGGCGCGACGGAGTTCCTCGACGGACGCGCCGGCGTGCAGCGAGAGGCTCATCCAGCCGTCGGCGTCGGGCTCGGTCGCCGCGGTGGCCATGACGCGGGGTCGGATCTGCTCGAGCAGGGGAGCGAAGCGCCGGAAGTCGGCCGGCACGAACTGCACGTCGGCCCCGGCGTCGAGCAGGAACCGCTCGGCCGGGCCGAAGAAACCGCTCCGCAGGCGCACGCCGGGGCGCAGGAACAGCTCGTAGAGGTCGGGGAGCAGGGCGCCCGACACCTCGAGGTCGGTCCACCCATCCCGGGCCGCGAGGGCGTGGAGGAACTGGCCGGGCACGCCGGGGCCCAGCGGCACCGCCAGGGTGTCGGTCGGTCGGATGAGTTCGACCGCGTCGGCCGGCGAAATGGGGTCAGGCATGACCCTCTGCCTACTCGGGACGCTGGTCGCGCGACAGGGACCTTCGTTCCTTTCGGGTCCGATCGGTGTGGCGGGGCGTGGACGCCGACGTCCCCGCGGGGACGCCGGCTCGGGCCCGCGCTCGCAGGCAATGTTCGGTCACGACCGCCACCGCGAAGTGGAAGTCGAGCCCGTCGCGGTGCCAGCGGCCCGCGGCCGGTGCGGTCGACGTCGGGGGGATGTCGGACGCCGAGCCGGCGAGTGGCGGGGTGATGAGCGACTCGCCGTCGGGGTCGCGCCACGCCACGCCGCCGGCGGTCAGTTCGACCGTCCACCCGCCCTCGTGCACGAGCCGGTGGTGGAAGCCGCACAGGCTCACGAGATTGGCCAGCTCGGTGGGGCCGTGGTCGGCCCAATGGATGATGTGGTGGGCGTGGAGCCACGAGTTCACCCCGCAGCCGGGAAAGCGGCAGCTGCCGTGGTCCCGGCGGAGCAGCGCCCGGCGGAGGCGACGGTTGAGCACCCGGGTCTCCCGGCCTTCGTCGCAGCCGTGTCCTTCGTGGTCGATCACCACCGAGGAGCGGATGTCGCATGCCCAGCGCCGGGCGATCTCGGGGTCGACCGCCTGACCGCCGAGGGTGCACACGCCGTCGCTCGGCTCGTCGGCGATCGCGGAGAGGGTCTCGGTGTCGACGACGAGGCTCAGCCGGCCGACGTCGCCGCGCTCTGCGGCAGCCGGCGCGGCGGCCAGGGCCTGCTCGGCGATCTGGAGCAGCGCGTCGACGCGGACGGCGGCGAGCCCGCCCCGTTCCGCGATCACCTCGGTCCGCCGCCGATCCGACCCCGACACCGCCTCGTCGATGATCCGGGTCGCGACGACCTCGACCGCGGCCGCGATCGTGTCGATCATGTCCCTCGGCGCCTCGATGCGCAGCGTGCCGGTGCCGCGGTTGCCATCGCCCCGCACGCACCGTCGGCGTTCGAGGGCGCCGCGCGGATCGTCCTCGTCCAGCGAGCGGATGACAGCCGACACCAGCCGGTCGAGTTGGGCGCCGGTGGCGTGGCGGGCCTGCTCGACCCAGTCGGCATCGTCCTCCCCGCAGGCCACCCGGGTGATGGCCCGCACCTTGCTGTAGGAGAGCTCGCCCGCCGAGAACGCCGAAGCGGCCACCGGAAGGGCCTGCAGCGCACGAGCGACCCGCACCTTTTCACGGGCCGTGTGGAGCGAATCGCCGCACTTCCACGACAGCCATTCGGCGCACGAGCGGGCGCCCCAGGTGCGCCAACCCTCCCGTTCGTCGTAGTCGGCGATCCAGCCGAGAAGCTGGGCGGTGGCCGCCGCCAGGTTGCCGCTCCACGAGGTGATCTCGGTCTCCAACCGCTCCAGTGGGATCTCGTCCATGACCGCTCCGTTTCATTGTCGTTGCAGTCGAAACTACCGACGGGGTGTGACACTCTCCGGCGGCGAAAACGTCCCCGCGGGGACGTCCCCGCGGGGACGTCGGAGGTTGTTGACCGTGCCCTTCGCCGGTATCTTCCTCAGTCGCGGGGTGGAGCAGTCTGGTAGCTCGTCGGGCTCATAACCCGAAGGTCGCAGGTTCAAATCCTGCCCCCGCCACCACTCAGAAGGCCCGGAAACTAGCGGTTTCCGGGCCTTTCACGTTCTTCGGTTCGGCGTGTGCCAATCGTAGATCTCACAGAAAGCTCACACCTCAGCAACTGGAGAGCCACACGAATCAATTCCCTAGCTTCTCGAAAATGCTCCTGAGCCGGCCTCCAGCGGCCCGCAAGTAGCCATCATCCGAACAGTGCTTGACGATCCGGTTGCCGGAAACGGCATGTCGGACATCGATGTTCGCTAGCGCAGCAGTCGTACCCGACGCCATGCAGACCGTGAGGTCAGACGGGTCATCGCTCGTCCAGCATCGAAGGTGGCCGGGGTGAGGCTGATTCTCCCTCCAGGATCGAGCAGGCGTTGCCCCGGCTCCGAGGTCGCTCTCAAATGACGTCATCGATGGGTAGCGGTCGCAGGGCATTTCCGCAAGCGCCCGCTCGATCCGAGACGCCAGTCGCTGACTGATGTGTGGCGCAAGGTCGCGGAGCGGCGTTGGGGGCCGCCCGGTTCGAGCGGGGTAGAGGTCTTGCCGCGTCCTGCTCGCGGCGAGGTCCTCGTGCGGATAGACCCCGGTAAGAAGCTGATAGGCCGTGGCTCCGAGCGACCATATGTCTGACTGGACGGTCGCCGGCCCGCCCGTGAGCAATTCTGGTGCCGCCGTTACAGGAGTTCCTTCCGGAGGAGCCTCGCCGTTCGCATCCAAGGGATGAGCGAAGCCGAAGTCTCCGACCATTGCCGAGCTCGTTGCGGACCAGAAGAGGTTCGCGGGCTTCACATCCCGGTGCACGATGCCGCCGTCGTGTGTACGAGCGAGTCCTCGCGCGGCGCCTCGAACGATAGCCACTACCTCCCGGACCGAGAGGCGAGGTAGGTGGCCCGCCCCCTCAAGGGACCCGCTTGTGGCCAACTGAGTGGCCAGGTACGGGATGCCAGCATCGACGTCCGCGTTGAAGATGCTCAATACATATTCGCTGTCGAGGCGAGTGAGCATTGTGGCCTCCTGCCATGGCCAGCTACCGAGTTTCGCTGGATTGAGAAGCTTGAGCGCAACCACACGGTCGTCCTGATGGGTATCAATGGCCTCGTAGACGTCGCCATACGTTCCACTGTCGATGTAGCGCGTCACCTCATACCGGTTGGCGAAGAGATGCCCCGTTGGAAGCGCCATGTGGACGACAATAGGACGGTGACAGTGGTCGTCGGTGCCTGGGTAGTGATGAAGAAGGTGCGCGGCGACAGATATCCCACTGTTGCCGTCGCCGTGTTGACCGGTGCCCGCAATGCTCCGACTCTCATCGAGGAGTTCGCCCTCGTCCCGCAGGGAGAGGACCTATCGGCGAGAGTCACTGATCTTGGTTCGGCTTTCTCGAACCGAGTCGAAGGCCTGAATGCGGACGTAGTCGTAGTTCGCCGAGCCGATCGTCCACAGCGGCCGTCCAACACCGAGGGTCCGCGTGAACGGCTCCTGGCGGAGGGTGCCCTGGCCTATGCCGCGGCCTCCTCCGGGGCAGACGTTGTCCTCTTGTGCGGTCGAGACCTTGCTTCGCAAGCGGGGACGTCGAAGGCATCGCTTGATGAGGAAGCAGAGGCCATGTTCGGAAGCGGACCCAAGGAGTCCGTTGCGGCTGCACTCGCCGTACTTGGCGTCTGACCTAGTCCGACCCCTGCCGAGTTGTAGCCGACGCCGACGCTATGTCCTGATCGTCGAGAAGAAGGGTGAGGATGATCTGGGACTGTTCGGCTAGAGCTGCTTCCAGTTCCTGGAGCGCCTGAGCATGGAGCTCGCTGGACCGTCGCTGCCGTTCGACGACTCCCTGCAACAAGATCGCGGCATCCCTGAAGCGCTCGGCCTTCACCTCGGCATCGCCTACCATCTCGAGATCTCGAACGCGGTTCTCGAGGCCACCAAGCCGAGACCGGAGCGAGCCATCCCCGATTGGGAGCGAATCGCCGTCGAGAGGTCGACCCTCGTTGTCAGCGTGGATGAGAATTCGAGGGCGATGGGGTTGTGGCCCGACTATGCCGCTGAGCTTTCCGGAATGGAACATCTGGCGGACGGTGCTCGGCGAGCATCCGAGCGCGTCAGCCGCCTCACGCACAGTGATGCAGGCCTGACTCTCTGCCATAAGCATGAGAATACGCTAGATAGCCACTGAACAACAATTCTATCGTGTGCGACTACGCTAAGGTCATGCTATGGCGACGATGGATCTACTCGAACTAGCAGATCACATCACCACGCGGAACGCTGATCTACTGAGTAGCGACGGTTGCGCTGCGGCACTCGACGGCGTGCTGTCTGCAGCTGCCGCAAGTGGGGCGCGGTGCCTTGCTGGGGCGACCTCGGCGGGCCATGCAATCTGCGGTGCAGCCGTTGTTCGGTCGAATGGTCGTCTTCGCCTCTGGAGGTCGGGAGATGCCGGGCCGGTACTCGTGGTCGACGGAGTCACTGCGTCAAGGATCGCGGTACAGGTCGTCCAGCGCCGGCTCGAGCATCGCGGACTGGCGACCTTCGCCCACGTGATTGGTCTAGTACAGCCCGTCGAGAGCTCAGCTAAATGCCCGGGATCGGAAGACGCTGGGCTCTTCACTGAGCACGATCGTTGGAGACGCGCGGAAACGGTTGCGTGACTGATCGCGTGGGCCCAGCGGCGATGAACCGCTGGCCGAGTGCCTCATCGAGCTGCTCGCCGATTGCGGGGAAGAGGTGGCCGTAGGTGCCGAGGGTGACGTTGATCGTCGAGTGGCCCATGCGTTCCATGATCGCTCTGGGGTGGGCGCCCTCTGCGATGAGGAAGGCGGCGTAGGTGTGGCGCAAGTCGTGAAACCTGGTGTCTCGGGGCAGGCCGGCGCGAACCACTGCGGGCTTGAAATGGCGGGGGTACCAGTTGGAGTGGCGGAGGGGTCCGCCGTCGGGCCCTTCGAACACGAGGTCGTTCTGCTTCCTGGCGGCGAGGTACGGGACGAGCATCTCGACCACCGGTGTGGGTATGCCGACTGAGCGCCGGGAGTAGGTCTTGGTGGGGCCGATGTTGAACTTTCCGTGCGCCTCGTCGGCTGACTCCGAGACCTCGACGCGGCGGCGTAGGAGGTTGATGCGGGACACCCGGAGCGCGCCGATCTCGCCGGCGCGGAGTCCGGTATAAGCGGCGAAGAGGATGAGGAGTGCGTAGTCGGGATACCCACCGTCGCGATGGGAGGCACCGCGCCGGAGCGGCGGTGGGTCCCTGATCTCCTCGGCGAGAGCCCACACCTGGTCTTCGTTGAGGAAGACCATCTCCGATTTGGCTTTCCTGGGCGCCTTGATGTCTTCGACCGGGTTGGTCTTCACTACGCCGTTGCGGATGGCGAGCTTGAACACGAGGCGCATCACGTCGCGGATGTTGCGGACGGTCCCGGCGCCCTTGCCTTGGTTCGTCAGGTTCGACATGAATGCCAGGACCTCGGCGTGATCGATCGATGCCATGGGCCGATTCCCGAACTCCGGGAGCAGGTGGTTCCGGACTATGGAGTCGTAGCTCTCACGCGTCTTGGGCTTCAGGTGGGTGGTCGTAGCACTCCACCTCTCGGCCCACTCGCCGAAGGATTGGCGACCGAGTTGAGGGTCGACCCAATCGTGACGGACCAGGTCCGCCTCGACGGTGTTGGCGTAGCGCTGGGCGTCGGTCTTGCGCTTGAACGTCTTCGTGCGCTGGCGGCGATCAGGCCCGCGGTAGACGACCTCGTACCGAGTGTGGCCGGCGGGTGTGGTTCGCTTCCGGATGCTCGCCATGGCTCTGGTCTCCTGCTGCTATCTGATCTGCGGAACGTACGTGAGGACTGTGACAGGCGGCTGAGGCGATCAGTCGAGGTGCTGCTGCTCGATGCGCTTGGTGGCGATCCACTCGGCCACGTCGTCCGGGTGGAAGCGGACGAACTTGCCGATCTTGTGGAAAGCGATCCGCCGCTCTTCGACGAGGCGACGCACGTAGCGCTCGGAGACGTCGAGCTGCTGAGCGAGGGTAGCGATATCGATCAGCGAGGTGACGCCGTCATCACTGGTCTGCATGGCCGTCACGGCTGGGCCTCCTCGGGTGCGTCGGTTGGTGTGATGCCGGCGCGGTCGAGCCAGGCCGGCCAGTCGGTCGTCGGGCGTCCTTGCACACAACCGGCTGCTGGGGCGACGGCGGGGTTGATCGGGGTCTGGCGTGCGATGGCGAGCAGGAGTGGTTGTGGGCAGACGGCAGCTCCGTCGACTCGGATGCCGAGGTGGAGGTGCGGTCCTGTCGTGTTGCCGGCCCCGAGGGTGCCCGGTTGACCGCCGGAGAGTCCGACGAGAGTGCCCGCGCCGACGACCTGGCCCGCTCGGACGGCGAGCTGTGAGATGTGGCAGTAGGTATAGACCGCGCCGTCTACCCCGGCGAGGTTGACCGTCGTGCCGCAACGGTTCGGGTCTGTTGGGTACACGCCGGCCGGTGCTGCGTTGGTGATCGTCCCTGCGGTCATGGCGAAGAGGGGAGTCCCAACCGGGAGACCGAGGTCCCATGCCGGGTAGTCGTGATGCGGTGAGACGAGCTGTTGGTTGTCGACGAGTTGTGGGTTGACCGGGAGGGCGTAGCCGGCGATGGGAAGCGCCGCCGAGGCGAGCGGCCCGGTGTAGGCGTCTGCCCACTCGAGGACCGCGTCCACGTACTCGTCGGACCTGTTGTAGTCGAGGATCGCTGCTTCGATGTCGACGATGCGGCCGTCGGGGCAGAGGTGACGGCGCATGGCGGCGACCGCGTCGTGGATGTTGTGGGGGTCGGCGATTCCGTCGCCGTTGCGGTCGGTTCCAAAGATTCGCCAGCTGGAGGGGATGAACTGGAACGGACCGACGGCGCGGTCCCACACGGTGTCGCCGTCCAAGCTGCCGTCGTCGGTGTCTGGGATGCGAGCGGTTCCGTTGCTGCCGTCGAGCGCGATGCCGATGATCAGCGGTCGGGCGACCCCTTCAGGACCGATCGACGCTCCCGCGAAGCGTCCGTGGTCGGACTCGACCTTGCTGATGCCGGCCATGACCGTCCAGGGCAGACCGTCGCACTGCTGTGCCTCGGCGATGAAGAGCTGGAGGAGCAGCGACGGTATGTCGGCGACCGCCTCATCGGAGGGGCTGGACACCGTCACCGACGCTGCTGCTGAACCAGCGCCGGCAGCGACAGTTACCAGGCCGACAAGGGCAAAGGCACCGATCATGAGGATCAATGCGAGGGCGGCGGCAACGCCGCCGATCAACTTCACCGCTGCTCTCCGCTGTTTTCCATGCCCACCCAGGGACACCTGACGAGAGCGAGCGCGACACGCGACCGGTCGTGATCTGGGCGGCGAGGTTCGAGAAGTCGTGAAGCGTTGTCGCGTTCGCGCTCATCCGATGTCCCTGGTCAAACGACAGGAGGTCGATAATGCAAGTTAAACTTGCGACCAGTAGTTGCGTTCACATACCGTGGCGATGTGACCGCTTCTCAACGCACTCCATCGATTCGTCCGAGAGTTCCGACGGCCAAGTCGATCGATGCTCTGCGGGCTCATCACGTTGGGTCTTGCCTCACGGCGGACCTTCTCTGATGCGGTGCCGCCCCTCGATTGTCGTCGTTCTTTGTGCCCTGGCGGTCGCCGCCTGCTCCTCCAGCGATCCGTCGGAGTCGTTGGCAACGTCGACGACGGAGGCGGTTACGACTACGGATCCCTCGGTGTCAACACCAGCGCCGACGGACGCGCCGACAACGACGCCAACAGTGGTGCCGACGCTCGCTCCTGAACCGACCGAAGCTCCCGAGGACGAACCGATCGAGACGGTCATTGCCGGCCGTATCCGTGGATTCTTCGATGCCCGTGAGGCAGCTAACGCCGGCCCGGTCCCCGATCCCGCCGACCCGGCGCTTGCAGAGGTCGCTGCGGGGGAGGCTTTGGCGTCGGCTGCCGCCGAGACGCAACGCCGCCTTGACGACGGGCGTGCTATCCGAGCGGGAGAGCAGGCGCTCGCCGAGATATGGGTGGGCTCGGTTCGGTTGGATGACGACACGGCCCAAGCCGCAGCCTGCTCGGTCGATGACGGTGTCATCTACGAGGTCGCGACGGGTGACGTGGTCAACGACGACGTCGTGACTCACAGCTACGTCGTTGATCTCCAGCTGTCTGGTGATGCCTGGAAGGTAATCAGAGTCGTGCGGCTCCAGCAGTGGGAGGGGGTGGCGGGATGCGCGTTGGCGCGCGGGGATTTCCCCTTCTGATTGCTGTGCTTCTGGTCGCCGTTGGCCCGGCGAACGCGGCCGACGAAGGCGAGGTCGGTGTTGTCGACAACGTCGTGCAGGTCATTGCTGTCGCCACGGTTGAAGGCGTCAGCTGGGGCAGTGACGACAGCTGTACGTACGAGGTGGTCATCGACGATGACCTTGCCGTAGGCGTCTACGGGATCGACTTGGAACGGCTCTACTCCGACACCGGACGTTGGCTACGTCTGACCTGTGACGGTGAGGTCGTCGTGGTCGACGGGCGGTTCGTAGTTCCAGAGGTGGATGCCTTCACCATTCCCGACCTGCTCGAGCAAGCGATGCGGACCCTCGACCCGCCGAGTCCGACCTGGAGGGCGAGCCCCGATGGAGTGACAGTGCCGATGGTCGCACAGCTCCCGACCTGGCTATGGGTCGACACTGCCTACTGGAATGGCACATTCACAGCACGCGCTGCGACACCGAGCGGGCGCATGTGGGCCGAAGCGCACGCCGTTCCGGCTGCCGCGACATGGTCGCCGGGTGATGGATCCACTGTGGTCTGCTCCGGACCCGGATCGCAGTGGACCGCCGCTAACGAGGAGCCGGAGTGCTCGCACACCTATCGGCACTCGACGGCTGGCACGAGCGGCTTCCGTGTCACCGCGACGGTCGAGTTCGAGGTCTGGGGATCGACGAGTCTCAACCCGACCGCAGCCCTACTGGGGACGATCGCTCGCACTGCGGCCCCGATCACGGTCGAAGTCGCCGAGATCCAAGCGCTCGAGACCAACGGGCGCCTAGTGGAAGAACAGGTAGACCGATGACGACGCAGCTCCGCGACCAGAAGTTGGCGAACGGACACGCAAGAGGCGAAGCCCACTTCGACCTCGCCCCAACGGTGGGGTCGGCGGGCCGGCGTCGCCTGCCCGAGATCGCCGGGGGCATCCTCGTCGTGGCCGTGTGCGCTCTCGCCGCTCTGTGGTGGCAGACAGCATCGACCGAACAGCACCCGGCGCTCGCACTGCGCAGCTCAGTGGAGCGGGGACAGGTGATCACGGGCGACGACCTCCAAATCGTCGGGATCGGCAGCGACGACACGCTCGCTGTTCTGACCGAACCCGAGGCCGGTCTGGTTGTCGGCAGAGTCGCACGCACCGACCTTCCGGCAGGAGCGCTCATCACTGCCGAGCAGTTCAGCGACGGGTCGCTCATCACTGCCGGTCAGGGCGTTGTCGGTCTCTCGCTGGAGCCCGGCCAGTTCCCATCACTGTCGCTGTCGGCCGGCGACGCCGTGGCCGTTGTCCTGACGCCGGCGGCGGGCGATCCAAGGGCCTTTGACGGCGTCACGGTCGAAGCCGCCGTGCTCGTCGATCGGGCCACCGTGGTAGAGGTCAGCCAGGTCGGGGTACAGGGGAACCTGTTCGCGGCCATTCAGGTCGGCGAGGACGATGCGGCACGCGTCGCCTCCGCGGCATCGGCCAACCGCGTCCGCCTCATCCAGGTCGCCGAGGAAGGATGAGATGAGTCTCATCTGTCTCGCCTCGGCCAAGGGATCGCCCGGCGTCACCACCACCGCGCTCGGACTCGCCGCCGCCCTACCCGTCGATGCTGCGCACCGCAAGCTCCTTCTCGAAGCCGACGCAGCAGGTGGCGCCCTCGCCATCCGGTACCAGCTCGGGCGCCTACCGGGCCTGGTGACCCTCGCGGCCGCGGGTCGACACGGGTTGAACCGGGAGGATCTGTGGAGCCATACCCAAGGGATCCCCGGCGGGCTCCCGGTCGTCGTCGCCCCGGAGCGTGCCGACCGCACGATGTCGATCCTGGACACGAGCGGCGCTCGTCTGGGGCACTGGCTCGCCGAGCTCCCCGACGTCACCACAGTCGCCGACGCCGGCCGGCTCGCACCGCAACCAGGCGGCTTGGTTGCCACCGCCGATCTGGTGCTGCTGGTGGCCCGTCCAACAGCCGAGCAGGTCCACCCCGGCGCCGCGCTCCTCGACGCGCTCACCGACGCCGGGTGCTCGGTCGCATGGCTACTGGTTGGATCATCCCCTCATCCAGCTGCCGAGGTCGAGCGCTTCACCGAACATGCGGTCGCCCGAGTTCTTCCCGACGACGCGCGAGGAGCAAGCGCACTGCTCGCCGGCAACGTGACCGGCAACGCCAGCCGTCGACCGCTACTTCGTGAAATCGCCGCGCTGGCCCGAGACCTCGCCCCGGTCCCCATCCCGGACGAGAAGTCCACGCCTACCGGCGAAGCGACGTCACCACGCAACGAGACCACGCCGCTGACGATGGAGGCAGTCGGATGAGTTTCGACTCCGCGCTGGTCAACCGTCTGCACTCAGGTGTTGGTGAAGCGCTCGACGAACGCGACGCCGCCGACGAGGTCGCCGGTCGGCGCCCGCTCGGCCACGACGACCGCCGCCAATTCGCCCGTCAGCTCATCAGTCGCCAGCTCGCCGAGCTCGATGCCGAGCGCCTCGGTGGCGGAACCGAACCAGTCACCGACGACGAGGCGCGACGCCTCACCACCGCAGTACTGAACCGTCTCTTCGGAATCGGACGCCTCCAGGCCTACATCGACGACCCGCAGTGGACCGACATCCATGCCAACGGCTTCGACGAGGTCTGGCTCACCGCTCAGGACGGCTCGGTTGTCGCCGGCGAACCGGTCGCCGATACCGACACCGAGCTGATCGAACTCATCCAAACCCAAGCCCGCAGGGGTCGTTCCGAGCAGCGCTGGGACCCTGCCTCGCCGGAACTCGACATGCGGCTCCCCTCGGGTGACCGCCTCCACGCCATCGCCTGGGTCTCGGGTCGGCCGTCGGTCTCGATCCGACGCCACAACTTCGATATCAGTCGCCTCAAGCAGCTGATAGGCCTGGGCACGATCTCCGAGTCGCTGTTCCACCTGTTGCAGGCGATGGTGCGGGCCCGCTTCAACGTGATCGTCGCCGGCGGCACCGGCGCCGGCAAGACGACCCTGTTGCGCTGCCTCCTCAACGAGGTTGCGCCGACCGAGAGAATCATCACCGTCGAGGACTCCCTCGAGATCGGTCTCGAGCACTTCGCCACCCTGCACCCGAACCGCGTCGACCTCGAGGCACGCGAAGCCAACCTCGAAGGCGTCGGCGAGTTTCCCATGCACCGCCTCGTGCGATCCGGTCTACGAATGCAGCCCGACCGGGTGATCGTCGGCGAGGTCCGCGGCGCCGAGGCCCTTCCGATGATGCTGGCCATGTCGCAGGGCAACGACGGCTCGATGTGCACCATCCACGCGGACTCCAGCCTCGGCGTGTTCACCCGACTCCAGATGTACATGGCAATGACGCCCGAGCGATTCGACGTCGAGGTCACCAACCTGATGATCGCCAACGCCGTGCATTTCGTGCTCCACCTCGGTCGCCTCGACAGCAACGAACGCGTGGTCACCAGCGTCCGTGAGATCACCGGCGCCGACGGCCCGATGGTCACGTCCAACGAGGTCTATGCACCCGACAACACGGGCCGGGCCATGCCTCGCTTCACGTTTCGTGACGCCAACCTCGGCCGCCTCGAACGGGTCGGTTTCGATTCTCGTTGGCTCAGCCCCGACATGGCCGGGTGGCAGCGATGAGCCTCCTGATGGCGGCCGCCGCCGGCACCGGCATAGGGCTCGGCGTCCTGTTGATCGTCGCCGGACTGCGAGGCCAGCGGATCCTGCCCGGCCTCGACCGGCTGTTCCCCTCGGCGACAAACGTCGAGACGGCTGCGGCATGGTGCGGGGCGGCGGCGATCACTGGCATCGTCGTCTACGCCCTCGTCGGTTGGCCGGTCGCCGCCGTCCTCGCCGCCGGAACCGTGATCTGGCTACCCCGACCGCTCGCCGCCCGCACGAACCGCGACACCGCAGTGGCCCGCACCGAAGCGATCGCCTCCTGGGCCGAAATGATCCGCGACAACATGGCTGGCTCGGCTGGCCTGGAACAGGCGCTCATTGCGTCCGCCCATGTCGCACCGGCGGCCATCGCCCCCGAGCTTCGGCGCTTCGCTGGCCGAATCGACCGGATGCCCCTGGTCGACGCCCTTGGCCGCCTCGGCGCCGAGGTCGATCACCCCTCGGCCGACCTGGTCGTCGTAGCCCTCGTCAACGCCGCTCGCATGGAAGCCCGCGAACTCGGACCGCTGCTCGGACGGCTGGCCGACACCATCCGTGCCGATGTTCGCATGCGTCTACGTGTCGAGGTCGGTCGGGCCCGCATCCGCACTTCGGCCCGGATCGTGGTCGCCACCTCGGTCGCGACGATCGGGTTCCTCTTCGTGTTCTCCCGCCAGCTCCTCGAGGCCTACGACTCCCTTGCGGGCCAACTCTGGTTGCTCGTCGTCGCCGGGGTCTTCGCGCTCGGAGGCTGGCTGCTGTCCAGCTACGGACAGCTCGAGATGCCAGAACGGTTCTCGGCCCGCACCTCCCGCACCGTGGCCAGGCAATGAGCGCCGTCGTCATCGCCGCCCTCGGTGCTGGCATCGGCGTCGGGCTACTGCTCGTCGTCCGCGGCCTGCAGCCGCACCCGGCGCCACTCGACCGCGTCACCGTTCACCTCGATCGGCCGGGAGTGTCGATCGCCACGCTGCGATCCGGCGAGCTGGACGAGCCTGAACTGTCGGGGATCCAGGCCGCCCTCGGCGCAGGTGGACTTGCCCTGATGCGCATGGTCGGCATGGCCGAGCGACCGAAGCTCACCGAAGCACTCCGCGTCCTCGACAAGTCGGTCGAACGACATGCCTACGAGAAGCTTCTTGCCGCCGGAGCGGGCTTCGCCCTTCCTGTCGTCGCGTCAGCCGCGCTGGCCACCAACGGCACCGGCCCATCACCTCTGGTCGTCGCAGTGATCGCCTTGGTACTGGCTGCCGGCGGCTTCTTCTACCCCGACCTCCCTCTGGCCGAACGTGTCGCCGCCCGCCGGCAGGCGTTCAAGCATGCCTTCAGCGCCTACCTCGATCTCGTCACAATCCTTCTCGCCGGCGGTGCCGGCATCGAGTCCGCTCTCGAAGGCGCCGCTGAGGCCGGCGACGGCTGGGCGTTCGCCGAGATCCGTCGCTCGCTCCGTCGGGCACGTCTCACCCGACGAAGTCCTTGGGAGTCCTTCGCCCAACTCGGCGATGAGCTCGGCGTCAACGAACTCAGCGAACTCGCCGCCACGGTCTCCCTCGCCGGCGACCACGGCGCCCGCGTGAAGCAGTCCCTCATTGCCAAGGCCGACGCGCTGCGCACGGCCCAGGCCGCCGACCTCGAAGCCAACGCCGAAGCTCGCACCGAGAAGATGATCGTTCCTGTCGTCGTCATGATCCTCGGTCTGGTCCTGTTCATCGCCTTCGGCGCCGTCGACGCCATATCCGACGGCGGCGCCAGCCAGTTCGCTCCCACCACCCCCACACAAGAGGGATGACCAGGAAGCGAGACCCAGCCACCCAACCTCGCCGACACCGTGTCGGCGACCCGCGAAAGGAAACAAGAACCATGCAGGCGATGCGTGACTACATCGATTTCATGCAACTGGCCGTCGAGTACAACATGACTCTCCTCGGCGTTGACATCCGCGACGAACGCGGTGCCATCTCCACTGAGATGGCGGTAGTGATCGCCGCCATGGTGGCCATTGCCGTCGTCCTCGGCGGGATCTTCATCGCCAAGGCGCAGAGCAACGCCAACAACATCCCCGACACCGTGCCGGCCCCCGCCTGACGGTGAACCGGAACCATGCCCGCATCAAACGGGTACGGCACAGCGAACGAGGGGCCACGGCCACCGAGCTGGCTGTCCTCATGCCTGTGCTGATACTGCTCGTCGTGCTCCCGGTGCAGGTCGGCCTCTGGTGGCACGCGAAACAAGCCGCCGAGACCGCCGCCGAGGAGGCCCTCGACGCGGCCCAGGTTGCCAACGCCACCACCGCCGACGGACAAGCCGGCGCGCACGCGATACTCGGCCAGGCAGGCAACCTCCGCAACGTCTCGGTCGACGTCAACCGCAGCACCGACACCGTGACCGTCGCCGTTCACGGCGACCTCGGCTTCAGCATCTTGCCCGGTGCCTGGTCGGTCACCGCCCGAGCCGTAGGCCCCGTCGAACGCTTCATCCCCGAGGACGAACGATGAGGCGCCGAGGCGAGCGCGGTGCCGTATCGACCGAGTTCGCCGTCGTCATGACCGGGTTCCTCACCGCGTTCATGCTCCTCATCGTGTTCGCCGGCCGGGTCGCCCAAGCCGAGAACGACGTCCGCAGCGCCGCACACGAAGCCGCTCGAGCCGCGAGCTTGGCCGGGTCTCCGGCGCAGGCCGATGCCGACGCCCGTCAGATGGCCGAGGCCAACCTCAGTAGCTCCGGGCTCAGCTGCAGCGACGGGCTCGACGTCGCTGTCGGGCTCGGCCAGTTCCAACCAGGTGGGTGGGTGAGCGTCACCATCACCTGCGGCGCGTCGTTCTCCGACCTCGCCAGCCTCTCGGTCCCCGGCACCCGCAACTTCACTAGCACTGCCACCGAAGTGATCGACACCTACCGGAGCCACCCATGACCTGCCACTCCCACCATGGCGATCGGGAGCGAGGGGCGGTCAGCATCTTCATCGCCGTCCTCGGTGTCGCGTTCCTCATTGTCGCCGGTCTCGCTGTTGACGGCGGCCGCAAACTCGGCGCCCTCTCCGAAGCCCGAGATATCGCCGACAACGCGGCCCGGGCCGGCGCCCAGCACATCGACACCGACGCCTACCGCAGCTCAGGCATCGCCTATCTCGATCCCGGACCCGCCAACCAGGCCGCGGGCGAGTACCTCGCCGCCATCGGCCACACCGGAACCATCACCGTCACCGACGACACCGTGACCGTCACCGTGCAGCTCCGGGTCGACACCCAATTCCTCCCCGGCCCTTGGACCGTGACCGCGACCGAATCTGCCACTGCCGTCCTCGGCGTCCAAGGAGCACCATGATCCGCCGAATTGCCGAACTCATCCGGGGCACTAGTTCGCTCGTCGCCATTGCAGCGCTCACGATCGGTATCCCGGCCGTGCTTTGGCAGCTCGGTGGACTACCTGGCGTCCGCATCCTCGGCACCCTTGGTGACCAGCTCGCCTCCGATACAAGCCGAACTGAAGCACTTCTGTCGGGAACCCTGCTGATCGTCGCTTGGGTCTGCTGGGCACAGCTCGCCTACGCCATCGCCATCGAGTTCGTTGCTGCCGCACGTGGCCAGACTTCACGACAAGCCGCCATACTCCCCGGACTCCAGGCGCTCGCCGCCAGACTCGTCACGTCACTGACCCTGATCTCGAGCTCGATGCTTCCGACCGTGCACGCGGTCGCCGCAGCTGCCCCCCTTCAGCCCGTGATGGCCAGCCCGAGCGAAGTGACGTGGGACGTCGGCACCATCGAGGAGCTCTGGCCGACCAGCGAGACCCGTCCCGCTGAGTCCGCCGTCGCGACCAAGTCCTTCGTCGCCGAGACCCGAGACACGTTCTGGAGTATTGCCGAAGCCACCCTCGGCGATGGGCTGCGCTGGACCGACATCCGAGACGCAAATCTCGGCCGCACCATGCCCGACGGCACGGTCATCACCCTCGGAAGCGAGACGGTCGAGGCTGGATGGGATCTCCGCCTGCCTACCGAC
Source organism: Acidimicrobiales bacterium (assembly GCA_033344915.1). NCBI lineage: Bacteria > Bacillati > Actinomycetota > Acidimicrobiia > Acidimicrobiales > Acidimicrobiales bacterium. The sequence continues at coordinate 4,155,636 of JAWPML010000001.1, forward strand.
GCGGTGCTGCCGCTCAGCGACGAGACGGACGTGGCCGCACCAGTCGAAGTCGACGTGGAACCCGGCGATCATTTCTGGGCCATCGCCGAGAAAGCCATGACCGACGCCTGGGGCCGCGAGCCCAGCGACACCGACGTTGCTCTCTACTGGGCCGACGTCGTCGAGCTCAACCACGACCAGCTCCTCCCACCCGACGACCCCAACTTCATCTACCCCGGCCAGGTCTTCGAGCTGCCCGCGGTGCCCGCCGACCCGTTGGCGCCCGAACAGTCAGCCGTGGAGCCGCTACCGCCGGAGGTCGAGGAGCCCGCGGCACCCGAACCGGCAATCGTCGAACCCGCGGCCCCGACACCAACGGCTCTCGAGGCGCCGACCACAGCTACGGCCGAAGAGGCGAGACCCTCACCGACAGCCCTCTCTGACATATCGATTGACCAGGGCTCGGAATCCTCGGCGCCGTTCGTTGCGCTCGGCGTCGGTGCTCTTGGCGTGAGCGCTGGCGCGTTGGCACTCACGCTTCGCCGACGTCGCGCTCACCAAGCCGCAAGACGCGAGCCGGGAACCCGAGTCGACGAAGCACCACTCGAAGCGGTGGAATACGAGGCTGCCATCCGACCGATCGCCGACACCGAGGCGGCACGCTGGGTCGAGGCAACCAACAAATTCCTCACCCACCGGTTGGCCCAGGCCGACGAGGCCGTGCTCCCCGCCATCATCGCAATGCGAGCCGGTCAGTTCGGCGTCGAGGTCCTGCTCGACGACCCGTGCGATCCACCGGTCGGATTCGTGCGTACGCCGGAAGGGCCGACCACGTGGCGGCTCGACGCTGATCTCAGCTTCGGCGACCTCGAAGCCGAAGCTGCGGGAGCACACCCCTACTCGCCCGGGTTGCTCCCCGTTGGGCGAACGACAGCCGGTGACCTCCTGGTCGACTTCGAACAGCTCGGCGCGCTCTCGCTCGCCGGCCAACCCGAGCGCATCGCAGCTTGGCAACGGGCACTGGCGGTCGCAGCGACTGCAACACCATGGAGCCACGACTGCGAGGTTGTGGCGATCGGCATGCCCGACGACATCTCGCACCTCCCTGACGTGACCGTCCCACCCGACCCGGCTGCGTGGACCCGTGCCTGCGTTGCGGAGATGACGAAGCTCAACGATCGACTCGCCGATTCCCCCTACCGCCAGCGAGTCGCAACCGGTGAAGTCTTCCACCCCCGAATCGTCCTCATTGGCCCCGACCATGACGACGTCGCCCGTCAACTTGGCGATGCGGCGGCGCTCGTGAACACGCCACTCGCCGTTCTCGCAGTCGCAGAACTGCCGGGGGCTGAGAAAGTCCACTTCACCGATGATGGCTGCGTACTCGAACCGTACGGCCTCGCCTTCGAGCCACTTGCCTCGCAGCCGTCGGAGCCAGTGTTGTTGGGCGAGCTGCTGGAGAATGCCGAGACGGAGCCGCAGGCTGCTGCGCCCGACGAGACCGAAGCTGTCCCGCCCGAGAACGGCGAGCTTGAGAGCAATACGGACATCGTCGAGCGGGTCATGGCGCCACGACCGATCGAGGTCGGGATCCTCACCCGACAGCCCAAGGTCCATGGGCTCGAGAAGGAGATCCCGACCAAGCAGCTCTCGGTGTTGTGCTACCTCGCCTACCACCGAGACGTCTCCTCGCAACGACTCCGAGACGCCTTCTGGCCAACGGCGACGAACCGCTCCACCGCTGACAACGCACTCAGCCAGCTCCGAACGGCTCTCGGCACCGGCGACGACGGCGAGCAGCGCCTCACGGCCGCCACCAACACGGGGAACTACGAGCTGAGTGATGAGGTCGGCTGCGACTGGACCCGAGCCTCCGCGCTCATCACTGAAGCCAAGAAGCGTTCCGACGAGGATGCCGCGGATCTCCTTGACGCGGCGCTCAGCGTCCTCAGCGGCAGCCCAGGCGCCGACTGCGCCCCAGGTTCATTCGACTGGCTGAATGAGGATCCGTCGGTGTACCGCCGAATCGAGAGCGAGGTCGTTGATGCCAGCCACAGGCTTGGAGAGATTCTCCTCGACCAAGGGAGGGCTGATCAGGCTGCCGAGGCGGCGGATCGCGGACTCATCCTCGTGCCCGGACACGAGGCGCTCTACCGGATCAAGCTTCGTGCCGCGACCGCCGAGAGAGCGTTCGACGAAGTCGAGTTGCTGTACAGCGAGCTCTGCGCTCGCCTCTCCGATGGGGGTTGCTGGGAAACGCCGGACAAGGAGACAGAAGCGATCATCGCCGCCGCCAGGCTTCAGCGAGCGAGTTGATCAGACGGTTCGGAGATGCCGCGACACCCCTCATCATCGGGTTGGTCCAGCGGAGGGTCTATGGGCACTCCGTCGGCCTCGCAAACCGTAGGGCGTAGGCAGGCAAGCGGGCGATTTACAGGGCCAGCTTGGGCAGAGCAGCGATGATGTCGAGTGTCTTCATCGAGACGGTGACGACCCGCCCGACGAGGTCGAGGATGTAGGTGGGGTCGTCGTGCTCGGTGGCCCAGTCGTTGGGGTCGTTGGTGATGCCGGATGCCTTGTCGGTCTTGATTCGCCACGACTCCATCACCCAGGCAATTGCGGAGCGCGATCCCAGTTCGTAGCCATACGCCGCCTCCGGGATGCCCTCGATCGTGATGCGGTCGTTGTAGACGATCCGGGTCCGGTCGTCGACCTTGGCCCCGGTCGCCGGGTCCGTGACCTTCGGGTGCTTCATCTTCGTGATCCGGTAGGCATCGGCGCTGGCGGGGTCGAACCCGTCGGCGGTCACGAAGGTCAGGTCGGGCCACACCTCAACGTCCTCGTACTCAGTGTGAAGCGTGGCCAGCCCGCGGCCAGCGTTCGAGAATCCCCAGAAGCCCTCGGCTGTCGGCACCTGCGGGATACGTGGAAGCGACTTCTTCAGGTCGGCAGCGAAAGCGGTGCGATAGGCAGGTGAGTGCAGGATGCCGTAGACGTAGAAGAAGATGTCGTCCTTCTCGATCGTCTGATCCAGTGCGCGGTACACGCCCAGGGCGTGGTCAGTGACGTTGTGCTGCCACCCAAGCTCTGGCGTGAAGAGCCCAGGGGGCTGGTCGGACGCCGAGCTAGGCGGATCGAAGACTCGGTGGGCGAGCATGAGAGTGGCGCTTGAGGCGTACAGCCCGGAATCGATCACGCGATTTGTCATCAGGGCGGAGAAGGGCGGGGCCATCGAGCCCGGCGGGGGAACACAGATCGCCAGGGTGGCGGCGGCTCGGTTGGGGTACAAGCGCCTTGCGAGCGACGAGCGGTTCACGAGGGCAGGAGCCGCGTTCACCGATCGCGGGTGGAACGGCCGGTAGAGTCCCTCCAGGACGTCGATGTCCGTGCGAGGGTCGTAGGGACGCCCACTTGCCAACCGGCGGTAGTCCCGATCGGTCCACTTGAACAGCCTCTCGGAGCGGAGCTCAGATGGGAGCGTCGCTTCGGTAAGTCCGGCGCGAACTGCGTCATTGAAGACGTCGATCATCGCGGCCTGCCGGATCAACAACTGGGACTCCGAGCTGCTGAAACTCCAGGCATCTCTCCCTGTCTTAAGCCCTGTCGACCGAAGACCGAACAGGGATGGCCCTCCGTCCTCCGGGAGTGCAGACAGGTGCTCGGTGAACGAGTCGGATCGCTGGTTGATCCAATCGCCGTACACGTTGGGTGCCAGCGTCTCCCATGGCTCCTCGGCGATCGAAGGAGGTCTATCGACGGCGGGCAGGATCGACTGTGCCAGGGTGCTGAGCTTCTCGTCTCTGGTGAGACGTTCCCCGATCTCTCGGTAGTGGAGCACAGCACCGGAATCGGCCGCTGCGCCGGGTTCCTTCACCATCAGCGAGATGGCCACCGTCGCTTGGCTCCCAGCATCGAAGATCTTCCCTCCCTCCTTCCGCCAGTCGCTCTTGCGCTGGTTGCCGCGAAGGTTGAAGACGTAGAGGTGGTGGAACTCTTGAGCGACGGATAGCCGAAAGCCATCGAACGTGTTGTCATCGATGAACCCGCCATTGGTCACGAAAGCGACGATGCCTCCGTGCGGCGACCTGAGCAGCCGGTCAGACGCCCACCGGAACGCGCGGACGTACGAGTCATAGAGGCTGTTCTTGAGCTTGGCTGTCGATCGGTTGGCATAGGTCGACGTGATCGAGGCGTCGAGCTGTGGGTACTTGAGGTTGGCGTTGTCATCGTTGGCTGATTCCTGCCCGGCTGAGTAGGGCGGGTTGCCGAGGATCACACGGATATCGAGCTTCCGTTGGGCGACGGCGCGCTCGTTGTTGACCGGGAATACGTCGAGCGCGCCAGACCCTTCCCCGGCTTCACCGAGCTGGAACGTGTCGGCGAGGACGATGCCGGGGAACGGCTCGTAGCCCGGATCGGTGCTGCCGAGGCGGGCGGCCTCCTGCCGGTAGGTGGCCTCGATATTCACTGCGGCGATGTAGTAGGCGAGGAGCAGGATCTCGTTGGCGTGCAGTTCGCCAGCGAACTTGCGGGCCAGGTCGTGGGGCTTGATGAAGCCGGACTGGATCAGTCGCGCAATGAAGGTCCCGGTGCCGGTGAAGGGGTCGAGGACATGCACCCCCTCGTCGGACAATGACGCTCCGTCGAAGTGCTCGTGTAGGGCGGCTTCGACGGCGCGGATTATAAAGTCGACGACCTCAATGGGCGTGTAGACGATGCCGAGAGAGTCGGCAACCTTGGGGAAGGCGATCTTGAAGAACCGGCCGTAGAGGTCCTTGATGATCTTCTGACGGGCTTCGCCATCGTCCGGATGGATGCCCTCGACCCGGCGCTGGATCGAGCGGTAGAAGCCGTCGAGCTTTTCCGTCTCGGCCTCGAGGTTGTGGGCGTCGAGCACCTCGGCGATCCCTGTCATTGCCTGCGAAACCGGGTTGGCGGTGGCGAAGGAGTCGTCGCCGAACAGAGCGGTGAAGATTGGGCGAGTGATGAGGTGTTGGGACACCATGCTGACGGCGTCGTCGTCGCTGATGCCGTCGTTCAGGGTGGCCCGCAGCTCCGTCACGAACTCGTCGAACGACGTTTTCGCCGCCGGCTGGGCCGCGAGGATCGAGCGGATCCGGGTCTCGTGGCTGGCGGCGATGGCGGCGACGTCGCGGGCCCAGTCTTCCCAGTAGGTGCGTGTGCCGACCTTGGCGACGATCTTCGAGTAGATCGCCCCGGTCCACTCCTCATAGGTGAACATCGACCCCTGCTCGATGTCGGGTCCGTCGACGGGGACGACCACGACCTTGCCGTCGGGATCGGGGCCACCTGTGCCGAGAGCGATCTGGTTGATGTAGGCGTTGAACCGCTCGTCGTGGGCGCGTAGCGCCTGGAGTACTTCCCAGACAGCGTCGTAGTCCTTGTTCTTGTCCAGCGCCGTCGCCGGGTCAAGACCTGCTGGAACTGCGACGGGGAGGATGACGTAGCCGAGCTGCTTGCCGGGCGGCTTGCGCATCACGCGCCCGACAGCTTGGACGATGTCGATTCGGGACTTGCGGGGGGTCAGGAACATCACCGCGTCGAGCGCCGGGACGTCAACACCTTCAGTGAGGCACTTGGCGTTGGTGAGCACGCGACACTCGCCCTCGGGCGGGGTCTCCTTGAGCCAGCGGATGTCGGCCCTACGGGACGAGATCTTGTCGGTGCCGTCGACGTGGCGAGTCGGGACTCGCAGAGGAGCGATGTCCTCGCCGTCAGACTCGAGCTGGTCGAAGTAGGCCTCGGCCACCTGGTCGAACTGGGAGGCGAACCGCTCGGATTCTTTGATGTTCGACCAGAACGCCACGGCTCGCTGCATCGGCATTTCACCTGGTCTGAATCCGGCGCCGCCCTGGCCCGGGAGCTTGGCCAGGGCCGAGAGGCAGCCGACGAAGCGGGCCACATCCGGCAAGGTCATGATGCCGTCTCCTTCGGAGAGGAGCTGCTGGAACGAGTTGGAGATCGCCGTTTCGTTGACGGCCAGGATGAGCACTCGGTAGTCAGCCAAGAGGCCCTGCTCGACGGCCTCGCCGAAGCCGAGCCGGTGGAGCTCGGGACCGAAGAAGTCAGCGTCGTCCATGCTCGCGAGCACGGCGTCGTGCTCCGCGGCGGCGTCTCTCGCGTTGGGCTTGAACAGGCGGGGCGTGGCGGTCATGTAGAGCCGTTTCGCTGCCGGTATGCGGGTGTCATCGTGGACGATCGAGAACACCTTGTTGGCCTCGCCCACCGATGCCACCCCAGCCGTGCGGTGGGCTTCGTCGCAAATCACCAAGTCGAAGACCAGGCCTGTCTCGCTCTGCAGGGTTTCGATGACCTCGATCGACTGGTAGGTGGAGAACACCACCGTCATCGTCCCGTCGTCGGGCTCGTGGACGTTCGCCTCGACCAGCGCCGAAGGGTCCGTCGTGGCCGGGATCACCACGTCGTGGGTCGTGGCGTTGTCAGCCGTGTCGGCCTTCCCCGCCGTCGCATCCGAACACACGGCGAACGGCCGAATCGCCACGGTCGCCTCGGCGGTCCACTCCTTGAGCGACTGGGCGACAAGCGCGATGGACGGAGCGAGGAACAGCACCGACTTGCCGGGACCCGCCACATCTTCTGCGATCCGCAGGGCGGTGAAGGTCTTTCCGGTGCCACAGGCCATGACCAGCTTGCCCCGGTCGTATTCGGCCAGGCCGGCCCGCACCTTCTCGACCGCGACCTCCTGGTGAGGGCGAAGGACGTGGCGGGCGGTGGCTTTCAGGCCCTTCGGGTTGGTGATGTCGTAGGTCGACCAGTCAACGGTCATCGCGTCGAGGTGGTCGACACCGAGCCGCTCGATTGGAATCGTGTGGCCCTCGAGGGCCTCTTCGGCGTGTTTCGACCACTTGTCGGTGGTCGATACGATGATCCGCCGTGCCCAGTGCGCTTTCGAGGACTCCGAGATGAACGAGTCGACGTCGCCCTTGTCGAGGGTCGCCTGGGGGTCGTAGCACTTGCACTGGATGGCGATGAGCCCGCCATCGGGCGCTCTGGCCACCAGGTCGACGCCGATGTCTACCGTGGTCTTCCCCGGCCACTCCTCCCACAGCCACACGTCGGTGAACTGCTTGGCGAAAGTCCGGTCGGTCCTGAACGCGTGGGCCATCAGCTCCTCAAACCGGTCCCCCTTTTGCTTCTCTGTCGTGGAGCTGGCCCTCAGCCGATCCAGTACCTCTTCAACCGGCGTCAACTGTCAAGCCCTCGGTTCGCACCATCGAACGAGTCTGGCACGGCTGGGAGTACTGAGCGTGCAGTCTCCAAGCGTGACAGAAGAGATCCGTCGGCCCTAGCGTCGCCTAAGCGACTTCCGTCCCCGATCGCCGCCGGGGCCGCAGGTCAGGGGCCTTCGAGGAAGTCGACCTCGGTGGCAGTGACGAGGTATCGAGTGCGCTTCTCGCCCGTCGTCGGGTCGGCCCACTGCTTCTGGGTGAGCCGGCCGGCGACGAGGACGTGACGGCCCTTGGCGAGGTGCTGGTAGCAGACGCCGGCGAGGTGGCCCCAGGTGTCGACGTCGATCCAGAGGCGGCCGGCCTTGGCGCCGCTGCGGCCTGAAGCGAGTCGGAACGAGCAAACGACGCTGCCGTTGGCTTCTTTGCGAACCGGATCGTCCTCGAGCCTGCCGGCGATGGTGATGTGGTTCATGGGGTGTTCCCTTCGTTGGAGATGCCGGGAAGTTCGAGCTGAACTGATGGCGATGGCGCCCCCTGGCGGCGTGTACGACGCCGTGTCGGCTCAGCTGCTTCAGGCGGTCGAGCGCCGAGCGAGCTGACTCGGCGGAGTCGTTCGATTGCAGCTACGACTTGGTCTCGTTCGAAGCCATCGCCGCCGCTGGCCAAGAGATCGAGGTCCGCGCCGAGCTGGCCCGGTGGCCTGGGTAGATCGCCGAGTAGTCCGAGGACCTTGTCGAGACGCCCGGGGACTGGCGGGTCGCCACGGCGGATGCCGTCATAGATGGCGACGAGCTGGCGGGCGGGCTCGGAGATCCTGGCGAGGTCGATGACCTTGGCGTCGAGGCTGTGTTCGGTGTCCATGTCGAGTCCAGGGACCTGGGATTTCGGCAAGCGCGACGAGATCGCAGGAGTTCTCTGTCGCGTTCGGGTCGGGTTGGTGTCCCTGGTGGGGTGTCTCAACGAGAAGGAGGTCTGCACGTGGCTCGATCATTCGGTGGCGTTGGCGGAGTGCTGGCGCAGGTGGATGCAACACCCGATAACGGATTCCCGGGGGCCGATCTGGCCCAGGATGTTCTGAACTGGCTGATGTGGCTCGGCCTGGCCGGGTCGCTCGCGTCGCTGCTGATCGGCGGTGCCGTATGGGGGCTGTCGCAGGTCACGGGCAACTCGATGCAGGGCGGTCGCGGTCGGGTGTTCGCCCTCGGCGGTGCAGCTGGTGCAATCGTCGTCGGACTCGCTCCGACGATCGTCGACGAGCTGTCGGGGCTGTGATGCGACGGCTCCTCCGCAGACTGCGCCTTCCTCTCGCACTCGCGATCGTGGGCTACCTCGGATACTTCTTCGGGCAGGAAGACTCGGTCACGCGCATCGAGAACAGCCCGCCGACATCGCTGGGCTCGGAGATATCGACGCAGTCGACCATGCCGTCTTCAGCATCCGCGGATGGAGTGCTGCAGGACGCTGGCGTCCCGACGCCGCCGGATTCCGAGTTCGCTCCAACGGAGGAAAGTACCGTCACCGCCGCGCTTCGGTTCCTCGAGCTGACCGAGGACGTTGTGGCGATGACGCCGGTCGAAGGGGCGGCACTGCAGCGGTCGATCTCGACCGAGGCATCGGCCGATCGTCTCGCTGCCCAGGTTGAGGCCACGCTCGCCGACGTCGAGCTCTCGGTGCCTGGCGGGTTGACCGCCCATGTGGCACCGCTCGGTACGTCGGCTCGTCCGGCAGGCGACGGGTGGGAGGTCTCGGTCTGGTACGTCGAGGTGCTCGTCTACGGCGACGAGTTGGCCGTCGAGCAGTGGCGCACAGCCACCTACACCGTCGAGTGGGAAGCGGGGGAGTGGCGCATGGCCGATCTCGTATCTCGTGATGGGCCCACGCCGGTCCGGCCAGCCTCGACCGTTGCGTCGCCCGCAGCGGAGCTCATCTCTGAAACCGCTGGGCTGAGCGACGAGGGGTGGGGCTCGTGATCCTGGCCATCGACCTCAACCCGATCGACGACGTGATCGACGGCGTCGGCGGCCTCATCGGTGGCGCCGCCGAGGCAGCCGGCGAGTCCGTCCTGAATCTCGTGGTCGAGTTCGTCTTCGGCCTCATCGCCGATGCCGTCACCGCGGTGACTGACTCGATCATCACGGCCATGAACGCCACAACCGGTGTCGACCTCGACGGCGGCTTCTTCAATGCGGTGACGCCGATCCGTCAGGTCGTGCTCGGCATGTCGATGGCGTTGCTCCTTGCCTTCTTCCTCGCCGCAGTGATCCGATCGCTTGCCGCCGGCGAGCCAGGCGCGATCATCCGCACCGCTCTCGTGGACGTGCCCGCCTCGATCCTGCTGATGGTGATGTCAGTAACGGTCGCCTGGATACTGATCAGGATCGTCGACGCCGCGTCGCTGGGCGTGACCGGCGATGTCGGTGAGGCGATGGGCGAGTTCTCGGCCTCGCTGGCCGCCGTCAACCTGCTCACCGGCGCGGGGCTGCTCGGGATCATCTTTGGTCTGCTGTTCGTGATCGGCGCCCTGCTGGTGTGGCTGCAACTCTTGGTGCGCTCGGCCCTGATCTACATCCTGATCGTGCTCGCCCCGCTCGGCTTCGCCACCCGGGCGCATCCCGGCACCCGACAGATCGCCCGCCGCACCATCGAGATGGGCGTGGCGCTGATCCTGTCGAAGTTCGGCGTCGCCGTGGCCTTCGGTGTTGGCGCAGCGGGGATCGAGTCGAGCAATGGGATCGGAGCAGGCGAGGAGGTCGACCTCGCGGGCATGATGACCGGAGTTGCCGTCATGTTGATGGCGGCGTTCATGCCCTGGTTGATCTGGAAGGCCTTCCCGCTCGTCGAAGCGGCAACCGCAGCGGCCGGTGTGGAACGTGCCCCCATGCGATCGGCAGTGGCCGGCGCATCGATGGCGGTTGCGGCGACGGTTGGGATCTCCAAGCTCGCCGGCACCGGAGGAGCCGGTGGAGCCTCGGGGGCAACGGGTGGCGTCGGAGGTGCTGGCAGCTCGCTCGGAGCGGTGCCTGTCATCGGCGGCGGAGGATCGAGTCCTGGATCTGCGGCGCCGTTCGGCTCTCCTCGCTCGGGCGGTCCCAGGTCGGGCGGTGGAGCGGCATCGGGCGGCGGGCCGGTGGTTGTGTCGGCGCGGCAGCCGCAGGAGTCGACGACTCCGGCATCCGGAGCCGGTGGATCGGATAGTGGACAGGCACCGCCCCTCGGCAGCGAGAGGCGTCAGGTATGACCACGACGTCGGTTCGCGAACCCCGCCGGTTTCGGCTGTCGCCGGTCGATCGCACCGGATGGATGTTCGGGCTCGGTCTGGTGCAACTGCTCGTTATCGCCGTCGGCGTGACACTGGGTGCGGTAGCGATGGTGCTCGTCTCGCCGCTGGCCGGAGTGCTGGTGCTGGCGGTCGCAGCGGGTCTTGGAGCAGCCCGAGTCGGCGGCGAGTCAGTCGTCGGCCAGCTCCCGCTCGGCGCGCAGTGGCTCAAGACGAGGACACGACCACCTGCCACCTGGTTCGAGCCGGTTCCCCTGTTGGGAGGCGATGGCGACGTGTCGCTTCCCCCACCGTTTGAGGATCTCGACGTCCTGATCGTTGACGTAGCCCACCTCAGCCTGGGGCCGCCCGGGACGCGGGCGGTGGTCACTCACGACACTCGGGCCGAGACGGTCGCCGCCACGCTGCGGGTGACGGGCCGGCAGTTCAGCCTCGTCGAGCCGATCGAGCAGGAGTGGCTCGTCGATGCTTGGGGCCGGTCGATCGGTGCGTTCGTGTCCGAACGCAACCCCGTGGTCAGCGTGCGCTGGGCGCAATGGGCCGCGCCGGCCGGGCTCGATGAGCACCGGACGTGGCTGGCCGAACAGATGGCCGCCGACCCGCTCGACGACGTGCGAGCCGCCTACGAACGACTGCTCCGAGAAGCCGGCTCGCACACCACGCGTCACGAAGTGCTCGTGACGGTGACCCTCGCCGTGGGCAAGGTGCGCAAGAAGCGGGACGAGACGGACCGACTCCACGCCGCCGTCGAGGCTCTCCTCACCGAACTGCGCCTCTTCGGGCACCGCCTCGAAGGCAGCGGGCTGACCGTCTCCGGAGTGCTGTCACCGTCGGAGTGGGCCCGGGCGATGCGACTCCGACTGGATCCTTCGCAGCGGATGGTGCTCGACACCCGATCCCGAAGCCTCGGCGAGACCGCAGGAGCGACAAGTCCCAGCAACGCGATGCCCTCGGCCACCACGAGCACCTGGTCTGCGTGGCAGACCGATGGCGTCTGGCATCGAGCGTTGCGGGTTACCGAATGGCCCCGCCTCGACGTCGACGCCGCGTGGTTGTCCGACCTCATGCTTTACGCCGGTTGTGTTCGGACCATGGCCGTCGTTCTCGAACCGCTCTCGCGGTCGAGAAGCCAGCGGACCGTCGTCCGCGACTCCGCCAAGATCGAATCCGATGCCATGCACCGAGCCGAGAAGGGGTTCCGGGTCGGCGCCCACCATCGGCGAGCACGCCAGGCCGTCGAGGAGCGAGAAGAGGAGCTCGTCAGCGGCTGGGGCGAATTCGTCTACGTCGGCATCCTGGTCGTCACCGCATCAACCCTGGAGGACCTCGACGACGCCGTTGCCGAGCTGACCCAGATCACTGGGTCACTCGGCATGGAAACCAAGCCGCTCCACGGCCGCCACGACCTGGCGATGGTCGTCACCTTGCCCGTTGCCCGAGGCGTCGTCCCGAAGGAGTGGCTGTGACCTCCCTGCTCAGCCGTTGGCGCACGCCCGGACTTCGGCTACCCCGGCACCGGGCCACCAACGCCCACGTCAGCGCCCTCTACCCGTTTCACGCCGGCGTCGGCCTCGGCCCGCGAGGCATCTACGTGGGCGAAGACGTCTCCGCAGGCGGCACCGCGTGGTGCTATGACCCGTTCCAGGCCTACACCGACGGGCTCATCACCTCGCCGAACATTCTCGTGCTCGGCATGGTCGGGTCGGGTAAGTCATCCGCGGTCAAGACCTTGCTCTACCGGTCGATCGGTCTGCTCGGATCCCCGGGCGGGCGTCCGCGTTGGTGCGCAGTTCTCGACCCCAAGGGCGAATACGGGCCGCTCGCCGACGCGCTCGGACTCGCCCGCATTCGTCTCCACCCCGGGGGACAGACCCGCCTCAACCCGCTCGACGCCGGCCCGGCCATGACCGACGTCGACGAACTGCGGACTCGACGCTCGCAGATGGTCGCTGCCCTCGCCGCTTCAGTGCTGCACCGGGAGCTGACCCCGCTCGAAGACGCTGCCCTCGGCTGGACGGTCGACGCCGTCACCAGCGAGCGGTCCGGGCCAGAGCCGACGCTCGCCGATGTTGTTGACCTGCTGGTCAACCCAACCGACGATATGACCCGACGAGCCCAGGCTGAAACGGCCCGGGACCTCGCACGCGACATCCAGAACGTCCGCCACGCCCTCGGCAAACTTCTCGACGGTCAGCTCCGTGGGATGTTCGACGGCCACAGCACCGAGCGGCTCGACTGGACCGGTCGAGGCGTGGTCATCGACCTTTCGGCCGTTCACCAGGACACAGCGGCACTCACCGCCGTGATGATCGCAGCGACGGGATGGCTGCAGTCGCTCCTCGCCGCTCCGGAGTCGGACCACGTTCCCCGGCGAGTCCAGGTGCTCGAGGAGATCTGGGCGCTGCTCGGCTCCGAGCGTGTGGCGAAGTACTACCAGTCGTGCCAGAAGCTGGCGAGGTCCTACGGGGTGGCCAACATCAGCGTCGCCCACCGGATCGCCGACCTCAGGGCCCAGTCCGACGACGGCACCTCGGCAGCGAAGGTGTCGATGGGAATCCTCGCCGACACCCAGACCCAGATCTTGTTCCGTCAATCCAGCGATCAGGTCTCGGAGGCGACCGAGATGCTCGGACTAAGCACGTACCAGGCCCAGCTGCTCCCCCAGCTCGTGCGGGGCCGGGCTCTGTGGCGGGTCGGAGACCGAACCGCCGTTGTCCAGCACCGCATCGGGTCGGCCGAATGGGCGATCTGCGACACAGACCAGAGGTTGAACCTTGATCGATGACCTTGCTCCCGACATGGTGCCGACCCGGCCGCTGCGCAACTGGCTCCTCGCCTGGCAGCTCTGGACCGGCGACCCGCCTCTGGTCATTGCTCGCGGGTTCGGGCTTGATGCAGTGCTCGTCTCCGAGCTACTCGCCGACGGGCATCCACGGATGCTGTCCGTCGATGTGGCCGATGCCGTCGCTGACGCCCTCGACGTGCCCGCCGATCGGGCTTTCGGTCGAGGCGGATGTGATGAAATGTGGTCCGAGCTGCCTGAGAGACTGGCCTCGGCGCTGCGTCACTTGTGATCAGCCGTCGACGTGCTCGGTCCACCGCAGGCCGTTCCACCACCGCCACTCATATAGTCCCGATGGATCGCTGGCCCATCCGGCACGAAGCCGGGAGGCCGCCCGTCGGCTGATCCGACGAGGCCGTCGACCCGCGACGATGTCGGCCGGAGCGAACCCGGCTCGGGTGAGCTGGTTGCGGTAGACCCGCACGAGCTGGCGCGCCGCTGCATGCGCTGCGGGCGTCCACCTGTCGAGCGGGAGTCCAGCGAGCCAGTGGCCGTAGGCCACGTGGTCCGAGCTGAAGCCGTGGCCATCGCGTCGGACGGCACCGTCGCACACGGACGCGAGATAGCGAACGGCGACAACGGCGGTGGCATGGCGTGGCGAGATGGGTCGGTAGGGAGTCATCGGCACGCGCACGTCCTCTTTTCCATCTGGGGATAGTTGCGAAGCACTGTGACAGGACTGGGATACGCACTCGTGCCGTGGCATTGAGCGACGAAGTAGTGATGCCGATCTGACCACCGAGCACGCCCCAAGGAAGCGTCGGTTTGGGTCGTTCTGGCGCCTTGGCATCCCGAGCGAGGGCTGGTGACTCGCTCGCAAGGGGGCTCATTGGCGTCACCGTCAGCACTCCGCAGCACCACGCCGCAGCGCCACACGTCCGAAGACCGCGCTGGGTCACGAACTGCAAGTTCGGCGTGAACCGCGTCGGTAGGATGTGGTCCCCCGCTGCCGAGCGAGGCGAGGGCACACGCCGAAGGAAACCAATGTCGGATCAGATCGAGGCTGCCTACTACTACCCCGCCCCGTACTGGCACCCAGACGAGAGCGGCTGGATCAAGACCCTGCTCCTCTTCTTCGACGAGATTGACATCCTCCTCCCTGGGTACATGTACGGGCGTCACCACGTTGCCGACCCGAGCATGGCTATTCCGCTCGAGGAGCTCGGTCTGCTGCGCGTCCTCGAGCCCAAGACTTGGGTCACGGGCGACATCGCCCTCAAGCTTGCAGAGGTGATGGTGGAGCTCCTTACCGCCGGCGTCTTCGACGACCTGCCCGAGACTCAGCACTTTGCTGAGCTGTCGCAATCCCGAATCGGCTACGGCGCTGACGTAGAGCTGGCGGACATGCTGGTCGAAGAGTTGGAGGCGAGGGCGCTGGCCAGGCCCAGCGAGGACGGGGTATCCATCCCGCTGCACCCTGTTGTTCGAACGACCATTCTCGTCCTACTCGGACAGCTGGCAAGACTGGCCTCTGCCTCGCAGAACGTCGTCATGAACCCCACGACAGGTCATGGCGCTGCCGTCGCGGATCTGGTGGCGCTCCTCTCACGTGAGCCGCTGCCGTCGGCCCACAGCGTTGTGTCGCTCGATCTGGAGCCGGTCACGTTCGATCTTGATCCAGTCCCGCTGGACGAAGTTCTCGAGTTTCGAGCGAGTCACGGGCCAGAGCACAAGACATACATGCGTGACCTCCGGCGGTTCCTCGCCGAGCTTTGCACCGTCCCCGAGAAGGGTGACCGGATGCAGCTTCTGCTCGAGCGTCGACAAGAGCTTGCCGATAACGCTCATGATCTCCAACGCAGCTCAAGGGCCGCACTTGGTCGGAATCTATCGTCGTGGTCTCTGGGCCTGGCGGGCGCCGCTTGGAGCGCCGCCTCCGGTGATCCGATTGGGATGGCGTTGGGCACCGCGGGCTTGGTCGTTCCGCAGGTCGTCGGTGCTGCCCTTCCCGAGCCTCAGCCCGTGGCCGCGTACTCGTATCTGTTCAGCGCCCAGCGGCAATTCGCCCGCTGACCGCCCGAGTCGCGGGAGCCGCGGCGAGATTTCGCCGGAATTCCTGGCGTTGATCGGACTAGTAGTTCCGCACTCCGTCTCGAGACAGCGAGTCGGGTTTCAGGTCGCAGATACCAACGAAGTAGGTGGACCGGTAGGTCGCTGACCAGTTTGTTCGCCGGAATCCCGAAGTGGTAGCCGGGCCGGTAGGAGGAGCCGTAGGTAGTCCGGGAGGTGGGTTTCGCACGGTTCGGTCATGGCCGAACGTGTGGATCTTCTGGGGTTGCTTGACACCGAGTGGGAGCAACTCGTCGAGTGCCCGTCGACCCGTCGGCGGCTTCGCCGCTGGCAGGTCGACCAGCCGCCGCTGCGGGGCGTCGTCGACCTACCGAACCTCCTCCAGCGGGTCGACGGAGCTGAGCTCGACGAGTCGACCGAGATGGTGTGGGCCCTGCTCGAAGTGGTCAGCCGGAGCGATGAACTTGCAGCCCGCACGGTGCTCCAGGTGATTGTCCCCGGCCTGGCAGGCGAGATGGGATGGTTGGTGTCATGGGCACGTCGAGTTGCTCCCGACATGCTTCGCGACGGCGAGATGGACCAGCTGGTCGTGATCGCTGGTGTCGAAGCTGTCCGGCACGCTGCGGGCACCCGGCGAGCATGGCCGATCTCATCGATGCTGCGCCGGGTCCATCGGACGTTGGTGAGGGAGACCCGTGCGATCGAGGCCTGGCTGCGGTCCACGACCGTCCTCGATGAGATGTGGGCTACCGCGTCGCCGGAGAATGGCGGGGTCTCTCCTGGGACGGCGCTGCTCGACGTCCTTGTCCGAGCCTGCGGCGCCGGGGTCGTGTCGACGGATGAGGTGCGGTTGCTTTGGCTGATGGACGTCGAGGGCTACACGACCGCCGAGCTCGCTCCGGACCTCGGGATCTCGCCTCGGGCGGTTGCTCAGCGTCGGCTTCGTGCCGAGCACCGCCTGATCGACCTCCTCGCGTCATGACCGAACGTTCCCGGTCGGCGCCGCTGGGAGGGGACGAAGCTGTCGTTGCGTTGATCGTCGTGGTCGGGGTCCTGTGCGCAGTCGTGTGGAGCGGTGCTCAGGTTGCTTCGTTGTTGTCGACCGGGCACTTCGTGCGCGCCGGCCTGGGTGATGCGATGAGCGCAGCGATCCGACTTCCGGACAACGCTGTTCAGCCGGCCGGTGCGTGGAGCGACCCGGCGGTCAGCGGGCACCTGCCCGGACCCTTGCTGTATTGGGCGTCCACCGCGCTTGTCGGGGTGGTTGAGCTGGCGGGGGCGGTGTGGATGTGGCTCAAGCTGTTCTCGTCGTCGATCGGTACCAAGCAGCGGACTCGCCTCGGCGTGCAGGTGGGGGCTCGGCTCGCCGCTCGCGCCGACCTAACGCCGCTGATTGTGGCCGGGCCTGAGGTCGGCCGCTTCGTGTTCGGGTGCCTCGACCAGCGCACGCTGCTCGCAACCGAGAACGGCCAGCCGAGCAAGCGGCGCCGACCCAACAAGCGCGTCGGCCGCCGCACTGCGGTAGCCATGATCGGCCCATCTCAGTCCGGGAAGACCAGCGCAGTGGTGGCCGGCATCCTCGACTGGAATGGACCGGCGCTGCTGTCATCGGTCAAGAACGATCTATTCGACGAGACCATCGCCCGCCGCCGGCAGCTCGGTGATGTCTACGTGTTCGACCCGATGCGGACCATCCCTCGCCTCCCCGATGGCGTGAAGCGGGTTGGATGGTCGCCCCTGCACGCCGCCCGCACGGTGTCCGGCGCGATCGAGATCTCGACAGCGCTTCTCGACGCCGCGCCCAAGGACGGTGTCACCAACGGCAGCTACTGGACCTCGAAGGGCCAAGCGCTGCTGTGGCCAATGCTGTTCGCAGCCGCGCACGACCCCGACCTCACCATGGCCGACGTCGTACGGTGGCTCTCATCTCAGGACGGCAACCCCCAGCCACCAACGGGTGGTCCCGGCGGGAACGGCGCCCCGCAGGTTGACCCTGACCAGTTTGGTGAGATCCGAACGATCCTGCGCCACTACGCGGCTACGGGCGAGGAGCGGGTCGCGATCCAGGCCAAGCACACCCTCGATCAGTTCGACGGATTCTTCCGCCTCGACCACCGCACCCGTTCCGACATCTACTCGACGTCCCAGACCCTCGTGCAGCCCTGGGAGGATCCGAACATCTCCTACGCCTCCTCGCCCGCCGTTGGTCCAGTTGCCGACCTCCGCCAGGTGCTCGAGGGCGCCAACACCCTCTACGTATGCACACCGCTCAAGGACGCGTCGAGGTACTCGGTCGTGTTCGGCGGTCTCCTCGGAGCGCTGTTGCGGGACCAGGCCTACGACGTCGCCAACCGATACGGCAAGCGGCTCCCTGGGCTGCTGTGCATCATCGACGAGGCCGGCAACACACCACTTCGGTGGTTGCCTGAGGTCGCTTCGACGTGTTCGGGGATCGGGGTGCAACTCGTCACGGTGTGGCAGTCGAAGGCACAGATCGACGCCACCTACCAGAACCAGGCCGACCCGATGCTCACCAACCACGCCACCAAGATCTTCTTCGCCGGCGCGTCGGACACCTCGACGCTGCGGTATGTCACCTACCTCGGTGGAGAAGAGGAGGTCACCCAGCGGACGGCGAACGCCGACGCCCACTTCGGCGGGTACAGGCGCGGTGTCGGCGACAGCACTGTGCATCGACCGCTGCTGCCAGCCGAGGTGCTCCGGCAGGCCGAACCCGGCCACGCGATCCTCTTCCATGCCACCCACCCGCCCGCACACATCCAAGGCAGATGGATCGGCGACGACGCTCGGCTGGCTCGTATTGCTGCAGGCGCGGAACCGAAGCCGGAGATCGTCTTGGACGACGAGCTGAAAGCGGCGCTCGAGCACGACGCGACACCGCCGATAGAGGTGCTCCGGCATCTCGTCTCGTCAAGGGCTGCGTCCCATGGAGGCAGTTCGCCGGAGCCCACTCGGGGCTTGCACCCCTGGCCGTCCAACGTCACAGCCACTGATTCCAGATCGGACCCGCCGCCGACCGCGTTGGCACGTAAGAGCCCCGAAGGCCGTCACGGTCGGTAGAGGAAGGGGACCGTCGCCCGACGCGCTACGTCGGCATCGCGGGGCTAGGTGCTGTGCGAACATGGTCGGCATGGATGACCAGCGGGCCCTTGATCAACTCGACGCCCTCATCGCCAAGGGCGAGGCCGTCCCCTTGCGCCCCGCGGGTGAGCAGTGGACGAGCGGAGAGCGGCGCGTGGAACCCCGGCCGTATGCCGAGTGGCGCTCGCAGAGCCTTGCCTTCGCTCGATCAATCCTCCGCGACGGTCACACCTACCTACTCGAACTTGAACGAGTTACCGAGCCCACGATCACGAATGACAATCAGGACCCGCAGGCGGACCAGCGCGAGAGCGGCGTCGGCGTCCTCCAGGCGATCCGGGAGGACGTGGCCAACGGTTACCTCTCCGACTTCCGGAGCCTTATCGCCGCTGAGGTCTTCACCGACTTCCTAGACATGGCCGACCATCTCCTTGGCGCCGGCTACCACCACGCTGCGGCGTCGCTGGCCGGCGCTGTGTTGGAGGACAGCCTTCGCCGAGAGCTGACCGCGCGGGGAGTCAAGGCCACGGGCAACCTCGAATCGATGAACCAGATCGCCCTCGACCAAAGGGTCTACGGACCGCTTGTCTTCAAGCAGGTCAAAGTTTGGATCGACATCCGCAATGACGCCGACCACGGCAACTGGGACAAGGTCGAGGCCGAGCGGGTCGAGTCGATGGTGCGGGATTTGCCCGGGTTCCTGACTCGCGACCTTGGCACGGCTGGCTGATCTATTTCGACTGTTCTTGAACCTCTACCGATCCCGGGGGAATACAGGGTGGCCCGAAGTGAAGCGACGGGGTACTAGCGATCTTGGGCGAGGTGTGTGCTCAGCGTGGGTTGGAGCGCTTGAGCTGCTTCGAGCCATGCGGCGCGAAGCGGTGCCTGGCCGGGTTCGGGTCCCAGTGCTGGGTTGAGCTGGCTGAGTGGCCCGTCGGCTGGTGTCTTGCCGAGCGCGGCATGGCGGAAGGTCTCGATGATCGTTGCCCGGTGGTCCCACAACGGGTTGCTGCCGGGGTGCTCGTCGAGGGCCTCGATGAGGTAGGGAGCGGGGTTCTCGACGGCGGCTCGGATGCGGGGCTCGAGGGCCGTGTCGGTGACAGCGATCTGGTGGCGGATGGTCGCGAGTGCTTCGGGAGTTCGGGCACTGGAGCTGGCGAGGTGTTCGAGGGAGGCGAGTCGCTCTCGGCTCGTGGCGTGTTGTCGTTCGGCGTCTGTGAGGCGTCGGCGGGCGAGCTCGAATCGGTCGGGGTCGTGTCGTCGCGACCGGGGTGTGCTGGCCGCCTGAACTTCTGCGCGGGCGGTTGCGAGGTCGATCTCGCTACGGCGGTGCGTGTAAACCGCAAGTTTGTAGTCGTGGCGGAGGAGTCGGGCGTCGGGTGCGGGTTTTTGGTGGGCTTGGGCGACGAGTTCGTTGCGTCGTCCTGCCAGCTCACTGGTGCGGATGTCGGCGAGGTGCGCTGCTTGAGCGTCGAGGAGCGCGCGACGGGTGTCGTCGTGGTCGGCTCGCTGCGAGGCTGGCGCCCCTGCTGTGGGCGGGTGGGACAGGAGTGTGCTGGCGTAGTCGGGATCCCAGCGCGCCCGGTAGAGGGCGTGGCGGGTGGCGGCGTCATCCCACAGGGCCGGGTCGGGGTGGTCGTGTCGCGGGCCGAGGGCTGCCTCCAGTGTTGGCGACGGGTCAACGGTGGCCAGCCGGGTGATGCGTGCGGTGACGATGGTGGCTGCTTGGCGAGAGATGGCGTCAGTAGTGGCTTCTAGCTGAGCGAGTGGGCGGTTGGTGGCCTCGAGGATGGCGGCGATGTCGGGTGCTCGGGTGGTGGCGACTTCGGAGGGTCGAGTCTTGTCGAGTTGATGAGTGAGGGCTTCGATTGGGTCGTCGTGTCTGGGGTCGATTCGGGGGAGCCGGGGGTCGGTGTCGGTAGTCGAGGGTTCTCGGGTGATGGTGTAGAGGCGGGCGTCGTGGGTGCCTCGGGTGAGTCCGACGTAGACGGCGTCGGGTTGGCTGGTCTCGGTGGCGAGCATGCGGCCGGCGGCGTAGGTGTCGCCCTGGGCGGCGTGACTGGTGAGGGCGTACGCAGGGGCGATGCCGCCGGTGACGCCGGGGCGGATCTCGGTGGTGAGCCAGTCGCTGGGCACGTTGATCGAGCCGCGGTGATCGAAGTCGACGGTGAGGTGGGTGTCGTCAATGGCGGTGATGGTGCCGGTAGTGCCGTTGCGGATGTAGTTCTTCGGGTCGCCTTCGGGGTGGAGGTGGCGGTTGGCGGCGCGGGCGATGACGTGGTCGCCGACGTGGAAGGTGGCTTCGCCGATGGTGACGCCGGGTCCGGTGAGCGTGCCGTCGGATCGGAGCAGGGCTTGGGCTCGCGCGTTGAGAGCGCGGCGTTCGGTGTGGTGTTCGGCGATCATGCGGCTGGGCCGGTCGGAGTGGATCTGTTGGTCGAGGTACCAGTCGGCGGCGAGGGCGTCGAGGAGCTCGCCGGTGTTGGGGGCGGTGACGATGCGTTGGTTGGCGTCGAGGCGGGCGATGGCATCGGCGACGCGGCCGTTGCGGTAGTCGGCGTTGGCGAGACGGACGTCGGTCATCTCAGGGGCGGATTGGCGGCGGTTCTCGACCAGGGTGGGGGTGCGGTTGGGGTGCCGGGCGACGAGCTCGGCCCACATCCCACCAGCGTCGACCGAGGAGTGTTGGTGGGGGTCGCCGATGGTGCGCATGGCGGCGCTGGCGGTGTCGACGTGGTGGGCGAGGCGGGCGTGGTGGCGGTTGCCGAGAGTGGAGGCTTCGTCGACGATCACAACGCTGCGCTCGCTGAGAATGGGGTCGGGGGCGGTGTCGAGTCGGGTGACGAGCCCGGCGACGGTGCGTGACGGGATGCCGGTGGCGCGTTGGAGCACCTCGGCGGCGGTGCCGTTCACGGCGGCGCCGATGACCTTGTAGCCGGCGGCTTCCCAGGCTCGGGCGGCGACTTCGAGAGCGGCGGTCTTGCCCGATCCCGCGGGGCCGACGACGGCTTGGTGGCGGTCGCCGGATCCGCAGATGGCATGGATCATGGCCTTCTGGTCGTCGCCGAGGGGGTGGCCGCTGGCGGTCTCCCACCTCGCGATCTCGGTGTCGATGGTGCGGGCTGGGACGACTGCGGTGTGGGTGTCGTGGCCGGACTGGTAGCTGTTGGCGATGGCTTTTTCGAGGCGGATCATGGTGGGGGTCGTGTAGAGCTGTCCGCCGACGCCGACCGGTTTGTGGTCGCCTGCTTCGAGGGGGATCGCTTCGACGGAGTGCAGCCAGGCGTCGGCGTGGTGTTCGACCTCGTCAGCTGAGAGGCGCCCACCGGCGTGGTCGACGGTGGTCTGGATGACGTCTCGGCGGTCGAAGATCGCCTTCTGTTCGGTGACGCCTTCAGGTCCGGCGAGGTGTCGGCGGAGCCGGTCGGTGTCGGCGGGGGTCCAGAGTCGTGTGGGCGGGGCGGTGGTGGCGGCGTGGAGTTCGGCGGGTCCGAAGCCGTGGGTGGCGAGGCGTTCGGCCCAGGCTTGGCGGAGGGCGGTGGGGTCGGTGCCGGTGGTCTTGCCGGCGCGGGTCATCAGGGCGGCTTGTTGGCGGGCGCGGGTGGAGTGGCTGCCGAGTTCGTTGGTGAGATTGAGGATCTGTTGGCGGCGGGTGGACATGGCCCGGATCGCTTCGTCGCTCACGCCTTCGACGTTGGCGATCCCTCGGTGGGTGGCGGTCCATGCGATTCCCTGCCGGTTGCAGGCGTGCTGCATCTCGGCCTCGGCGAGGTAGCCGGCGGTGGTGGCGTGCACGAATAGGCCGCGGCCGTCGAGGGCCTGGACGCGGCCGTCGGGGCCTGTGCCCATGTTGGCGATCACGACGTGTTCGTGGAGCTGGGGTTCGAGTTCTCGGTTGGTCGAGTGCCGGTAGGAGGCGGCGATCATCTCGCCAGCGGGTTCGGAGCCTCGGCCTCGGCGAATCCACACGGCGTTGGCCTCGAGGTATGCGAGCCCTCGGGCGACGCCGGCCTCGAAGGCCTCCTCGACGAGGGCCTGAACCTCGGGGCTGCCGGTGGCCCACAAGATCGACAGCGACTTCGGCGCCGAGAACGTGACGTCGTAGGCCATCACGACCTGGGGGACCTGCCGGTCGGCGATGAAACGCTCCACCTCGGCGCGAGTCGCCATCCACTGCCCATCGAGCTTCTCCGCCGACAAGTAGGTGCCCGACCGGGCACCAGTAGATGATCCTGAGCGGCCAGTAGATGGCGCCTCGGGCGCAGTAGATGGATCGTGTTCGGCCTGTTCAGCTGCGGTGCGACGAGCAACGCGCCGGAGGTAGGCGTCGGCGACGCCGACGAGCTTGGCGGCCTCGGTCATCGTCAAAAGCTCGGCCGGATCACCGTCGCGGTCGGCCCTCGGGTGATGCTTGGCTCGCCCGGCGGACCCGGTCGCCGCTACCAGCTGGTCGCCGGTGAACGGGTCCTGGCCGAGAAGGACGCGGCTGAACTGTTGCGGATCGACTGTGTCACCGAGGGCTTCGGCTCCGACGCCACGCCAGCGACCGGCCTGTTCGGGTGCATCCGAGTAGTAGCCGCCTTGGCCGGTGGCCGATCCGCTCAGTGCGGGTGCAGGGTCGCCTTTCGTGCCGGGGCGTGCGCGGTCGCCGTCGATCCCGCCTTCGAGGTAACTGACGATGTCTCTGGCGGCGCCCTTGGTGCGGTCGGCTCGAGCGCCGAGCGCCGTGACGCTCACCAGCACGGCGGCCGCCGACGAGCTGAGGTTTGCATGCCCTATCCAGGGACACCTCGACGGCATGAACGCGACAGCGAGCATCGCCGACTTCGAGCGTGGGAGTCACCTACTGGTACCCGGAGGTTCTCGGAACCTCCAGATGTGTCTCGGCGCTTTCTTGGAGGGCAGTAGATGCTGGGCCGGCGGCGGATGTGGGGGTCGGGCGCTACTCGCGCCCGTCGAGCGCGGTGACTCGCTCGGGTGGGTACTGGGGGGCGTCGGCGTCGGTGCGGATGAGGCGCACGATGTCCTTGCCGATCCGTCGGTCATACATCGGGGCTTGGCGAACGCCATGGCGTCGAGCGAACTCTTCTGCTTCCGCGACGCGGTGCGGCTGCTTCTCGAGTCGGTTGGGTTGACGGCGGAGGCACTCGGCGAGCGGTCCCCGGCGGAACGATGCGGCGACGTCGGCCTTCTCCAGGAGGTAGTGAACGGCGTCGTTGTCCCACGGATCGTCGCCCCGCGGGTTCGGGTAGGTCGTCGGCGCTTCGGGCATGGGTGTCTCCGTGGATCGGTTTGGTTGATGACGGGGGAGTTGGTTGCGTTCGACTACTGCCAGGGTTCGACCGCAGACCCACAGCAGTTCGTTGAAGAGGTCGACGGAGGGGGAGGACGAGCCGGATTCGATGCGGGCGATGGTTGAAACCGGCTTGTGGACGAGCGCGGCGAGTCGCCGCATCGAGAGGTTCGCCTGCTTTCGTGCTTTGGCAAGCTCATTCGCGGATCGGAACACTGTTGCATATTCGCCTACAGTTTCCGTACTGTCAATCGCGGATGAGAGCGGGCCCGAGCTGGCCCACCCCCGATCTTGGTCAGAAGGCTTCTTCGCCGGGCTTGGGGTCGTCGCTGGTGCGGCGGGGCCCGTCGAGGTAGGTGACCTGGTTGGCGATGACTTCGTAGCGTTCCCGGTTGTTGCCGTCGTTGTCGGTCCAGGTGTTGTGGTGGAGCCGGCCGGCGATGGCGACGTGTCGGCCCTTGGTGAGCCACTTGGCGTCGTTCTCGCCTCGGGTGCCGAAGCTGACGATGGTGATGAAGTCGGCGCCATCGGTGTTGATGCGGTCGACGGCGATCCGGAACCGGCAGATCGGGTTGCCCTTGGGGGCGGTGAGCTCGGGGTCGGCGGTGAGTCGGCCTATGAGGGTGATGTGGTTCATGGTGGGGTGTCTCTCCTTCGTTGGGTGGTGCCCTTGGTGGGCTTGTTGAGCCGGCCAAGGCCTCGGGGTGTTGAGCGGGCGGTCCAGGACGCCCGGAGGGCGAGCGAGGAGATTCCGGTGGACCTCGGAGCCGAGCGGAGACGTGTCGGAGCGTCCCCTTCAGGGGCGGTGAGAATGCTGGAGGCGGAATACCGCAGCGGTCCTTGACCGGCCGCGACCCCCGGGCAGCGTGTCGGATCACCCAAAGCCCACCTGAGGGCGTCCACCTCGAAGCGCACCAGACCTTCGGCGTGAAGCTCCATCCTGTTCGGTCGATGCTGCGCTGCTGAACGTTCGCGTTCGTTCTTGGGCGACCGCATGCTGGGGCTGGGCTATCGAACGCACGCGGTGAGGGCGTCGTCGCCCGGTGGCATCGTCGGGGGCCGTGCAGGAGCGCGGCTACGGGCTTGCGGGCACGGTCGTGGCATCGACGGCTGCCGACTCGCAGAAGCTGGGCCCGGCGCCATTCGGTGCGGGCGGTCGTTGACTGGCTTGTCGCCTACTGGTGGTCGGGCTGGTACCAGTGGTCCCAGATGTTGGCGGGGTGGAGGCCGAGGGCGACGGCGGCGCGGTCGGCTTGGGTGTCGGTGAGTCCTCGGAGCTGCCAGCGCCACACGGTGCGAGTGGCGACACCGACCTGGCGGGCGAGCTGGGCGACGGGCGGGTTGCCGGCGGAGGCGAGGAGCGGCGCGAGCGGCCACCGGACGAGGGTGAGGGTTTCGGCGGTCATGCGCTGACCTCTTCGAGCACGTCGCTGTCGACGGTGTCGGGCTGGGAGGCGTCGAGGTGGTCAACGGCGGCCAGGGCTCGGGCGGCGACGATGAACAGGGTCTCGGGATCGGCATCGAGGATGCGGAGCCAGTGGGCGAGGTAGGAGGCGTGGTCCTCCCGGGCGGTGGGGGTGATGCCGAGGTGTGCACATGCGATGGCTGCGCCGAGCTCGGCGACAAGTTCCTCTGCGGCACAGGCGTCGTCACCGAAGCGGCCGGTGAGGTCTCGGGCGAGTCGGGTCGGGTGTCCGGTCCAGTGGCACAGCCCGTGGGTGGAGGTGCTGTAGAAGCCGGCGGTGTCGACGAACTGGTGCCGGTCGGGGAGCTCGATCCGGTCAGGCTGGGGGAGGTAGGCAGCGTGGTTGTGGCCGTAGGTGATGGCGGCACCTGTCCCGGCGATCCAGGCGTCGGCTCGGGTGTCGCGGTCTGCGCTGGTGGTCAGCTGGTGGTGGGGTGGGGTCCAGCCGTCGACCTGGGCGCCGTTGAACACCGGGTACACCATGGGGACGAGCCGGCGGCCGGACTCGTCGACCTGGTCGGCGTCGACCTGGTTGCGGCGGGCGGGGACCCACTGACACAGCGGGCTCAGACGAGAAGTTGTTCGTGTGTGGAGCGAACGTCAGTTCGACTGTCGGTGGACGCCGGTACGATGGTCGGATGGGGAAGTTCATCTATCAGGATCTTGGTCAGCGGTCGCGTGGGGACGTCGTTGAGGTGACGCTGACGAAGGGTGCGAATGTTCGGCTGATGGATCCGGCTAACTATCGCAGCTTCCAACGTGGGGAGAAGCACCGATTTGTCGGTGGGCTTGCGAAGAAGTCGCCAGTTCGGCTCGAGATCCCGTCGAGCGGCCACTGGTATGTGACCGTAGATACGCAGGGCCTGCGCAACGGCACGCAGGCGAGTTTCAGGATCATCAAGGCCTCCGCGCTGAGACCGTTGTCCCCGATTCGGGATCGCCGCCAGCAACTTGCGGAGCTGGTCGACAACGCTGCCGATGTCGGGCCGGGTGGCGGCGGGCGAGAGTTCGACGTGTTCGTGTCGCATGCTGCTGAGGACAAGGAAACGGTCGTCCGGCCACTCGCTCACGCGCTCCAGGAACGTGGACTGTCCGTCTGGTACGACGAGTTCGAGTTGCGAATTGGAGACAGCCTGCGCCGGAAGATCGACAGCGGTATCGCTAGGAGTCGCTTCGGACTTGTTGTGCTGTCGAAGTCGTTCTTCGCCAAGGGCTGGCCGCAGTATGAGCTCGACGGCCTTGTCACGATGGCGGTCGGAGGGAAGCAGGTGC
The DNA here is from genome assembly GCA_033344915.1 of Acidimicrobiales bacterium. NCBI lineage: Bacteria > Bacillati > Actinomycetota > Acidimicrobiia > Acidimicrobiales > Acidimicrobiales bacterium. Next base: position 4,182,087 of record JAWPML010000001.1, read on the forward strand.
TCCTCCCGATCTGGCACGAGATCTCGAAGGACGAGGTCATTGATCGAAGCCCATCGTTGGCTGACAAGGTTGCTCTTCGCACCGCCGACTATGGAGTCGATGAGATCGCTGATGAAGTGGCTGCCGTGATCCTGAATAGCGCGATTGGCTCGGGAGACCCTGCGTGATCACTCAGTCCTCCGCCGGCCGGTTGGCCGTCGGGCAGATGCGGCGTAACTGACGGCGACCTGATCGATCACTGCCGTCTCAGCTGGGCGAGCACGGCGGATGGTGCGATGCGGGCGATCAGCGCAAGGAGCGTGGCGGAGTCGTAGGCGAGGTGTGTTTGAAGCGTTCGGTCGTTCATGGCATCTCGTTTCTGTGCGCGAGAGGGCCGGGCCCGAGGTGGTACTCGAGCCCGGCGCTGGCGCTGGCTAGAAAGGCTCCTGTCCTGGCTCGTACTCGGCCGGTTCGGCCGGCTCGGTGGAGGCTTTCGGGGCGTCCAAGTAGCCCACCAGCGCCGCCACGACTTCGTAACGCTCTCGGGGCTTGCCGGTGTCCTTGTCGGTCCACTGGGAGTGGGAGAGGCGTCCGGTGATCGAGACGAGTCGGCCCTTGGCGAGGTAGGTGTGGTGCTGTTCGGCTGGGGCGCCGAAGCACTTGATGGGGATGAAGTCGGCGCCTTCGGTGCGGCCTCGGTCGACGGCGAGTCGGAAGGTGCAGATGGGGTTGCCGTTGGTGGGTTCGAGTCGGGGGTCGGTGGCGAGTCGGCCGACGAGGGTGATGGTGTTCATGGTGTGTGCCTTTCGGGTTGGTGCCCCTTGGTCGGGGTGTTCGGGGTGGCACAACCGCCGGGTGTGAGCGGAGACGCAGCCCGAAGGGCCGGAGACCTTCTTCGTCGGGGCCTAGCGAGGCCGAGCGCAGTGAGGGGACCCGTCAGGGCCGAGTGGTTTCGGCGAAGGGGGTTGCGGTGCAGCGGTCCCGGCGGAGCATGACGCATCGATTTCTCCGGTCCGAGGAGGTTCCGGCCAGTGCGCGCACCGTTGGGCACGGTCTCGATCGGGTGTCTCGTTGGCTCCCGACTCGGTTCCATCAGCGGTGGGTGTCAGGCTGTTCGAGCGAAGGGCGGTTCGGCGCGCTGGTGGCGGCGGCGGTCCCTGGTCGGGTGCTTCGGTTCGGCGAACAGCATCACGGCTCGCATTTGGGTTTGGTGTTGATCGGCGGTGCCGTGGCCGCGCTGTGGGCAGACGGTGCCGGTGACCCCGAGGCGTGCGAGATCATGGCGGTCGTGGGTTGTACTGGGTGCCCGACCGGTGGGTGCCGGCCAGGTCCGACCAATTCAGGCGAGCGTGTACCAGTGGTCTGGCCAGAGGCATGCGGGGTGTGTGCCTATGGCGATGGCGGCCCGGTCTGCTTGGTCTGCGGGGATGCCGTGGATGATCCAGCGGTGCACGGTGCGGCGGCTGACGCCGATCTGTTGAGCGAGGCTCTCGATTGTGGAGGCTTGGGCCTCGATGGCGAGCGGTCGGAAGGGGAGGCGGGGGCTGGCGGGGCGGCTCATGCTGCCGCCTCGTCGGTGTCGGTCTTGGCGGGCTGGGCGGCGGTGTCGAGGTAGTCGACGGCTCGTTGTGCAGCGGCGGCGGTGCGGAACAGGATCCTGGGGTTCTCTCCGAGCAGGTCGATCCAGTGGGCGAGGTAGGCAGCGTGGTCTTGTCGGGGCTGGGTGCTGATCCCGAGGCGGGCAGCAGCGATGGCGGCGCCGAGCTCGGCGACGAGTTCCTCGGTCGCATACGCGGGGATTCCGAAGGCCGAACGGAGGTCGAGCCGGTCGAGGCGGGAGCGGTGGCCCGTCCAGTGAATGTGCTCATGCAATGACGTCGCCAGGAATGCCTCGGCGTCGTCGAACTGGTCGGGGTGGGGGAGGTAGATGCGGTCGGGTGTCGGGGCGTAGTAGGCGCGGTCGCCTCCGTAGACGACGTCGGCACCGATGGCCGCGAGCCAGGCATCGGCGGGGGTGGAGGTGGTGGGTTCGGGTTGGGGTTCGTGGCCGTCGACTTGGTGGGCGTTGAAGACGGCGTAGACCTTGGGGACGAGCCGCCGCTCGATGGTGTCGCCTTCGCCAGTGTCGGACTCGCTGCGCTTCTTGGGGGTGACCCATTTGATGACGTAGGCGGCACGTTCGCCTTTACGGACCTGGGCGCCTGTCTTGCGGTACTGGTTGAAGGTGGCGTAGTCGGCGGTCGGGAATCCTCGTTCGACGGCGTCGAGGAACAGGGCGATGGTGTTCGATCCCTTGTAGGGGGCGCCGGTGGTGGCGTTGCGGGCGTTGAGGAGTCCGGCGATGCCGTGGGTGTGCCAGGGCATGGACCATTGGCCGTGTGATCCGGTTTGGATCATGTCGACCAGTCGGGCCGTGACGGCGGTGGTGTGGTCGGTGTAGTTCATTGGTGATCGTCTCCGTTTGGTTCGTGATGCGGACGCAGCGCTGCGCTGCGTTCGCTGGAAGCGATCCCGCCGGGAGGGCCCGCGGTGTCAAGCCCTGGCCTTCGGCCGCCGGGCCGGAAGCTGGTGGCTTCGGTCCGTAGGGCCGGGTGATGGCGAATGGGCTTGATGCCAGAAGCGGGCCGTCACGGCAGCCGGCTACGGCGACCTGACACGGCTGTGACGCGTGGAAGCCGACGACCGATCCTCCGGTCGCCGACTCCGGCTGGTGGTTACGCCGCTGCCCGGTGGAGGGCTGCGAGGTCGACGGCGTGGGCTTGTTGCATCGACATCGGCCACTGACGGGTGATGCGCTCGGGTACCAGTCCGACGCTTGACCACAGGCTGATGCAGGGGTCGGAGTCGGGGTGGCTGGGCTCGATGTCGAAGGTTCCGAATCCGAATCGGTCGAGCCGGCTGAAAGTCCGGATCAGTGGTGACTGGATGCCGGTGCCCTTGCCGAGACCGATGGTGGTGCCGAGCTCGAGCGTGTTGTGGACCATCCATGCGTCGCTGGGCTCGGCAGCGAGGTGGTCGAGGAGGACGGTGGCGGTTGGTCCGACGGGGAGCCACCAGAGGCGCCGGTATGGGTGACCGATATGGACGTCGCCTGGTCGGGGGTCGGTGCGGTCGATGAATCGGGTGGCGATGTGCGGGATGTGCATTGGGTGGCTCCTTGCCGCTGTGGCCTCCGAGTGGAGAGGGCGAGCCCCGACTTCCCCGACGAGGCTCGCCCTCTGATCGGTCCCCGGTTCGATCCGGGGTTCGGCTGTGGAGCCGTCAAGCCGTGCGGAGTTGGCGGGCGGAGCAAGGTGGAGCCCCTGCAGCGCAGCGAAGCGGAACGACCTTCGCAGTCCGGGGGCCCGCATGGCAGGGTCCACCAACAGCCGAACCCAGCTGTTCGACCGGATGCCGTGGAGCACGTGCTCGCCGGGACGGCAACAGCCACCGAGCAGGCGTGCGCGTGTAGGAGTGTCCCTCGCGTCGTCGACCACGACGGCCGCCATGCAGCGACACCACTCCCGGCGGACCGGTCTGTCGGGTTGACCGCCGGCTCGAACCTGTCTGCTGCCTGGCGGCGACTGCGTACGGTCAGTCGGAGCCGTAGATCTCGATCTCGGTGGCGCCGGTGTTGCCGCCGGTGGTTTGCTCGGCGTCGAAGCGCAGGATTTGACCGGTTGTGGGTTCGTCGAGAACGACAGGATAGGGGCCCGCAGGGAAGGGTCCGAGGGTGGTGCCGTCGATCGTGACGGTGAAGGTCTCGGTGATGGCTGAGCCGTCGGTCATTTGGCGGGTGCGGTAGGCGACGGCAGTGATCGGTTCATCTTGACCGAGGTCCAGCTCGATCGAGGCGTTGTCGCCATCGCCCGCAGTGGACCATTCGGTGGCGGGGTTGCCGTCGATGGCGTTCGCAGCTGCGAACGTGTCGGAGAACTCCGAGCTGACGTCAGTGATGGTGGCTGACGTGGCGATGTTGGCGCCAAGACCGGAGTCGATAGCTGGCGGAGTTGTGAATGTCACAACGTCGCTTCGGTAGATCGCACCCGCAGCGTCGGAGCCTTGCAGGACGTAGCGGTACTCGGTTTCGGGGGCGAGGCCGGTGAGCAGCGGTCCGTGATCGTTGTGTGCTCCGCCCTGCATATCGTTGTCGACCGCGATGGAGCCGAAGGATTCGTCGACGCCGAAAATGACCGAGCAGGCAACGGGACGGTCGTGTCGACTGTGAGGGTCGCGGTTGTCGCTGATGGGTCGAAGTCGATTGCGATTTCGCTGGCGAGAATCGGTTCGATGGGTCGGACCGTGGCGGATGAGTCGTCGCTTCCGCAGCCGGCCTGCCTGTGGCGCAGCAGGGCGGTTCGGGGTCGTGATTCTTCGTCGGTGACGCCCGTTTCGCCGTCATGTCATACAGACTGTGCGACATGAATCGAATCCGACCCTTTGTATCGCTGGCGCACCGTGTTCGTTGTGAGTTCGACGGGGAGCTGGGTCGATGAAGAAGAACTTGGTGCTCCCTCTGTTGATGGTGGTTCTCGCTGTCGCTGCGTTGGTGGTGGCGGCGAACGCTGGAGGAGACGGCCCGTCCACTCAGGCGGGCGACGTGGTGATTGCTGGGGGCGACGCCCAGCTGGTCCGCGCCGACAGTCATCGAATCTCGGAGGCCCCGGTGGACTCGGTGGAGTTCGTGGAGTTCCTCGACTTCGAGTGCGAGGCGTGCCGCGCTGCTCACCCGGCGGTTACGGAGCTGCGTTCGCTGTATGGCGGTGAGGTCTCCTTCGTTGTGCGGAACTTTCCGTTGCACAACAACTCTGAGGCTGCGGCTCGTGCTGCGGAGGCTGCAGCTGCGCAGGACATGTTCGTCGAGATGATGGACTTGTTGTTCGAGACGCAGCCGGAGTGGGGGGAGAGCAGCAGCTCACAGGAGGAGGTGTTCGTCGGCTTTGCCGAACAGCTTGGTCTCGACATGACGCAGTTCCGCGAGGTATACGACGATCCTGCGACGCTCGAGAAGGTCCGACGCGACAAGGCTGACGGTCAGGCGCTGGGAGTGGAGGGAACCCCGACGTTCTTTCTGGATGGCGAGAAGCTCGAGCCGTCGAGCTTCGAGGATCTGGTAACGGCGGTTGAGCAGGCGATCGGCGCGTGACGGAAGCGGTCGTGGCCGACCGACCTTCCTCGGGTCCGGCGGCACGAGCCGTCGAGCCGGGACCAGCGCAGGTGGCGACGGCACACGAGAACGTTGGCCTGGCCTGGTTGTTGTCCGCCGGTGGGCTCGTTGGGTTGGTCGCGTCAGCGACGCTGTTGATCGAGAAGATCGAGCTCCTGGCGAACCCGGACTATGTGCCGAGCTGCAGTATCAACCCGATTCTCAGCTGTGGCTCGATCATGCGCACATCCCAGGCGGAGGTCTTCGGGTTCCCGAACCCGATCCTGGGCGTCGTCGGGTTCGCCGTCGTGGTGACGGTCGGAGTTTCGCTGCTCGCCGGCGTTGCGTACCCCAAGCGGTTCTGGCTCGGGCTGCAGGCCGGAGCAACCCTCGGGTTCGTGTTTGTGCACTGGTTGATTTACCAGAGCCTGTATCGGATCGGCGCGCTCTGCCCGTACTGCATGGTCGTGTGGTGTGTGACCGCTGCCATCTTCTGGTACGTCACCCTCCACAATCTTCGTACCGGTGATGCCACCCGACGCAGGTTCACCGGCCGGGTGGTCCGGGTCGGCGCCGAGTTCCATGCCGTGGTGCTGACAGGTTGGGTGCTGGTGGTGGCAGGCCTCATAACCGTCAGGTTCTGGGACTACTGGTCGACGTTGTTGCGCTGACTCGCGGCGAGGTCACCGCCCGATTCGGGTCGAGTGGGCATAGCGAATGACCCGGCGACATACTTGCAAAGTGCGACAGACTGTACGAGAAGTGCTGCGGGGTGTAACCGGGGTTCAGGCAGTGATAGCGCTTCTTGCGATCGCTGTCGTGTTCGTCGTCGCGGGCGTGGTCCTCAGCGCGTCGCGAGACGACGACCCGCCCGCGAGTCCCTCGGCGGCTGTACCGGTCGCGGAATTGCCGGCGGTGGAGCCCGAAGTGGGTGAAGGCGTTGCGGGTGACGGCTCAGGGAGCAGTGTGACCGCCATGGTCGCCGGGTTCGGCTTGATCGGGCTGTGGGTCGTTGGTGGAGGTGTGGCCTTGACCAGGGCTCGGCACCGTCGGGTCGGTGAGTCGGAACGGATGGCGAGATGACACCGGTGGTGGCAGTTGCGGACTCGCCGTGGGTTTGGGAAGCCCGTCCCGACGTGTGGCTGTTGGTCGCGGCGGCGGCCCTCGGCTATTGGTGGTCGCTGAGTCGGCTCCGCCCGCAGCTGCCGGGCCCGCCTGATTTGCCGGGCCGGGGGGTGCGGGCGAGGTTTGCCGCCGGGGTCGTGGTGTTGTGGGTCGCCGTCGACTGGCCCATGGATCGACTCGGTGATGACTATCTGTTCAGCGCTCACATGGTCCAGTTCGTCATGGTGACGCTGGTCGCGGCACCACTCTTGGTCTCCGGCGTCCCGACCTGGCTTCAGGTCGAGCTGGTGCGGCCCGTGGCCCGTGTGGTTCGTTTTCTGGGGAGAGGCCCGGTTGCTCTTGGATTGTTTCAAGTGGTGTTGGTCGCGACGCATCTGCCCAGCGTGGTGGAGCTCTACACCTCGAACTCGTTGGTGCATTTCTCGCTTCACGCGCTGTGGTTGCTGAGCGGATGCCTGTTCTGGCTACCGATCCTGGGTTCTGAACCGGTTGTCGAGCCGCTACGACCGCCACTCAAGATCGTGTATCTCATCGGGGCGACCATCGTCCCGACTGTCCCCGCTGGCTTCTTGACTTGGACCGAGACTGCGTTCTACGACTCGTACGCGACGGCACCACGGGTGTGGGGCATCTCTGCGGTGACCGACCTTCAGCTCGCGGGCGTCGTCATGAAGATCGGCGGTGGCACGATTCTTTGGCTGTTCATCCTCTGGCTGTTCGCATCTTGGGCGTCTGAGGAACGCAGCTCATCAACGTCGCGCACCTCCGCACCGGTGACCGACCAGGCGCCCACCCATCGACCCGACGCAAGCTGCGCCTAAACTCGCCACCTGATGGAACGAGGTGGACGATGAGCCGACGGCCCATGGGTAGTCTGGAGGCAGCGGTGCTCGACGTTCTCTGGAGCATCGACGACCCGCTCAAGCCGGGCGATGTCCTGGACCGACTCGACATCGATCCGCCGGTGGCGTACTCGACGGTGCTGACGATCTTGCGGCGCTTGTGGAAGAAGCGCCTGGTCACCCGGACCAAGGTCGGCAAAGCCTACCTATATCGGCCGACACGGTCTCGTGAGGAACAGGTCGCCGATGCAATGGCTGAGGCATTCGCCGCAGCGACCGATCCCTCCGTCGCCCTCGGCCATTTCGTCGAGCATCTGTCGCCCGATCAGACCACTGCGCTGAAGCGGCTCCTTGGTCGCCGCCGATGAGTTTGCTGGTTATCGGCATCGGTGTGGCCTTGTTGACGGTGCCCGCGCTCAGTGCGAGAAGTGCGCTCGGCCCCACGGCACGGGTGCGGACGGCATGTGTGTCTGCGACAATCGGCATCTCGCTACTCGGCGTCGGCACCCTGCTCACGGCCAGCCCTTTGCTGCTGTCGTGGCACGACCAGGGCGAGGTGTCCGCAGTCGGTCTCGGACATCTGTCGCCCGGTGGACCGTGGGCCTGGTCGGCCGCCGGTGTGCTCGGCGGCGTCGGAGCGAGCGGGCTCTTGTCGTTTCTTCGCCAGAGCGGACGCGCCCGACGTCGTGCGAAACTGCCGCCGTGGGCTGCGACCGCGCTGCTGCACGATGAGCTCGCTGGCGTCGAGGTGCGGGTCGCGCCGACGCTCGAGCCGGTCGCCTTCGCGGTTCCCGGCCGCGATCGCCATGTCGTGGTGTCCGAATCGGTTACCCGGCTGGCCGCACCCGAGCGCCGAGCAGTCCTGGCCCACGAAGGTTCCCACCTCCGGCTGCGCCACCATCGCCACCTGCTCGTGCTGGGGACCTACCAGCGGATCTGGGGCTGGGTGCCCGGCGTGCGAGCAGTGGTTGCCGCTCACCGGCATTCGATCGAGCAATGGGCCGACTTGGACGCCAGTCGCCATCCTCACGTCGACTCGCAGGCGATGTCGCGGGCCCGTGCCCAGCTGGGCGCCTGCGACGGCGTCGGGGGAGTCGACCACCAAACCGGGAGCGATGAGCTTTCACCCGAATCGTCGCGTCATGCCCTTGTTGGCGTCACGGGCTTCATCGCCGCCTTGGTCGCCGCCGGCGCATACAGCCTCACCCACACCGTCGGCGATATCACGGCAGTCATGGCCGCACTTCACTGACGACTACCTGGCCGGCTACCCGACGATCTCATCGAGCGCGGCCGTCAGCTCCTGCACCGAGGCGACGTTGTCCCACCGCGACGTGATCGTGCCGGTCGAGTCGACCAAGAACACCCACGGCTCAGCAGCACGTTCGGTGCCTTGGGGAGCGACCCAGTCCGCGGCCGCCTGATTGAGCACACCGCCTTCGAAGTCCTTCCAGACCTCGAGGTGCACGAACTCCACTCGGTCGCCATACTCGGTCTCCAACCGGGCGAGCTCGTCGGTGATCGGGCCGCAGAACCGGCTGACACAGAACACCGGCGTCGTCACGGTCACCATCACGGGGCGGCCCGCATCGAGGGCATCAGCGATGGTCGTCTTGTGCAGACCCGGGTCCGGGAGCTCCTCGTCGAAGCCGAGGCGAGAGTCGATCGACTCCGGAGCCACCGACGGGTCGCCCGGGAGGGGCTGCACGGTACGAGGCGCCGCATCTCCGGCCCCGGGCACCACGGAGTTGGCATACACCTCGAACAGCGTCGACGTCGTGAACACTTGACCGTCAACACTCGCGTCGACGGTCACCTCCCACACACCGGGAGCCGGGAACCGGATCGGCGTCGTGGCGTAGACACCGCGTACGCCGGCGGGAGGGGCGAAGGTCGGTTCGTCGCCGGTCACCTGCTCTGTGCCTGGAATCGGGAGGAACCGTGCAGAGGTGGGGGCGGGTGCTACGACAGGATCTGATCCGCTCGACGGCTCCGATTCGCCGGTCGGTCCGTCCCGGTGTGCGAAGCTCAGCTCGATGTCACCCAGAGCGACGTCGCCTCGATCACGGGCGAACAGCCCCACGATGAAGCGTTCGGTGCGCTCGGGGCTCACATCGAAGCTGGCCACAGCGGCGATCAGCTCCTGCGACGGACCGGGGCCGGATTCGGCACCGGTGCCGCACGCGACGCTGACCGCACAACACCCGACAAGCAGGGCGAGACGCTTCACGAGCCACACGATTCGTTGTGGGAAGTCGCCTTCTCTATCGCCACTAGCTCGCTTCGGGCCGCGCTCCGCTCAGAAGGACAGCCGGCGCGAGTGGCGATGTCGTGAAAGAAGTGGGCCCGATCGAGGGACAGCCGATCTACGGAGCCCTCGTCGGCACGTCGGGTCAGACGCACGATGATCGAGTCGCACTGCTGGTGCAGATCCCGCTCCTGCGCGGACTCACCCTCGGCAGCGACACGATCAGCACGGTTATCGGGGACCTGCCGCCATGCCCGCACTCCCAAGGCAGCCCCGACCGTGCTACCAACCGCTACCGCGAGCACGTCGAGACCCGTCACCGGAACCAGCCGGGAAGCGTGAACTGATGAGTGAACATGGAACCAAATCGTACAGTCTGTCGCAGTTTGGTACTCGGGGCTGTGGCGCTTGTGGCGCGATCGCCGTGACTCACCAGAGGAAAGCAACAGTGGTGGCGTTGAAGGCGGCGTGGGCCCAGATCGGTGCCGCCAAGCCGCCGGTGCGCCGAGCCAGCCACGCCAACGCCAACCCGATGGCCAACAGGCCCGGGAACTGCACCATCTGGAAGTGGCTCGCGGCAAACACGACCGCGCTCACCCACACTGCGCCCCGATCGCCGATGCTCTGGATCAGCCCACCCAGAAGGACACCGCGAAACAGCAGCTCCTCTGCTACCGGCGCAACGGCGATCACCCCTGCCGCAATGGCGAACTTCTCGAGACCCGAGACGTCTCGGAAGAGCGTCTCTGCGGGCCCGGAGATGTCCAGCTCCACACCCGCTGCAATCAGCGGGAGATAGATCCCGGGAACGACGAGAACCTGCACGGCCACACCGATCAGCATCGACTTCGCGATGTCGGCGAACGTGATAGCGAACCCGAAGTCGGCTCGGACGTCGCCCGAGCCGAAACGACGACTGGCCACGACCGCGGTTGCCACGAAACCGGTCCACAGTCCGACTTGGCTCAACAGCAGTGAGACGCTGCCGTCCGCAGTCGAACCAGCGACGATCGCGACCGTCGAGCCGAACGCGGCGAGCGACACGGCCGACACCCAGCCCACAAATGCCAGCCACGCCGGCCACATCCTCGCCCCTGTCGCGTGGTTGGGGTCCGAGACCGGCAAGAGGTGTCGCAGCGAGCGACTCACCACCGGCGGTCGCCGGCTGGAGCTCCGGCGTTCGATCGGAGGTCGAGAGCACACATCGCGCAACATGCTACAGTCAGTAGCACAACACCCCCTGCGTGGTAGACGGTCGGATCCTTTGGTACAGCAGCGAAACTCGATCGCGAGCAGAGCGCTGGCGCGACGTGAAGGCCCCGCCGGCCATCGAACGGTCCGGCGATGGTGCGTGGGAGCGTTGGTCATCGGTGTACTCGTGGCTGTAGCGGCGAGCGCGGCCGCCGAGGCCGGGGACGCGGAGCTCTCCACGAGCGAGGCGCTGGTGCTCGGGATGATCGAGGGGGTGACCGAGTACCTCCCTGTCAGCTCCACGGCTCACCTTGCGATCACCGAAGTTCTCCTTGGTCTCACCAGCACGCCGGAGGGCAAAACCGCCGCTGACTCGTATGCGATCGTCATCCAGGTCGGCGCGATTGCCGCCGTGCTCGGCTTGTATCGTCGCCGCGTCGTCACGCTCGCTCGAGGCGTGCTCGGATTCGACCGGGCAGGGCGGCGACTGGCGCTCGCGATCCTCACCGCGTTCGTGCCGGCCGCGGTGGTGGGGTTGGTGGCGGGTGATGCCATCAAGAACAATCTCTTCAGTACCTGGCCCATCTTGGCCGCGTGGGTTGTCGGCGGCTTGGCGCTCTTGTGGCCACGACTCACCACCACATCGGCCACCCGTCCGCTCGAGGAGCTGTCCATCGGGGCCGCGGCGATCATCGGTGCGGCCCAGGTCCTGGCGCTGTGGCCGGGAACGAGCCGCAGCCTGATCACGATCATCGCGGCGCTGGCGGTTGGCATGGGTCTTCCTGCCGCAGTGGAGTTCAGCTTCTTGTTGGGATTGGTCACACTCTCGGCCGCCACCGGCTATGAGTTGCTCAGCGGTGGCGACGCAATCACAGCCACCTTCGGGTGGCGTAGCAGTATTGTCGGGGTCGCTGCTGCGGCGGTCACCGCGTGGTTGGCGGTGACGTGGATGGTCGCCTACCTCCAACGTCGACCGCTGTCGATCTTCGGCTGGTACCGGATCTCGATCGCCTGTGTGGTCGCTGTCGTCGCGTTGGCCACGACACAGCTATGACCGTCGCGCTTCGCCGGTGCCTTGGCGCACTGGCCCTGGTCATCGGGGTCGGGCTCGGTGGTGCGTTGCCGGCCGCGGCCCACGGCGATCCGGAGTTCTCCGGCGACGTCGGGCCCTTTGCCGTGGAGGCGTTCGACGAGGAGATCGCGGGGACCGACCTGCTGTACACAGTCGTTGTCAACGATCCGTCCACTGGACTCCCGGTACGGGGGGCCAGGGTCGAGGTGAATGCCGTTAGCGAAACGAGACAAGTCGGACCGCTGGTCGGCAACGAACTCGGCGGTGCCTACCAGGTCCTCCTGCCCGAGCTGGGTGAGGAGGCGTGGTTGATCACGGTTCGCATCGTGGTCGCCGGCGACGCAGTCACCTTCGAACACGAGCTCAACTCTGGGGCCCAGAGCGAGCCCCGGTGGCGCACGGCCGTCGTCGCTGCGGGCATGGTGATCGCCGGCGTCGCCGTGCTGACCTTCGCCCGAGTGGTTCGTCGCAAGTCTGGCATCGTCGGGCCCCGCAGCTCGTGACGTCAGGCAGTGGGCGACAGCTCAGCCGCCGTCGTCGTTGTCCATGTCCGACTGCGATGGGTCCATGTCCATCTCACCCATGTCTGCTGCGTCGGGTCCGAAGTCGGCAACGAATCCGGCCGGTGACGAGGGCAGTCCGGCTGCTTCGCGGGCGAATTCCATCTCGGCGATCTCCGAGGCTTGGATGCGCGCCATCCGTTCTGCGGTGTCGACGACCCAGGCGTCTTCGGCACGGCTCGCAGCGTCCTGGGCCATGGCCACGCCGCCGGCATGGTGATCGCTCATCAAGGCCAAGAACAGCGCATCGGTCTCGGGGCCCTGGGCGTCGCGGAAGGTCTCGAGTTCTGCGGCATCGGCCATGCCGGGCATCGCGTCGGTGCTGGGAACCGACATCCCCATCCATGCCATTGGCTCTTGCTCGCGCGACGCGGGATCGAATCCCCACATGCCGAGTCGCATCTGCATAAGGCCGATCTCGTAGGACTGTGATCGGATGATCTCGCGGGCGAACGCATGGACCGACGGCTCGGACCCGTTGGCCAGCTGGATCATCGAGAGCTGCACCGCCTGTTCATGATGCGCCGACATGTCATAGAGGAACCCGACATCGGCGGAGTCGCCCGGCGGGGAGTCGCCCTCGCGTACTCCGATGAAGTAGCCGATACTGCCGGCGAGAAACATGAGCGCGATGACCCCGACCATGCGCTGACCGGGCGTCGTCGGCAGCAGCCGGCGCAGACCCGAGACGCGAGCTTCGTGATCGAGCGCCGGCGGCGATGCATCGGAGCGGTCAACGTCGGTTGTCGTCAATGTTTCTCCAGAGGGTCATGGCGGACCGGCCGAGGTCGACACCGGCGCGGCCACTACGAACACGACGAAGGATGCTCTCACGCATGGTGCTGCGTTCCTTCGTGACTTCGGCGATGCGGCCGGTCGTCACCGTGCATCGTCGAGGATCGCCAGCGCGGCCGCCAACCCGCAGTTTGTCAAGCGGACACGACCTGGCGCACCGTTGGAACCGACCCGTTCGACCGCCAACCCGGCGTCGATCAACTCCTGAACCCCGGCACCGAAGCCCGGATCGGCGACGAGGTGGTCCGGGCGTTCGGGCGACAGCAGCGAATCGAGAAGCCGGCGCTGGGTGCGAGCGACCCGCAACTGACCTTCCGAGGGGTGCTCCCGGTTCAGTGATGAACTCATCGCCGTCGCTCCATCCTTCCTTCGATGCTTCTCGACTACTATTACACAGTGTCGCAACAAGCTTCCCTCAGCCATCATTGACTTTCACCGGAAGACAACATACCTTCACAGATATGAAGGTAAATACGGACGTCGAGAGGTGTGCCGAGCGCCGTGTGGACGCCAGCCGGGTTGCGGCGGTGGCGGAATCGCTGGTGGACGTCGACGAAGCTGCCGCGTTGGCCGAGATGTTCCGACTGTTGGGCGATCCGACGCGGGTGCGGATCTTGTACGCCTTGTTGGAGGCCGGCGAATTGTGCGTGTGTGACATTGCCGCAGTGGTGGACACCTCCGAGACGAAGGTGTCTCAGGCGATGCGCTTGCTGCGGTCAGCAGCAGTGGTGCGGAATCGCCGAGATGGGCGCAACATCATTTACCGCCTCGACGACGCCCACGTCCGTCTGCTGTTGGATCTATCGCGCGAACACGTCGCCCATGGCGAGGACGGCGAACGGTGAGGTGGCGAGCACCGCAACCGATCGATCAACGTATCGACGAGCTCACCGCAGACGCACGCCATCGCGTGCGTGCGGGAGAGGTCGAGGCCGCGTGGGAGAGGCTCGGTGACGCGCACGTGCTGTCCCAGCCCTGGGCGCGGTCTCATCTGCGTGTGCACGGCTCGATGCTCGGTGTGGGCTGGCGGACCCGAGATGCCGGTGAGATCGCGGGGCAGCTCTTCCGGCTGCTGGTCGCCGTCCCGGGGTCACTGACGGGCCGCTATCCAGCCGGGAACTCGGGCCGATCCGATGTGTCGGCCTTTGCTCCGGTACCCGTTCGCGAGGATCTGGCCGACGTGCTCGCCAACGCCGATGCTGAACCGGCGGCGGAGGTACTGGAGCCGTCAGAGGTGCGCAGTCTCTATGACCGGCTGGCCCCGGTCTATGACTTGCTGTCGAGTCCCTACGGCTGGTTCGGGTCGAAAGGACTCGCCGAGCAGGCCATCGAGGAGCTTCGCCTCCAACCCGGCGACACGGTCGTGGACTTGGGTACCGGCACCGGCCGCAACCTGCCGAAGCTTGCCGCTGCGGTTGGCCAAGCCGGGACCGTGGTGGGGGTGGACCTGTCGCCCGGGATGCTCGAACGGGCCCGGCGGCGAGTCTCCGCCGTGGGCTCGAACAACGTGGAGCTGATCGAGGCCGACATGGCGGCCTTCGACCTGCCCTCTGGCACTGATGCGGTGGTGTCGTCGTATGCGATGGAGATGCTGCCCGACTACGACGAGGTGATCGCACGGCTTGCCGAGCAGCTGCCCCCCGGAGGCCGTATCGCCGTCAACGGCTTGCGCGATCCCGAGCGCTGGCCGGAGTGGGTGGTGCGGGTGGGATCGGCGCTGAGTCGCCCGTTCGGAGTCTCCGAGGCCTACCGGTCACTCCGGCCGTGGGAAGCCATCGATGCCCACGCCATCGACGTCGTGTACGAGGAAGCATGGGCGGGAGCCGTCTATCTGGCGGCCGGCTCCGCACCGGGCCAACGGAGCGGGGAGGACGTCGAGTGAGCGAGAACCTTCAGCTCGATCTCGATGTAGTGCTTCCGCACGCGCACGACGCGCAGGACCGCTGTGTGGCCGACCTGGTCAACTCGTTGCAGCGCCTCGACGGTGTCGACTCGGTGCACGTCATTGTCGACGACACCGCCGCTGATGGTTCCGCGCCCGTTGGCTCGGCGACGCTGTGTCTTCATCTCGCTTCGGGGGCGGTCTCGATCCAGCGCCTCACGGACCGAGTCCGCGCTACGGGCGCCAGCATCGACGGCCGATATGGGCATGTCGTCGGACGGGTGGATGGAGTGGGCAACACGAGCCGGGCGGCGGCGCTGACTGCGCAGCTCCGGTCGGCCGTCGGTGTGGTCGATGCCGCGGTGACAGTCGAAGGCTTGGCGCGCGTCGAGTACGACAAGGCAGCAACCGACGAAGCTGCCATCCACGTCGCGCTCCGACACTTGGCTCCACGCTCCCGGTCGGCTCCGCAGGGGCCCGATCCGGATCACGACGATGAAGATGACCATGACTCCGATGACGGGCATGACCATGGCCATGGCGCGAGTCGGGTCGAGTTGGGTGCTGCCCTGGTGTCGTTGGTGGTCTACCTGGTGGCGCGGGGCCTGGATTGGTTCAGCGACCTCGACGCCTCGGTCACGGTCCTCTATGTCGTAGCTGCGGTGGTGACCGGTCTCTTCGTTGCCCGCGATGCCTGGTTGTCGGTGCGATCTCGCGTGTTCGACATCGACCAGTTGATGCTGATCGCCGCGGTGGGGGCCGCGTTTATCGGGCACTGGTCGGACTCGGCGCTCCTGCTGGTGTTGTTTTCCTTGGGACATGCCCTCGAGGGCTACGCCATGAACCGGGCCCGCAGTGCCATCGAAGCGCTCGGCGACCTGGCCCCCGCAACGGCGCGCCGACGAGAGAACCCCGAAGCCGAAATCCCGGTCACTGATCTCGTCGTTGGGGATGTAGTGGTCGTGCGGCCCAACGAGCGGATCCCCGCCGATGGGGTGATCGTCGCCGGCGAGACGGCCATCGACGAGTCCCCGGTCACCGGCGAATCGGTCCCTGTCGACAAGACCGCCATCGCTGACCCCACCGACGCGCTCGCCGGGGTCGACACCATCGAAGCGCGGCATCGAACCTTTGCCGGGACCCTGAACGGGCCAGGCGCGATCGAAGTCATGGTGCTGCGTGTCGCCGCCGACTCGACGCTCGCCCGCGTGGTCCAACTCGTCGCAGAGGCCGAAACGCAGATCTCGCCCACCCAGCGGTTTACCAAACGCATCGTCCGAGTCTTCGTCCCCTCGGTTCTGGCCCTGGTCGCCGTGCTGTTGGTTGTGCCGCCGCTGGCCGGGGAGGCGTTCACTGATTCCTTCGCCCGGGCCATGGCCGTCCTGGTGGCCGCCAGCCCGTGCGCGCTCGCCATCGCCACCCCCAGCGCCGTGTTGGCCGCAATCGCCCGAGCCGCACGCGCCGGCATCCTGGTCAAGGGCGGCGGACCGCTCGAGGCGCTCGGCACCGTCGACGCCATCGCTTTCGACAAGACCGGCACCCTCACCGAAGGACGCCCACGCCTCACCGACATCAAACCCTCCGACCCCGAAGCCGAAGGCGATCTGCTGAGTATCGCGCTCGCGGTCGAGCGACTCAGCGATCACCCCATCGCTCGGGCCATCACCAACGGCATCGAACCCCGACTCGACGACGAGCGCATCCCAACCGCCACTGACGTCACCGCAGTCAACGGCAAGGGCATCACCGCCACCGTCGACGGCGAAACCGTCAAGATCGGCAACCTCGCGCTCTTCGAAGGCACGGATGTCCCCGACGGCATCCGCACCACCCAAGACGTGCTTGAATCACGCGGCCGCACCACCATGATCGTGGCCCACGGGCCCCGCTTCCTGGGGGTGTTGGGTGTTATGGACACGCCTCGCGACGACGCCGGGCGTGCGATCGAAGCGCTGCGAGCGCTTGGTATCGACCGGATCGTGATGCTGTCGGGCGACAACCAACGCGTCGCGACCGCCGTCGCGTCCCATGTCGGCATCACCGAAGCCAACGGGGGGCTCCTGCCTGCCGACAAAGTCGACGCCGTCAACGGACTCGCCGCCGCCGACGGGGTCGCCATGGTCGGCGACGGCGTAAACGACGCCCCCGCACTCGCGGCCGCCAACGTCGGCATCGCCATGGGCGCCGCCGGCAGCGACGTCGCCCTTGAAACCGCCGACATCGCTCTGCTCGCCGACCGCCTCGCCGGACTGCCCACCGCCGTCGGCCTCGCCCGCCGAGCCAGCCGCACCATCAAACAGAACCTCTACTTCAGCCTCGGCGTCGTCGCCGTCCTTATCCCGCTCACCATCGCCGGCGTCGGCATCAGCATCGCTGTCATCGCACACGAAGGCAGCACGCTCGTCGTCGTCGCCAACGCGCTACGCCTGCTGAACTACCGCGACCCTCAACAGGACCCGACGGCATGAACACCATTGCGCTTGCGCTCCTCGCCGTCTGGTTTGTGGTCGTATTCATCGTTCGCTCGGTCGTGCAGAAACGCGCGACGGGGGACTCGGGCATCCGACCCGGAGCGTTCGCCGAAGACGCATCCGGGATCGAGCGGGCCGCCTACCTGCTGCTGGTGGTTGCCTTTGCCGGAGCCATCGCCGCCCCAGTCGCGGCCATGGTCGGTATCGACCCGCTCACTGACAACGACCTCGTCCCGGTCGTGGGCCTCGTAGTCTCAATAGCCGGGATCGGGGCGACGTACCTGGCGCAGCTGGGCATGGGCAGTGAATGGCGGATCGGTATCGATCGGACCGAGGTCACCGGACTGGTAACAGGAGGCGTGTTCTCACTGGTCCGCAACCCGATCTTCACCGCCATGATCTTCACCGCTGCGGGCTTCACCGCCATGGTCCCCAACGTCATCGGGGTCTTGGCTGTGGTCTGCCTGGTGGTCGCGATCGAGCTCCAGGTCCGCTTCGTCGAGGAACCACACCTGCACCGACTTCATGGCGACGTCTACGGGGGCTACGCGTCTCGGGTCGGCCGCTTCGTCCCGGCGCTCGGCCGGACCCCCGGGCGGGAGCAGCGATGACGGTCAGCAGGTT